>JAATFM010000297.1 GCA_015655195.1 Terriglobales bacterium
CAGTCCCCTGCCTCAGCCTCGGATTGCAGTTCCCCGATCTGCACCAGCGCCTGCCCCGTCACACCGTCGGCCCGGTCTACCGGATACCCCAGCCGCTTCCACTCTTCGTAGCCGCCGCGCAGCGGGCGCACCCGCTCAATGCCGAACTTCTGCAAATCGAGCGCCGTCTTAGCTGCCGACACCTCGCCGGGACACGAACAGAAAACCACCACATCGGAGTCCTTCGGAACCTGCGCCGCCCACTCGCGCACCTTGCCGGAGGCGAAATTATGCGCCCCTGGCAGCGTATACGGGTCGTAGGCCAGCTCCATCGCCGGCCGCAAATCCACAACAAATACCGGATCGCCCGCATCCATCTGCCGCTTCAGCTCCTCCGGCTCCATCCGCGAGGCCGCGAGCTTCTTCAGCATCCTGTGCCGCCGCCAGAGCCGCATTCCGAGCCATCCCACAACGCCCAGCAGCAGCAGCGCGCCGGAAAATCTTCCCGCCTCGTCCAGCAGGCCCGGATTGTGCTTCAGCACATCGCCGAAGAACCGGCCGCAGACCAGCAGCGCGCCAACCCAGATCAGCGAGCCAAGCCCGTCCAGCGCAAAAAACTCCCCAAAGCTCATCCCGCCATGCCCGGCCAGCGGTGGAACCATCGTCGAAACGCCCGGCACAAACTTGGAAAAGATAATCGTCACCCGCCGCCGCCCACCCAGCGATCCCTCCGTCCTCCGGATGCAGACCGTAGGCTCCAGCGACATCTTGCAGAGAAGGCGCATCACGCCGTGCCCGTAGCGCCGCCCGGTAAAGAACCATGCGCTATCTGCAACGATGCACGCCACCAGCCCCACCAGCAGCGCCAGCGGAAAACTCATCTCGTGCTCGGCCGAAAGCGCCCCCGCGGCCAAAATCAGCGGCGCGGCGGGCAGCGGCGCGCCAAGCTGCTCAATCAGCACCCAGCCGAAGAGCACGGCGTAGCCGTACGCCAGCAATATGTGAGTCGGTAGCTCCATCGACGCGGTCCTGTCCTCAAACCCTGTTCTCAACAAGCAGAAAGGAAAAATCAGATATGGCTCTCCGGTGCATTGCCAAGGGGCCTGTACCTATTCGATGCGGCCCGCGGCATTTCGTTTCACACCAGCTCAATCACCGTCTCAATCCAGTCCAATCCTGCTCAATGCGTTTCTGGCGGCGCAGCCGGCTGCTCTTCCAGAGGCCCCGCATCCGGCATAATCTTCATATCGCCGGCATACCGATGGCAATTCGAGTAGGTAGCCTCCATGCGATGTTCGCCCTTCAGGTCCTGCGAGACAAACTTGACCGGCAGCAGAAAAGTGCGGTCGCCAAACTGGCGCGGCGCGTAATCGACGGACGCAAAATAAGCCTGGTTGCCGTGGCGCACCTCTTCTTCGGAGATAGTGCGCTCCGAGTGCAGCACGCGCCCCGTCGCCTCTTCTGCAATCGTGACAGCATGATAGCCGGGCGTGACCTTCGCGCAAACGGGATTGGCCGAATCCGCCCTGGCGGTTCGCTCCACGCGAACGGTTCCAGGTTGCTCGCCAGCCGTTATCGTGTAGTCAAAACAGGCCTGGTGCTCCGGGTGCGAGAAACCTACGCCGTTGGCAAAGCCGCCCTGCACAAAGTACGGGATGCGAAACTTCGGCTTAGGCGGCTTGCCGTCCACGCTATGAAAATCGTGATGCTCGTTGAAGGGATCGTCGGGAAATTTGTCGTCTGCCGCCGGCGCGCCTTTCCGCAGCTCACGCAGCGTGGACTCGATGCGAACCTCCCACTTCACCTTTCCGTTCTTCACCTCCTGCGAAACGATGGACTCGTCGCAGGAGAGCGAGGGCAGCGCCGCGCTGTACTGGTCCGAGTAAGCGTAGAGCCGGTCGAGCAGAGGCACGTTCGCAGGTCCGGGCCTAGATCCGACCACGGGCTCGCCCTGCCGAGCCTGCTGTGCGCCAAGTGCGAACGGCGCAAGCAATGCAGAGCCCACGAGAGACGCAAAAACAAGGAACAGTGCAGCAGAAAACTTCATCCGGTTGGAAAAAGGTTACAGCAGATTGGCCCGGCATGGAGAATTTCCCATCTCGCCGCCCACAAATACGAGAATCACTACGGCTTTCCGGGCTGCGCCACCTCCACCGCCGCATCCGGAATAATCCGCATCTCGCCCGCGTAACGGTGGCAGTTCGAATAAACCGCCTCCATTCTTCCGGTACCCGTGTCATCGTGTGCGGAGGACTTCGCCGGCAGCCAGAAGATGCGGTCGCCGAACTTCTGTGGCGCGTAGTCGATTGCCGCGAAATAGGCCTCGTCACGCTGTTCGGCGGCCTCGGCAGGGATCGTGCGCTCGCTGTGACGGATGCGCCCCGTCGCCGCGTCAGCAATCACCATGTAGTGCGTGCCCGCCAGAATGGCCCGGCAGGCGGTCTGCGGCGGCTCGGCCATCCGATCGACTTCAACCTGAACCTCATTCTGCCCAGCCGCGCCGTAATTCAGCGCAGTGACATGGAAATTGAAGCAATCCTTAAGCTCCACATAGTGAAAGCCGATCAGATTCGCAAAGATGCCCTGAATGAAGTACGGAAGATCCAGCTCTCCCACGCTCGAACTCCCGATCGACCTTCGGTTCACCTTCGTAAACGTATGCTGCTCGCTAAACGGGTCGAACGGGACGGGCGGCGTCTTGCGCAGCACCCGCATCGTGCCTTCGACCCGCACCTTCCTTACCTTGCCGTCATAGCTCACTTGCCGGGAATCGACACGCTCGTCGCAGGAAAGCGACGGCAGCGTGGCGCGGTACTGATCCGCATACGCATAGAGCCGCTCCAAAAGCACGTCAAGCCTGGAATCGCCCGGCGATACCCGTTGCGCAGCCTGCTGCGGTTGTGCAATCGATGCCGCCAGAAACAGCGCCAGCGCCGCCAACAGTTTCATGCCATCCCCCACTCGAAAACACTCTGCCTCAAAGACGCCATTCTGTCTCTCTGACGCACAATAGCAGACGATTGGTAGGCCGGGGATTTATCCCCGGCAATCAGTCCGGTCAAACGAGTTGGGCCTTTATGCCCTGAGGTATGCTTTTGGCCTCAAATGCTGCTTGGTGCATCCCTGCCATGATGACGCCACAAAGAACAAGAGCCACCCTCGCGGGTGGCTCTTGTTTCGGAATTACCAAGACTGCTACTTGCTCATCGTCTCCGTCGCGGGCAGGGCCACCGAGGCCGTCGCCTGCACGCCCTTACCGGCGAAGTAATTACGGTCCCAGAGATTGCGGTAGAAGTTGCCCGTCAACTCCGCGGCGCGAGGGCCAAAAACCGGCCGGCCGCCTTCAAGCAGGAAGACCGTTACCAACCCGCCCTGCGGCGTCTGCGAGAACGATGCAAACCACCCCAGCCGAGTGCCGTTGTTCGAGCAGGTCCCCGTCTTGCCAAAAACCGGAAACTCCTTGAAGTTAGCGCTCAGGCGGCGCGCGGTGCCGAACTCGACCGCGCCGGCCATGCCTTCCTCGATGTCGGGAAGATACTTCGCAATGTCGAGGCTGCGCTTCACGCGCGGAGCGAAGCCGGCAACCTGCTCCGGCGTCGTCGGATGCTGCAGGTAGTAAAGCGTTCCGCCATTGGCCAGCGCCGCCACATAAGCGCCAAGCTGGAGTGGCGTCAGCGAGACTCCCTGCCCAAAGCTGCACATACGGCCCACGCCACCCGCGGACTCCGGCAGCGCATGGTCGGGGTACTGGCCAAGCTGCTCGCCGGGAACCTCATAGCCGGCCAGCTCGCCCAGGCCGAACTCCCGCGCATAGTGCTCCACGCGCTCAAAGCCCAGCTCGCGGCCCAGCTCTTCAAAGTAGAGGTTGTTGCTCTTGGCCAGCGCCTGGGTCATGTTCATCTTGAAGCCCGGCAACTGCACCATCGTGTCCCGCGTAACGAGGCCCTCGGAAAGCGCAGCCATCGCAACGGTAATCTTGATCGTCGAACAGGGCTCCGCGCCCGGTGAGAGCGCCAGCTTCTGGTTCACCATCGCCAGAATGCGCCCATTCGAAGGATTGATAACGACAGCGGTGCCGTTCATGCCGTCCAGCGCGTCAATCGCCGCCTGGCGCACGACCGGGTCTTCGCCCGTCGTCACGTCGCTGGAAAATATCTCGCTCGACGCATAGGAGTCAGCCGTAAAGCGCTCGTAAACACGATGCCCGCTGCGGAGGCTCACCGCACGCAGCGCAGCCCGCGAGGCAGCCCGCCCGCGCCGGCCGGCCCTTACCGGGACCTTTGCCGAAGCCGCTGGATGAGCTGTGCCGGCAATCGCGTGCCCAGCCGCATGGCTCGCCGCGTGATGCTCCACCAGATGCGGCGTCCTGGCCCGATGCAGCGTGTGCGGCGTGTTGAGCGCATACGCGCTCCCAACGTAGCCGGCAACCAAGGCCAACAACCATGCGTGAGTTCTTCTCATCCGGAGCATCCTCTCCAACAAAAGGTCGATTTCCGTGCCGGCGCCGCTCATTCGCGCCGCGCCTTTCCATCCCTATCGGCTCTGTGGCGCGATTTCCTACAACGTTACGCCCCAAAACCACAATCCGTAGTGCCAATCGTCACCGTAAAATCGGCGCAAGCCAGCGCGGTTTCCCGAAACGATACAGTCCACCCCTATAAGCTGTCCGGGCTTCGGACGACCCTATCAGGCAACTGGATTTTCTCTTGCGCTGGCTCTCAAAAATTGGTGCAATTCGGAAGGCTTCTAAGCACTATACAGCCGTGCCAATTCTTCGCAGCCCTAAAAATACTCAAAAAACGCGCCTTGTCACCCGTTATGCACGGTCCAGCGCGCTTCGAAATCGGGGCCCGGAGGAATTGGCAGGCGTTTGTCTTATTATTGAACATTTCGCCGTTTTGCGCCAGCTTCTCCCGAGCCAGAATCCACCCGTCGGCAGCCTTAAAACAACTTCGACCGCCGCATAAAAGTCGGCACTTCCAGATCCCGCTCGGAGTCGCGCTCCGAATCACCCTCCTCCGCGAACAAAGCGCCGGTAGGCAGCGGACGCCGCTCCTCCATTGCCGCCGCGTAATCGTAGGCAGGAGGCTCGGCCATCTCGGCGAACTTGGGCGCAACTGCCACTGGCTCATGCTCGGCAAAATGCGCGTCAAAGCTCGTATCAAAATGCGTGTCGAAATTTGATTGTGGCTCAGGCTCGTCCGCGTGCATTGCGACCGCCTGCTCGGGCTCCGAAGCAGCAAAGTGCTCCTCCGGCTCCTCCTCTTCGCTCATAAACCGCGGACGCACAGGCTCGGCCACCGCGGCGTGAGCCATGACAAGCTCCGGTTCCGGTTCCAAAACAGGCTCGGGGGCCGGCTCAGGTTCCGGTACGTAAACCCGCTCCGGCGCAACCACCGGGGCCGCGACCGGAGTTGAGATCGGTGCAGAAACCGGGGACGACATTGGCACAGGCGGCTCGACCTTTTTAACCACAGGCGCAGAGGCCGCCGGAGCCACCGGGACCGGCGCAGCCTCCTTCATACCAGGTTCACGAACCCAGGCTTCCGACTGCATTACCGGCACCGAGATTACCGGCGCGTCTTCTACGTTCAACATCCGCGCGCGGCGCTCCGGCATCTGGTCGCGGAAGCCGGTAGCGATGACGGTGATTTTCACCTCATCGCCCATCTTCTCGTCCAGCACCGCGCCAAAGATAATATTCGCGTCCTCGTGCGCCGAAGTCTGAATCAGCGACGAAGCCGCATTGACCTCCGACAGCTTCAGAGCGCTCGACCCCGTGATGTTGATAAGAATGCCGCGCGCGCCGTCAATCGCCCCGGCTTCCAGCAGCGGCGAAGCCATCGCAGCCTGCGCGGCCTCGATAGCCCGGTTGTCCCCCGAACGAACCGCCGTTCCCATCACCGCGTGGCCCATGCCGGCCATTGTCGTCTTCACATCGGCAAAGTCGCGGTTGATAATGCCCGGAATCGTAATAATGTCGCTGATGCCCTGCACGCCCTGGCGCAGCACGTCGTCGGCAATCCGGAAACTCTCGAAGAAGCCCGCATCCTTCGCCAGCGCCAGCAGCTTCTCGTTCGGAATCACGATCATTGTATCGACGCTTTCGAGCAGTTCCTTCAAGCCGCGCTCGGCCTGCTGCAAGCGGCGCTTGCCCTCAAAGCCAAACGGCTGCGTGATAACAGCGACGGTGAGAATTCCCATCTCGCTGGCCAGCGAAGCAATGACCGGAGCCGCGCCCGTGCCCGTTCCGCCGCCCAGGCCCGCGGTGACAAAGACCATATCTGCGCCTTCCAGCGCCTCAATAATTTTTTCCGAGTCTTCGAGCGCCGCCTTGCGACCCACATCGGGATTGGCGCCCGCGCCCAGGCCAGCCGTGAGCCGGACTCCAAGCTGGAGCTTCACCGGCGCCTGGCAGAGCTTCAGCGCCTGCACGTCGGTGTTGGCGGCAATGAACTCCACGCCCTCCATCTTGGCCTGGATCATGCGGTTGACAGCGTTACCGCCGCCGCCGCCCACGCCAATCACCTTGATCCGAGCGCCTCGCGGCGCCTCGTCGTGGTATTGAATTCTCATCTCGCCCGCAGCTTCGTTCCTCGCCTGTTCCATACCCGCTCTGCCTCCTTCATCCTGTGGTTCTAATCCTGACAATTTGCCGCCCTAGTAATTTGCAGCAAAGATCGCCCGCAGCCGGGCGCGTAATCCGTTGTTCTCCGCCGCCCGCGTAGCCCGCGTGCGATGCGCGTACAAAAGCATTCCAATCGTCGTCGCGTAAGCCGGGTGCGCAAGCTCGCCCGGCATGTGCGAAAGCCGCACCGGCATTCCCGTCCGCGCCGGCACACGCAACTGGCTCTCCGTCACATCCAGCATTCCGGGCAGCATAGCCCCGCCTCCGGTCAGCACACAGCCCGCGCCGAGCGCCTCAAACGCCCCGCCCTGCCGCAATGCTTCTTTGACGAAATAGAGCAGCTCCCGCGCCCGCGGTTCCAGAATCTCCGCCACCGTGCGCAGCCGCAGCATCTGCGGCTCGGGGTTCGCAATCTCGATCTCCGCCGTCTGCGGCACAGCAGTAACAACCGCGTGCCCGTACTGCCGCTTGATCTCTTCCGCTTGCGCGAGCGGCATTCGCAGCCCAACAGCCAGATCGTTCGTAAAATGCGCCCCGCCAATCGGCACCGAGCCCGTATGCGCCACCGTGCCCTCGAAAAAGACGATCAGGTCCGTCGAATGCGCGCCAATGTCAAGCAGGCAAACGCCAAGCTCGCGCTCATCCGCCGAAAGCGTGGCCTCAGCCGCGCCAATCGGCTCAAAGACCGCCTCCGTCACTTCCAGCCCGCCGCGATTCGCGCAAGTCACCGTGCTCTGAAGTGCCGAGCCGGAGCAGGTCGCAATATGCAAATCCACTTCCAGCCGCGCCCCGATCATTCCAATCGGGTCGAAGATGCCCGGCTGATCGTCCACAATGAACTGCCGCGGCAGCAGGTGCAGAAACTCGCGGTCAGCGGGCTTTTCCACCGCCCGCGCCATTTCGACGGCGGTCTTCACATCCTCGCGCGTAATCTCGCGCATCCGCCCCGAGAGATCGAAGCCGCCATTCAGATTCACTCCGCGCACGTGCGGCCCGCCCACGCCAATCACACAGGCATCGATATTGACCCGCGCCGCCAGCTCCGCCTTCTCCACTGCCGACTTCACAACCTTCGCCGCCGGCCCCAGGTCGGCAATCATTCCCTTTCGCATTCCCGCCGAAGGCAGCGTGGCGTGGCCGCGATAGCGCAACGCGCCCTCGTTCACGTCGCCAGCCAGCACCCGCGTCTCCGCGCTGCCCACGTCGAGAACGACAACCAGGTTTTCTTCAGTCTGGCCCATCGGCTTACTCGTCCCCCGCGGTCGTGGCGTGGTGTCTCGGTTGCGGCTTCACTGCTTTCGCGTGCTTTACTTCGGCGTGCTTCTTTGCATCCTTGCGCGGAGCCGGTTTCGCATCATGTTTCGGCTGCGGCTTCGTCGCGGGCTTTGCCGGCGCGGTATCCGCAGCCGAAGCCGACTTTCCATCAGCCCCATCCGCCGCTGCTGCCGGAGTTGTCGAAGCCCCTGAAGCCATCTGCAACACCACCTGCTGGTCGTAGCGCAGGTCCACCGAAGCAAGCTGCGGATACTGCTGCCGCCACTCGGTGATATGCGCCTTGTACCGCTGATAGCGTTCCAGAAACTTGTTGTCTCCGAAGTGCGCCAGAATGTCTCTTCCCTGCTCCGGCATCAACACCCGCGCGTCCTCGGGGTCAGTCAGGTCAATCTCCGACAACTGCTCCGAAAACCGCTGCCCGTTCGAGTCCAGATCGTGCATCAGCCGCTGATAAACCGCCATCCGCACCCGGCGCGAAGGCTGCGGGTCGCCCGAATCGATCCCCGTTACCACCGGAAACGAATAATGCAGCGCCGTCATGCGTGAAGCCGGCATGGAAAGCAACACACCGTCCGCGTCCACTAATCCAATCTGCTGCCCCTGCCGCACAAAGGCAATCGGCGTCCGCTCCACCACGTTCACGCGAATCTGGTCCGGCAAAAGCCGCATCACCGTAGCACGCTCAATCCACGGAATCTCTTCAAGTGTCTTGCGCCGCTCATTCAGATTCACAAAAAAGATGTTCCGGCCTATATCCTCACCGAAGACCGGCAACATGTCGGCCCGTGAAACCTGGTTCAGCCCCGCTGCCTGAATCTCCTCCGCGCCGGCAATGCGGAAACGGCTGTCGCGCTCCAGATAATTCCGCGCCGCAAGCCAACCGACCATGCCGCTCACCGCCACCACCAGCACGCCGAGCAAAAGAAAGACCCGCCCCGCCGTCGATTTCGGACGCCACCATCTCCGCTTAGGCTCGTTGAAGCGTTTACGCGGGCGCGGCTTCTCTTCCTCATCCGCGGCGAAGGCCTCCGGCGAGCTTCCATTCCCGAAGCCAGATCCGGATACAGTTCCGAAGCCTCGCTTCATCCGCCCCTCCGAAGACAACATCCGCTCCGTGCGCCGGAGCCGTGCCTCGGCCGGCGCATCGTCTTCCCGCGGGAAGCTGCCGTTTTGAAGAATCCGTTCCGTAATCACGCCTGAGCAGGGCGCGTGAGATTCGCCAGACTCAACTATAGGTCCGCTTATGAAAGGAATTTTCCCCATCCCGCACAAAGGAACCCTGACGGTTAACGGAAAAAGACGGAGATATAGGGACAAAGGGACTATGGAACTGAAGCAAGAGACCGAAGGACAAGGGACAGATGCACTATGAAAAGCCCCGTGCCCCATCCTTGCGACTTTTTTCTGTCGCAAGGATGGGAGACCACAAGCCTACACCAGCCGCAAACAACAAACGCCTCCCGAAACGGGAGGCGTTTGTATCAAACAGTAATCAGCTTACCGCGACCGAAATGTCCGAATCGCCGCCGGCAGGCGCTCCTCAATCACGCGCACGCGCTCAGCTGCAATATCGCTCAGGTAGCTCGGCACCGGCGTGGCCGTAAGCACAAACGCCAGCGCGATCAGCGAAAAGCAGACACCCGCAATCGCCGCCGAGACCAGCATCTGGTACATCGACGACACATCCAGCGCCAGCACTTTGAAAGCCACATGCTCCAGCGGCTTGACGTGCATCAGCACCGCCAGCGCAAAGATAAAGAAGATCGTCGCCAGCGAGGTCAACACCGCGAGCGAAACATCGATCGTGCGATGCAGCTTCAGCCGCGCACGGCAATGGGCGCACTCGGTAAAGTGCTGCTCGTAATCGCGGCGCATCTCCGGCGAGATTCCCGAAATGTCATATCGCCAACTGGCTAGGATCGCGCCTACCACATGGTCAGTGCATCGGGTTCGTACCATAAGTGTTATCTCTCATCTTACCGCAAGCCCCGCTGGCCGATCATCCGTTGCGGCCCCGCGGAACCCGAGTAGTACATCAGTATTAGACGCATCGTGCTGCTGCACGATTCCTTTTGCACGTGACCGGAATCACATGCCAAAACACGCCTGCCCGAAGCCTGTTACACAAGCGTCAGACCAAAACAGCATGAAGGTGCTGGTACCTTACTATTGTAACGTAACTTCCCGGTAAACAAAGAGAAAAATTTGCGCGACGGCCCCGGCACTCAAAACTCAATCGGCGCCATCGCCTCATGTTGCGGCGCAAGCTGCAGCCGGTTTCCCAGCAAACTCCCCCGTCCTGCCAGCGCCCGCTCCGCAGCCACCCGCGCCAGCTCCGGCAGGTTGTTGTGCTCCGAAAGATGCCCCAGGATCACATGCGCCGCCCCGCCATCGTAATCGGCTTCGAGAAACTCCGCCGTAGCTTCATTCGAGAGATGCCCCACGCGCGACAAGACCCGCTGCTTCACATTCCACGGATAAGGCCCGTCGCGCAGCATTTCGAGATCATGGTTCGACTCGATCATCAGCAGGTCGAGTTTTTTGAGGCACGCCTTCACATTCGGCGGAACGTAGCCGAGGTCGGTTGCCAGCGCCATCCTTACCCCTTCAGCCTGAAAGACAAATCCCACCGGGTCGGCAGCATCATGCGGAATCGTGAAGGGACTCACAGCAATATCGCCGATCTGAAACGCCTGCCCCGGCGAGAAGTACTCCACCTTAGGCAGCCACGAAGGGTCTTTCTTAGGCTTAGCTTTTGTCGGCTCAACCGTCTCATCACTCAGCCCGGCGGCTTCCGCGTCACTCGCCCCTGGTCCTTCGTCCTTCGCACTTTCCGCATCCGCCTTGCGAGCCTCCAGCCACTGCCCATAAGTCATCGTGCGCTTCGGCTCCACCAGCCGCATCCACGCGCGGTGCGTCATCTCGGTAAAGTAGACCGGCACGCCGAGCTTCCGCGCCGTCACTACAAGGCCGTTGATATGGTCCTGGTGCTCGTGCGTAATCAGGATGGCGTCGAGCGCGGCAGGGTCTTCTCCCGCAGCCTTCATCCGCTTGAAAAGCTCTCGGCAGCTCAGGCCCGCATCGACAAGAATCCGCGTGCAGCCGCCGGTAACAACCGTCGAGTTGCCCTTGGAGCCGGAAGAAAGCACGGTGAAGCGAACCATCTTCTGAGAATAGCGCGAATCGCCCTGTGCAAACCCAGGCGGAACCATCCGCATTATCCCGCCTCGGCTCCCGCCGCTTGCACCTTTCTCCATTCCCCACAAGCTCCCGTGCCCCATCCTTGCGACTTTTTTCTGTCGCAAGGGTGGGACAGCACGAACCTCCACCCGCACCCACCCTGCCGCAATATCCGGCCAGCGAGCACTCCGCTAATCCATCAGCGGCACAGCCGGAATCTCAATCGCCACCAGCGTTCCCCGCCCCGGATTGCTCACCACCGTAAACCGCGCCTCCGTGCCGTAGAGAACTTCCAGCCGCTCCCGCACATTCTTCATTCCGATGCCAGCACCAGTGCGCCGCACCGAGCCCGCCGGCCCTGCCGAAATCCCCACCCCATCGTCCGCCACCTCGATCAGCACGCGGTCGCCCTGCATCCGGCTGCGCAGCGTAATGGTGCCGCCGCCGATGCGCGGCTCCAGCCCATGCTTGATCGAGTTCTCAATCAGCGGCTGCAGCAGGATGCTCGGCACCGGCACATGCAGTGTCGCGGGATCGATCTCTTTTTCCACCCGCAGCTTCTCCGGCCCGAAGCGAATGACCTCGATGTCGAGATAATCGTCGGTAAATTTCAGCTCGTCCGCGAACGGCACAAAGCTGTCGTGGTCTTTGAGCAGCGCCCGGAGAATGTTCGCCAGCTTCACAATCATCTCGCGCGCCAGCTCGGGCCGCGTCCGCACCAGCGAAGCAATCGAGTTCAGTGTATTGAACAAAAAGTGCGGATTGATCTGCCGTTGCAGCGCGTCGAGCCGCGCTTCCAGCAGCAGCCGCTTCTGCTCTTCGAGCTTCAGCTCAATCCGCAGCGCATTCCACACCTTCAGCGCAATGCCGACCACCATCGGCGCGCAGAGCCACACCAACACCTGCAATGCCCACACGCCGGTATTCAGCGCAAAGAGCCGCCTGGGCCCGAGTTGTCCAAAACGGACCCGTGCAAGCCACTCTCTCACTATCTCGAAGAGCACAATGAGAAACAGCATCAGAATCTGCCGGTCGATGCGCGGCTTGCGCAGATTCCGCCTGACCCAGCGGTATAGGCTCAGGTCAATGAACGGTGTAAAGTCCCAGATCTCTTCCTTCTCGACGGCCAGCCGCAGAACTCCCGCCGCCAGCCCCAGCGCCGCATTGAATGGCAGCGCCAGATACTCGTGATGCCACACCGCCGGCACGGACAGCACGATGCCGCCAATCATCGCCTCGACAGGCCCCAGCAGCAGCCCCAGCAGAATCACCGTCTCAAAGGAAATGTCGGCGGCCAAAAAAGGCGGCACCTTCGTCCGCACCCACACGCCCAGCGTGAGCGGAACCAGGAAAAACGCCAGCAGCGCCGCCGTCTGCCGCTTCCCGCGCCGCTCGGCAAACAGCAGCCGCTGAAAGGTCCGCGACCGCGCCAGCGCCGAAGCCACAGCCGCCGCAACGCCCAGCTTGACCAGCAGCGTGATGAGCAGAAGGGTATTCGTCACGAAATCACAATAGCAGCGCGATGGCTTCGGCGAACACCAGTCCAGACAAAGAAGCTCCTGTCTTTCCTGTCGCTCGATTTCCCAGTTGCCGCGCCGTCAACTGGCCTTCTTCACAAAGGTATAAATTCCACATCCGCGCTGCACGGCAGGCAATTTGTCGTGCAATGGAAACAGCGGATGGAAGTCGCCCGCATCGTCGACATAATCGAACCTTTGCAGTTCGAGGCGCTCGCTGCCCGGCCAGGAAAGTATGGCGCGGGGATGGAAGTAACGATGCGCGTTAAACCACACCTGCGTAGTCTGCGAGATGGGAAAGCTGATATACAGCCTGCCGCCATCCTGAACCATATTGGTGAGATTCCTGAACCCCTTCAAATAGCCTTCCGGATCGATGGAATCTCCATATCGGCCCAGGCCGAAGTGCTCAATCGTATGCAGGCAGGAAACAGAGTCGGCAATTCCGTCCAGCTCGCCGTTTTCGCTCATCAGGTCCGCCTGAAAGAAGACGATATTCTCGTGCCCGGTCGGCTGCAGAGGCCGAATATCCATGATCTCGATAGGGCGAAACGACGCCACATGCGCGGCAAAGCTGGCAACCGACGAACCGATGTCCACATGCCGCCGCGGCTGATTCTCGTGGATCAGGGATGCAACCAGCAGGTCTTGATGAAAGTACTGCCCCCGCGCCGAGCCCGCCTGTTCGCTTTTATCCGACAGGATCGGCATGTACTGGGCAATCTGCCCTCCGGCCTTTTTGAATTTACGGCTTTCGGAAAGATATTGCGGAAGATGCCGATAGCTAAGCAGAACGCTCGGCTCAAAACCAATTACGCGCTTTAAGAAAAATGTCCAGGCTCGTCCCAGCTTCCCTTTCGTACGAGCGGGAACCGGGCGGATCGCGATCTCATTTTTATCCAGAATATCTGCCATGAAGACTCCGTATAGCGGGCGAATCCTGCTTATAAGAGCAAGAATCGCCCATATTATGTAGACATCGCAGTCATCATACCATGCGTTTTGAAAGCTTTATTGGCGTGGCGCCGGACCGCATCGAGCCTTCGGAAGCGCTCCATCTTTGGGGAGCCTTCTGAACCCGCCCTCCGGCAAACGCCGATGCCGCGCGGCGGGCAGTAAAATAGAGTCATGGCATTGCGGGATGTACACAAGGTTGCCGAAGCGGATTTCCCTACCCGCTGGGGCCACTTTCGGATTCTGGGCTTTGAGGGCACGCAGCCGGAAGCGATGAAATGCGGGGACAACGCCGGCGAAGAGGTCGAGGGGCTCGTCGCGCTCGTCATGGGCGACATTCACTCCGCCGCGCCGCTGGTGCGGATTCACTCACAGTGCCTCACCGGCGACGTCTTCCACTCGCTGCGCTGCGACTGCCGTCTGCAACTGGAACTGGCGCTCGGCAAGATCACTGCCGCAGGCGCCGGCATCCTGCTCTACGAGCAGCAGGAGGGCCGCGGCATCGGCCTCATGGCGAAGCTCAAAGCCTACGAATTACAGGACCAGGGCCTCGACACCGTCGAAGCCAACGAAGAGCTAGGCTTCGCCGCCGACTGCCGCGCCTACGAGCTTCCCGGCGCGGTGCTGAAGCTGCTCGGTATCTCCCAGGTTCGCCTCATCACGAACAACCCCGACAAGGTTGCGGCGCTTGAATCCGCCGGCATCGCCGTCGTCGAGCGCGTCTCCGCCGAAGTCGCTCCCCAGGAAACCTTCGAGCGCTACCTCAAGACCAAGCACGAAAAGATGGGCCACATTCAGGATTCGGCGGGGAGCAACGCCCTCGACGAACAGCACACGCGCTGACTGCAAAGCCCCGTGCCCCATCCTTGCGGCTTTTTTCTGCCGCGAGGGTGGGAAGAGCACTCCCGCAAACACGCTCACTTGCTAACTCGCTACCGCGCGAAGCGCAGCTAACCTGCTAATCCTCTAAGCGCGTAGCGCCTTCAACACCTTCGCCGTCGTCACCACCTGGCCCGCATGGCGCTGCGTGTGGTCGGCCACGTGAATCAACGCGCCGCCAATGCTCGTCGGCAACTGCTTCCGGCCCACGCCGCGGAAAGTATTGAAATCCGCAGTGGCGAGAATGCGAATGCGCTCCGAAGCATTCGAAAAAGACACTTCCACCTCGGCCAGCAGCGCCGCCAGCGTCTCGCGCTCGTCGTGCTCAGGACCAATCTGCTCAGCCTTCAGCGCCGACAACTGCTCCGCCGTCAACTGCCCGCCCTCGGCATAGGTCAGAATCCGGTCCACCGACCGCGCAATATGCCGCAGATGAAAGGCCACCGGCGGCAGCCCCAGCGGCTCCGTGTGAACCTCAAGATCGGTCAGCCCATCGGTCCACTTCGTAATGTCGTCCAGCGCCAACTCCAGCGCATGAAGCACAGCGCGCCCCACGGCAGGAACGTCAGAATGCGTTCCCCGCAGCCACGGCTCAACGTAAGGGGCGGTTGTAACAGATGTGCTCATGGATGGTTCCCTCCTTCGAGTGCAGACTTTTCAGCTTGTACTCAAAAGCATCTGCGGTCAAGATTGCAGGAACCGCATCCAGATTAGCTCGAGCTTTTGACGCGCACCACCGTAATCTTCGCGAACCCCTCTTCAAAGACCGGCGGCTTCAGCTTCTCCGCCATCTTCCGCATGATCTCCTCGCTCACCGAGCGATCGCGCTGGCTGTTGCGCTCCAGGCAGACCTCCAGCGGCACGTCGAAAAACACCGCCTGCACCTCGTAGCCGAAGCTCTGCGCCATCTTGATCCACTGCCGCCGCTCGTGCGTGGAAAGATTCGTCGCGTCCACGTAGTTCCACGGCATCTTTGCAATCAACCTGGCCCGCAGCATGGACCGGAGAGTCGAAAAGACCAGCCCCTGGTAGCGCTGCTCCTCCACGTCGTCAAAGAGAATGTTGCGCAGCAGGTCGCTCGAAAGCGGTGTGACGCCGCGGCGGTTGAACCACGTCGTTTTGCCCGATCCCGGCAGCCCGATGGCCAGCACCACGTGGCCCTTCGGCGCCTGCGCCGATTTTTCCGCCTGCGGCTCGGCCGCGGTCATCGGCGGAATCTCCGGCTGCGTCTCGACTTCGAGCCGTCCCGCCATCCGTCCCTGCCCCGCCCGGCCCTCCGGCGCATCCCGCTCCGCTCGCGGCTGTCGCTGCGGTTTTGCCGCAAACGCAGGAGCCGAAGCCGGAGTCAAAGCAGGACCGGCTGCGGAAGCCTGTGCTGCCTGCCGCGGCGCGGCCCCTCCATCATCCGGGTAAAGCGGCACCAGCGGCGCCAGTTGGTTCGGGGGCAGCTCCTGCCCAATCTTGCCTGTCGATTCGGAAAGGTTCGGTGCGCGTTTCGAGCGTCTTCTCATTCGGCCTTCAATCCCTGCCTGAAGCATCTTGGGAAATCCTGAAGCGTCTTCGGAAATCCCGAGTGTCTAAATTCTGGAGCGTTTTCGGAAATGCAGGAACACTCTAACCTTCGGGATACCATAATCGCCGCCGCTGCTGCAAATGTACCGTACCGCAAGCAGTGTGCACGCCGTCACATCCAACCCTGTCCTGCCGGGCGCACAATCGGCTTGCACGCGACGAGAACGCAGTCGGGAGCGAAAGCGTCGCGAGCGGGGGCGCATCATTTGGGCCGCCCTCATCCCGGATGGTACGATCATGGGTTTGGTGGAATTGCGTACTGAGGGTTATCGCAGCCGCTTTTTTGCGCCGCCGAACGCTGTCGCACCGCTTCATTGATTCGGTTCTTAACGCGCATCAGTTTTTAACGTGCATCAAGGAGAGATTCACATGGCAGTGAAAGTTGGCATTAACGGCTTTGGCCGCATTGGCCGCAACGTTCTGCGCGCCGCGCTTGGAAACCCGGAAATCGATTTTGTCGCCGTCAACGACCTGACCAGCCCGGCGACGCTGGCGCACCTGCTCAAGTACGACTCCATCCTCGGCAATATTCCGAACGAGATCTCCGCAGGCGAAGACTTCATCATCGTCGACGGCAAGAAGATCAAGGTCTACGCCGAGAAGGATCCCGCCAAGCTCCCCTGGGCCGATACAGGCGCAGAGATCGTCGTCGAATCCACCGGCCGCTTTACCGACGCGCATGTTGCCAAGGCGCACCTCGGCTCCACGGTCAAGAAAGTCATCATCTCCGCCCCGGCCACCAACGAAGACGTCACCATCGTCCTCGGCGTGAACGAAGAGAAATACGATCCGGCCAAGCACAACATCATCTCGAACGCGAGCTGCACCACCAACTGCCTCGCCCCGGTCGTCAAGGTTCTGCTCAAGGAATTCGGCATCGTTTCCGGCATCATGACCACGATTCACTCCTACACCAACGACCAGGTCATTCTCGACTTCCCGCACAAGGATCTGCGCCGCGCCCGCGCCGCCGCCATCAACATGATTCCCAGCTCCACCGGCGCCGCCAAGGCTCTCAAGCTCGTCCTTCCGGAGACCGCCGGCAAGCTCGACGGCTTCTCCCTGCGCGTTCCCACGCCGAACGTCTCCATCGTTGACCTGACCTTCATCAGCGAGAAGACCACCGACGTCAAGTCCGTCAACGCCGCGCTCAAGGCCGCCAGCGAAGGCGAGCTCAAGGGCATTCTCGGCTACGACGAGAACCAGCTCGTCAGCTCCGACTTCAAGGGCGACAAGCGCAGCTCCATCGTCGATGCGCCGCTCACCAAGGTCGTGGGCCAGAGCGTCAAGGTGCTGAGCTGGTACGACAACGAGTGGGGCTACTCCAACCGCGTCGTTGACCTGATCGGCTTCCTCGTCGCGAAGGGGCTGTAAAAAACAGGGAACGAGGGACCAAGGGAACAAGGGACGCAAACCATACAGCCTCCATCGCTCGTATCGTGTTTTTCTTGTTCCCTTGGTCCCTCGTTCCCTTGTTCCCTCTCACCTGTACTTAGATTCCCAAAGAGGCCGCTGCCATGTCCAAGCTCTCCATCCGCGATCTCGACCTTGCCAACAAGCGCGTCTTCATCCGCGTCGATTTCAACGTGCCGCTCAC
>JAATFM010000317.1 GCA_015655195.1 Terriglobales bacterium
AACGCTGGCCGAAGTGGAACGCGCCATGAAAGGCGGCAGCGCCCGCATCGCCCGCTAGCCATTCCGCAATACTCCGTGCCCCATCCTTGCGCCTTCTTTCTGGCGCAAGGGTGGGAAACCACAACCGCTAACCTGCTAACTCGCGAAAGGAAACACCCAATGCCCACCACAGCAGAACTCATCGAATCCGCCGGCCTCATCCCCGTCCTCCGCGCCAAAAGTGAAAAACAGGCGCACGCCGTGGTGCAGGCAATGATGAAAGGCGGCGTGCGCGTCGTCGAAGTCACGATGACCGTGCCCGGTGCGGTGGGCCTGCTCAAAGTCCTCAAGAAGGAATACGGCGATACAGTCCTCTTAGGCTCCGGCACCGTCACCACGGCCAAGGAAGCCGAAGATACAATCGCCGCGGGCGCGGAGTTTGTCGTCAGCCCCAGCCTGCACACCGATGTGATTGCCGCAACCAAGGCCGCGGGCAAACTAAGCGTGCCGGGCGCGCTGACGCCAACCGAAGTCATCACAGCCTATCGCGCCGGCGCAGATTACGTGAAAATCTTTCCCTGCTCGGCGATGGGCGGCGCGCCATACCTCAAAGCACTGCTGGCGCCGTTTCCATTTCTCAAGCTGATTCCCACCGGCGGCGTAACGCTACATACGGCAGAGAGCTTTCTTCAGGCCGGCGCAAAGGCGCTCGGCGTCGGCAGCGACCTCGTGAATCTCTCCGCCATCGACGAGGGCAAGCCGGAGATCATTACCGGCGCGGCCGAGGCGTATCTGCAAATTCTCGCCAAGGCGCGGTCACAAGCATAAACAACAACGCAGCGGCTTCTGTGGGAGAATAGCGCTGTTATGGAACTCAAAGGACTTTCTTTCCTGGGAACACGGCGCGGGACGAACACTGGCACGGCCTTTCAGGCTGCAAATCCGCGAACCGGCGAGGCGCTGCCACCGGTCTATCACGCGACGAGCGAGGCCGAACTAAACGAGGCCGTCGAACAAGCCGCGGATGCCTTCGCAAGCTACGGCCAGCTTGGCGGCAAAGCAAGAGCGGCCTTTCTGCGCCGCATCGCCGACTCGCTCGACGCACACACGCAAACCCTAGCCGAGCGGGCGCATCTTGAGACCGCGCTGCCAATGCCGCGCCTCACCGGCGAAGTAGCGCGGACGAGCGGCCAGTTGCGCCTCTTCGCTTCCGTAGTCGAAGAAGGCTCATGGGTGCAGGCGCGGATCGATCCGGCGCTGCCCGAGCGCAAACCGATGCCGCGCGTGGACCTGCGCTCGATGCTGCGTCCGCTCGGCTCCGTCGCGGTCTTTGGAGCCAGCAACTTTCCGCTGGCCTTTTCCGTGGCCGGGGGCGATACGGCCTCGGCGCTGGCAGCGGGCTGCCCCGTGGTGGTAAAGGCCCACCCCGCGCATCCGGGCACAAGCGAGCTTGTAGCAGAGATCATTACCCGTGCAGTCGCGGCAGAGGCCCTGCATCCGGGCGTCTTTACCATGCTTTTCGACGCAGGAATTACCATCGGCAGCGCGCTGGTAAAGCATCCGCTCATCAAGGCCGTCGCGTTTACAGGTTCGCTCAAGGCCGGCCGCGCACTGATGGATCTCGCCGCCGCCCGGCCCAGCCCGATTCCCTGCTTCACCGAGATGTCGAGCGGCAACCCGGTCTTCGTGCTCCCCGGTGCGTTGCGCAAAGGACCGGCCGAGCTGGCGAAAAACCTCTTCGGCTCGTTCACGCTCGGCGCGGGACAGTTCTGCACCAAGCCCGGCATCGTGTTCGCCGCGGAGTCATCGGAAAGCACAGCGTTCTTCGAGGAGCTAAAGGCACTCGTCGGACAATCGCAGCCTTTCTCGCTACTGACAGCCGGAATCGCGCGCGAGTACAGCCGCGCCACGGAGGCCCGCGCAGCTCAGATTCCGCTCGCAGCGGCTGTATCCGCAGACAAGGCCGACAACTTCACCGCAGAGCCAAAACTCTTCACTGTCAGCCTCGATCAACTGCTCGACGAGCCAGAGCTGGCCGACGAAATCTTCGGACCGGAGGCGCTGCTCGTTAGTTGCAAGAACACCGACGATTATCTGCGCGCAGCAAAGGCTCTCGACGGCCACCTGACCGCGACGCTGCTCGGCGACGAGGAAGACCTGAAAGCAAACGAGGAGTTGATTCGCGTGCTGGAACAGAAGGCCGGTCGCCTCCTCGTGAACGGCTTCCCGACAGGCGTAGAAGTAACGCACGCAATGGTGCACGGCGGCCCGTACCCTGCCACATCCGACCCGCGCTTTACCTCGGTCGGCAGCCTCGCCATCTACCGCTTCGCCCGCCCCGTCTGCTTCCAGAATTTCCCGCAGTCGTTGCTGCCGCCAGAGCTTCAGGACGGCAATCCGCTCGGCATTTCGCGGCTCACGGACGGAAAACCGGAAGGCAAGCCCGATATAGTTACAGAACTCTGATCGGGTGCCCCACCCTCGCCGGGTCTTTGTTTTTCCGGCTAGGGTGGGATTGCTTCCCAGCAAACTGACCCACAAAAAGCTATAAAACCTTCGCCAGCCACTGCCCCGTGTGCGAATGCAGATTCGCCGCAATCTCTTCCGGCGTGCCGACTGCAACGACCTGCCCGCCGCCATCGCCGCCTTCCGGCCCCATATCAATCACCCAGTCGGCGGATTTAATCACGTCAAGATTGTGCTCGATGACAATCAGCGAGCCGCCGCCGTCGATGAGTTTGCGAAAGGCCGTCAGCAGTTTGGAAACATCGTCGAAGTGCAGCCCCGTCGTCGGCTCGTCAAGAATGTAAAGCACGCGGCTGGCCTGCGAGGGCTTGGCATTCGCATTTGCCGAGCGCACCTGCGCCAGATGCGCCGCCAGTTTCACGCGCTGAGCTTCGCCGCCGGAGAGCGTCGTAGCGGACTGACCCAGACGCAGATAACCGAGCCCGACCTCATCGAGAACAGCAAGCTTTTCCAACAGCCGTGTCTGCCCCACAAAGAAGCGCAACGCCTCCTTCACCGTCATCTGCAAGACTTCATGAATGTTCTTGCCCTTGTACTGTATTTCCAGAATGCGCTGCTGATAGCGCGTGCCATTGCAGTCTTCGCAAGGCAGCTCCACGTCGGCCAGAAACTGCATTTCGACAGTGACGGTGCCATCGCCCTCGCAGGTATTGCAGCGTCCGCCGGGAACGTTAAAAGAAAAGTGCCCCGGCGTAAGCCCCTTGCGCTTGGCCTCAGGCTGCGTGGCAAACAATTCCCGAATCAGATCGAATGCCTTGATGTAAGTAATCGGATTCGAGCGCGGCGTGCGGCCAATCGGCGTCTGATCGACGAGCACGACATCGTTGAGCCGCTCCACGCCGGTCAGAGATTTGAAAGTCCCGGTCGGGTCAACGGAATCCGTCTGCCCCAGCGCCCGCGCCACTGCGCGATACAGCACCTGATGAACAAGCGTGGATTTACCGGAGCCCGAAACACCGGTAATCGCAACAAGCAGCCCAAGCGGAATATCAACATCGACGTTGCGAAGATTGTGCGCAATAGCGCCGCGCAGCACAAGCTTTTCGCGGCCCGGCGCGCGCCTTCTTGTCGGCACTGGAATCACAATCTGCCCCGACAAATATCTTCCCGTCAGCGAATTCGGATTCGCCTCAATCTCCGCCAGCACGCCTTCCGCCAGCAGCTTGCCGCCAAACTCGCCCGCGCCGGGACCAAGATCGAGCAAATGATCCGCAGCGCGCAGCACATCGGAATCGTGCTCGACGACAACAATCGTGTTGCCAAGATCGCGCAGCTTTTCCAGAATCGCAATCAGCCGCGCCGTGTCGCGCGAGTGCAGCCCAATCGAAGGCTCATCGAGAACGTAAAGCGCACCGACAAGCTGCGAGCCGAGCGATGTTGCAAGCTGAATGCGCTGCGCCTCGCCGCCCGAGAGCGTGGATGCCAGCCGATCCAGCGTCAGATATTCCAGACCCACGGCGTCAAGAAATGTCAGCCGCTGCCGAACCTCTTCGAGAATCGAACTCGCAATCTCCGCTTGCATCGGCGTGAGCGTAAGCGCGGAAAAGAAATCCTTCGCCTTTGCAATCGTCAGCGCCGCCGCCTGGCAGATGTTGAGGCCATTCAGCCGCACAGCGCGGGCCTCGGCGCGCAGCCGCTGGCCGCGACACTCCGGGCATTCGGCGTAGCCGCGATATTTGCTCAGCATCACGCGCACATGCAGCTTGTACTTCTTCTTTTCCATCTGCGCGAAGAATCCGTAAACGCCGACGAAGGCTCCCTTGCCGCGCAGGACAATCTCGCGCGCCGCCTCCGGCATCTCACGCCATGGCACATCGAGCGGCACGCCAAGCGACGGCGCGAGCTTCTTCAACTCCGTGAACCACGGCTTGTACTTAGGCCGCTCCCACGGATCAATCGCGCCCGCGCTCAAGCTAAGGCTCTTATCAGGAATGATGAGGTTCAGGTCGAAGTCGACAGTGTTGCCGAAGCCCTGGCAGCGCGGACACGCGCCGAAGGGATTGTTAAAGCTGAAGAGACGCGGCTCGGGCTCGCGGCCGGGCTTGTGGCAGTTCGCACACTCGTAGGCCGATGAGAAGCGATAGTGCGCCCGCTCTGCCGCTTCTTCCCTCGGCACCACTTCATAGACAACTTCCCCGGACTCGCGGTACGCGATCTCAGCCGCATCGACAATGCGCGCGCGGTTCTCGGCATTCACAACGATGCGATCCACGAGAACAAAGACCGGCAGCGTGAAGTCGAGATCGAGCAGCGACTCAGGCGTAGAAAACTCATAGATGCGGCCCTGCTGATAAAGGCGGTTGAAACCGCCGGCGCGTAACTCCGTCAGGCGCGATTTGAGAACGTCATTGAGCGGACCGTCCGCATCAATTTTTGCGGCGAGCTTTGCATCGGACTTCGCCGCAGCCTTTGTCGCGGCTTTGGTCTTGCGCGCCGGCTTCTCCGCGACCTGCTCCAACTCCACCGTCTTCACCGGAAACAACGCATGGAGCCGCGTTCCCTCGCCCAGCGCCAGCACCGCCTCCGCAATCTCATCCATCGAGTCGCGCCGCACCAGGCCGTCGCAGTGAATGCAATGCACGATGCCGCAGCGCGCATACAGCAGGCGCAGGTAATCGTAGATCTCCGTCGCCGTCGCCACTGTGGAGCGCGGATTGCGCGTAGTGTTCTTCTGCTTGATGGCAATGGCCGGCGCAAGGCCGTCGATCTCGTCCACGTCGGGCTTCTCGATGCGTTCCAGAAACTGCCGCGCATAAGCGGAGAGCGATTCGACATACCGCCGTTGCCCCTCGGCATAAATCGTGTCAAAAGCGAGCGAGGATTTCCCCGAGCCGGAGACGCCGCTGACGACAGTGAGCTTGCCGTGCGGAATCTCGCAGGAGATGTTCTTCAGGTTGTGCGTCCGCGCACCGCGGATCACGATCGATTGGCTGGGAACGGTCAACGGCAAGGCACCGACATAACCGGTCTCATAAATTGCCGTTGCACTCACCACTGCGAGTATGCGGCCCGCCGCAAAGCGGGGCGCAGGCACAGGGACAAGCGATACAGACCGTCTATGAGCCCGGTTCAGGAAATTCGACCGCGCGCACAGTGCCGATTACAGGCGAATGCGCGAAACGGCCCATTCTTATTATAAGAGCGCCAATGCAGTCAGGGGAGAAGCGCAAATCTCGCGCAGAAAATCAGAAGGGCCGGAGAGCCTCCGGCCCTGACTCACAAAGCACGCAATTACGCGGCGACTTCTTCGAGCGCGCTCAGGCGGCGCACCGGGACGTACTTGTAGTCCATCTCTTCGACGACCTGCTCCGCAACGGCATCGACTTCGCGGTTCAGCACGCCGGCCAGCCCCATCAGCATGGTGGAAGCGCAGGCAGGGCACTGCATGGCACAGTTGCCAACGCTATTGCAATCAAGGCAAACATACGCCGCGGTCAGCGGAATATGAACCGGCTCGGAGCACAGGGACGGCTCCAGATCTTCATGTCGTTTATTCAAAATGAGTGAAAGCATAGTCTCACCTGGCAGTTGGTTTCTTGTTGAACTGATATGGATGTTGAGTCAAAACGGGCTGCCACAAAATCGACCCCCAAAATGGCTGCCTATATGAATGGATGCCTGGGATACGGGTCAAGTTGCTTTCATTCGGATGGCTTTAGCGTGTGCGGAATTGCAACAATCGCCGCAACTGCTATAGAATCGTGCGGCTTGCACGCAAAACGTTACATTCAAGGTAACTGGCAAGCAGTTATCTTTTTCTTTCCCATCACTTGCCGACAAGCGCCCACGAGGCAGTCCCACCGTCCAAGAACAAGACACTTCTTCACCGTTGCTCTCACAATCCCCGGCGCGCTCCAGCACAGAGCCGGGGAATGAGTCAGTGTGAATTTGCCTTGTAACAAGGTACGGCTGGAATTGGTTTTGTCACTCGGCACGGCTTTAGTCGTGCCGAGTGAGCCGAATACGAGAAAGGGCTTTAGCCCTCGAAGGATAGTTTCGTGTCAAACTGATCCGCTACCCAAGGGCCACGGATGGCGAAGCCGGTTTTAAACTGAGGTGTGAGGTATTTCGTGCGGGTTCTTGCAGCAGTGGTCTTTGTTTCTCTCGCCGGCGCGGCGATAACGGCTCAGCAGCCTGGCCAACAATCAGCTTCGACGCAGAGCAATAGCGCAGGCGCAGCCTCTTCGCAACTCGTGCCGCAAGCCATGCAGGATGCCGAAGCGCTCATCGCGCAATCGAACTGGAAAGCCGCAGCAGAAAAGCTGAACGGCTGGCTCGCGGAACATCCCAGCGATGCGCAGGCTCTCTTCGATGCGGGCTACGTTGCGGACGCGCAGAATCATCCCGACGAAGCCGCCGCGTTTTATAAAAAAGCGGTTGATGCAGACGCATCGAATTTCATGGCGCATCTCTCGCTCGGATTGTTGCTGGCGCGCCAGGGCAAGCTCGATGAGGCGCGGCCTGAACTTGTAGCAGCAACGAAGCTCGATGCAAGCCACGCCGGCGATGCCGCGCCAACACTGAAGGCTCGCGCATGGCGAGCGCTGGCGCAGATCGATTACACAAGCGATCCATCCGCAGCCTCCAACGATCTGGTGGAAGCCCTCAAGCTCAGCCCCGAAACGCCGCAAGACACGCTGCTGGCAGCGGAGCTAGCCGAGCAAGCCGACGAGCCGGATGCAGCGGAGAAGGCTTATCGTCGTCTGCTGGTCAGCGATCCGAAATCGGAGCAGGCAAACGCGGGCCTCGCGCATCTGCTCATTGCGCGCAAGCAATTTCCCGAGGCGGAGAAGCTGCTGCGGACTGCGCTCGCAGCCTCTCCGGACGACCCCGCGCTGACAGCGCAGCTTGCCGTAACGTTGGCCGCGCAGGATAAAGGCGAGGCGCTGCCGCTGCTCGAAAAACTCCACGCGGCACACGCAGAGAACGCCGCAATTACGCGAATGCTTGCCGAGGTGCGCGCCGAAGCCGGAGACACAAGCGGCTCGGATCAGCTCTACACGGCGCTGCTCGCCACAAATCCGCACGACCCCGAACTGCTCGCCGCCCACGGGCAGAACCTGATTGGAATGCAGCGCTTCGCCGAAGCATTCGATGTCTTTACCAAGGCAACGCAGGTCGCGCCGACGGACGGCGACGCATGGAGTGGGCTGGCCTTTGCGGCCTCGAAGATAAACCGGCCTACCACGGCGATTCATGCGCTGACAGAGCGAGCAAAAATTCTCCCCGACAATGCGTCAACCTATTTTCTGTGGGCGACATCTTACGATGCAATGCACGACCGCGCCCAGGCAACGTCGTACTATCACCGTTTTCTGGACGCGGCAGCAGGCAAGTTTCCGGATCAGGAATGGCAAGCGCGGCAGCGGTTGACTTTGCTCGAAAAGAAATAGAAATTACACCAACGCAAACGGTATCAGCGATTTCCCCGGGTGCCCCACCTTCGCGACGTCTTTGTTTTTGTCGCTAGGGTGGGATAGCTTCCAAGCTGACCCCACCGCGGGAATCGCTTTCCTCTTGCTTCCTGCCTGAAATGAGCCTATAGTCCGTGCCAAGAGCGGTTTCTGCCACAGACGGAGGTTCGTCATGCGTAGTTTCCCTGCCGTTCTCCTGCTTCTCGGCGTTATCACAGTCCCGGCCTGCGCTTCGTCGCTCGACGACAAGACGCCGCCGGACCAACAGACCATTGATGCGCTGGAATCCCGTGCGGCGCAGGCCCAGCCCAAAGAGCAGTGCTTCCTCTACGCACAGCTCGTGCACCAGATGGTAGAGTTCAGCGCGCAGCAGTATGCCAGCGGCGAAGTAGAAAAAGCGTCGAGCCTTCTCAAACGGGCGCAGGAGTTCACGCACAAAATTCAGGCCGCCGCGGCAATGAACGACAAAAGACTGAAGGACGCGCAGATTCTGCTGCGACACACCGCCTTCCGGCTGAGTGAGATGCTACACTCGTCCAGCACCGAGGACCGCCCGCTGATGGCCGAGACGCTCTCCCAGCTCAATGCAGCGCAGAACGAAACCATGCTTGCAGTCTTCAAGAAATAATTGCGAATCCCATTCTCACTCTTCCCGTACCATCAATCCGCTGACTTGCTGACTCGCTATCGCGCCTTGGCGCGGCTAACCAGCTAAATTGCGAAATCCGTTTCTTCTTTCCACGTCAATCCGAGCTGTAAATGAAATATGCAAGCTCCCAATAATTACCTTTCCATGATGCTTGCCGCGGCCCGCCGCGCATGATTCAATGAACGCGTCAGAGGTGTTGCGCCGTGCGTCTGCCGCGTTTCTTTTTCGGATTGCTTCTCTGTGCCGCCTGCACGTCCTCGGCGTTCGTTCAACCAATCCTTGCGCAAAAAGAAAAGCGCGAGCCGCTGACCGAAGTGCAGATGGAGCAGATACGCGATGCTGGCATCGATCCGAACCTTCGTATCTCGCTCTACACCAAATTCATCGCCGAGCGCGCCGAAACAATCAAGGGACTCACGAACCGCGCGAAATCCGCGGCGCGCGCCAAACGCATCGACGACGAGTTGCAGGACTTCGCCGCACTGATGGACGAGCTGGGAGACAACCTCGACCAGTATGGCGACCGCAATGCCGACATGCGCCCCGCGCTCAAGACTCTGAACGAGGATTGCCCCAAGTGGCTGACAATCCTCAAGGCTCTGCCCGACGAGCCGGAGTTTGATGTGGCGCGCAAAGATGCAATCGAGAGCGGCGAAGATTTGACCAGCCAGACGACGCGGCTGCTAAGCGAGCAGACGGCATATTTTGCCGCGCACAAGGACGAAAAAGGCCAGCAGCGAGAAGAACCGAAATAATGCAAGGAAACAATAGCGCGCATCAGCGAAGGAACAGGGCCAGGATCGCTGCCAGCAGCGACGTGAAGACTCCGGCCGCGGCCATGGCCCACGATGAGACTGTGGCCTGCATCTCCGAGTGACGCACCAGGCTGGCGGTGCCGACGCCGTGAGACGCGGTGCCAATCGCTGCGCCAATCGAGCGATCGTCGCGCACGCCAACGAGACGAAGCAGCCACGGGCCAAAAGAAGCTCCCAGGATGCCCGCAAGAATGACCAAGGCAATCGTGATCTGCGGAATGCCTTTCAACTCGCGGCAGACCTCGATGGCGATGGGCGTTGTGACGGATTTGGGGATCGTGGACATAATCACCGGCAGCGGCGCGCCAAGCAGCCATGCGGTGACACCCGCGGTGACCATTCCAACAATGGAACCGGCCAGCACAATGATGGCAAGCCGGGGCAGCGACCAGCGCAGCGCGCGGCCGTGACGGAACATGGGCGCAGCCAATGCAACCGTGGCAGGCCCCAGCCACCAGGACAGCAGGTTGCCGCCGCGATTGTAGGCGGCATACGGCTCGCGGACGAGCAGCAGAAACGCGATGACAGGGATGCAGGCCGCAACGAGAGGCGGAATCCCGCGCCAGCGGCGATGCAGGGCCAGAGCAAGCGAATAAGCTGCAACGGTGAGGACGATAGTGAGTGCGGGATTGGCGAGAATCGCGGCAACGGTCATTGGCTGATCTCCGCGTCGCCGTTCTGCGTAAACAGCCAGCGGCCCAGCAAACCCGTGGTGAGCAGCACGGCGAGAAAGCTCACCAGCAGGCTTGCGAAAATGGCAAGCGCCTGGCGTGAAAGCAATCCGCCCATGTCCATGAGGCCCACCGTGAGCGGGATAAACAGCAGCACCATGTGGCGCAACAGAAACCCGGCCGCACGCTCGACCCAGTGGAAATTCACGATGCCGCTGAGCAGCGCGAAATAAAGCAGCAGCAGCCCCAGCACGCCGCCGGGAATGGGAACGCCCCAGCGGTGCAGCAGCATACCAAGCAGGTAGAAGGCGACAAGGATCGCCAGACCACGCAGAAAATCGAACATGGAATGATTTTCATTGCCCGGACTGGCAGAGACCAATGCCTGCGGTCACAGCCCACTGCCGCGCAATTGTTCGTGAATCACAAAAGCACACAGTAACGACCAGAGGAAACACACGAAGCTCCGGGTGGCTGTAGATGGTCAAGAGGTTGTACCGATTTCGGAACGGCCGGGTGCCCCACCCTCGCCGGGTCTTTGTTTTTCCGGCTAGGGTGGGATAGCACGAACCCTCCCTTACTCGTCATACAGCGCAAATGCCGGGTGCCCCAGGTCCGGATTTTCGGACCTGGGATAGCACTCCCGCCAACTCACCAGGGAATTGTCATCCTGATCGGAGCCTGCCCTAAGCGTATCCGAAGGAGATCTGCGGTTGCCTTTCCGCCTGCTATCCTCTGCTCGCCGTTCTTTGTTAGCCTTAAGTTCGGTGGCCTCTGAACTGATTTCCATCTTTGAGCAGGAATACCGGGCGCTGCGTCCGCGTGCCCCCATGCCGCCGTTCGCTATCCGCTTCCGGAAATTCGTCTCGCTGAACACAACCATCCGCCTGCGCGAAGGTCAGATTCACGTGAGTCTCTCGGACCTGCTCGAAGGCGCGCCGGAATCGGTTCTGCGCGCCATCGCGCACATCCTGCTGGCCAAGCTTTACAGGAAACCCATCGACCCCGCGCACAACCACCGCTACAAGCGCTTCGCCACCTCTGCCGCGGTAATGAAGCAGACCGAGCTGATCCGCGGCAACCGCGGCACCAAGCGCTACCTTGGCCCGGAAGGCCGCTACTATCATCTCGAAGAGGTCTTCGACTCGCTCAACACGCGCTTCTTCAACGGACTCATGGGCCGCCCGCAGCTCACATGGAGCGAGAGCCTAGCCAAACGCCTGCTGGGCCACTACGACCCCGCGCACAACACCATCGTCGTGAGCCGCGTCTTCGACCGCCCTTCCAGCCCGCGATACGCCATCGAATACCTGCTCTACCACGAGATGCTGCACCTCAAGCACCCGGTGCGAATGAAGGGGACGCGGCGTTGCGTGCACTCGGCAGCCTTCAAGGCCGACGAGCGGCAGTTTCCGCAGCTAAAGGAAGCACTGGCGTTTCTCAAGCGGCTGTGACGGCCGGCTTCTACAATAGCTTTGCCTCCGGAAACGACGAGACTGAACGACAAGACGAGGAGTTCCATCATGTCCGCCAAAGACCTTATCCGCTGCTCATGGCCCGGTTCCGATCTGCTTTACTGCGCCTATCACGACGAAGAGTGGGGCGTGCCGGAGCGTGACAGCCGCACGCTCTGGGAGACGCTGATGCTGGAAGGTTTTCAGGCCGGCTTGGCGTGGATCGTCATCCTGCGCAAGCGCGAGGCATTTCGCAAAGCCTTCAAAAATTTTGACCCGGCCAAGGTGGCGCGCTTCACTGAAACCGACATAGAGCGCCTCCTGCAAGACCCCGGCATCGTGCGTTCCCGCGCCAAGATCGAAGCCACAATTAACGGCGCGCGCATTTATCTTGCAATGCAGGCAGCGGGCGAAGATTTCTCAGAATTTGCGTGGAGCTTTGTCGGCGGAAAGCCCATCCAGAACACCGGCCCGGTCCCCGCGACAACGCCTCTGGCGGAGGAAATCTCGAAGGCGCTCAAGAAGCGCGGCTTCAAATTCGTCGGCCCCACCATTACTTACGCCTGGATGCAAGCCGTCGGCATGGTGAACGACCACGCCCCCGACTGCTTCCGCCGCAAGGCTGTAGCAATACCTCGGAAAGGCCTTGGCACAGCGATTCACGAGCTATTCGCGCCGCTTGGTGGAGTTGAACTTCAGATTTCTCCGCGCAAAAAATCGCGCCGGAAACTCCCGGTTTTTCAAGAAGAATGAAGCTTTACGCGGTCTTCTCCACGGCCAGCGCCGACTCAACCGGCTCCGCCACACGACGGCGCGAGAGCCACAGCAGCAAGACAACGCCAGCCAACACGCTGCCCGCACTGGCTAGTTGCGCGTTCGTCAGCCCCCACAGCACGTGCGGGTTGCGGCGGAGAAATTCGACCAGGAAACGCGCCGCGCCGCTCAAAATCAGGTACTCGCCGAGAATGCTGCCGGCGGGCCGCTGCTTCCCTCCCC
>JAATFM010000005.1 GCA_015655195.1 Terriglobales bacterium
CAGACTTCTATCCGTCGCTCGACAAGTTCCGCGAGTCTCTGGAATCGGTGCATCGGGTTGTCACCGCGCTGCTGAACGAAAAGCGCAAGACGGAGCCGGACCCGGTACCGGTCGCAGAAGAAGCAGCAGCAGCCGAGGGTGAGGCAACAGAAGGTGGCGCGGCAGCCGGAGGCTTATCGTATTCCGGTCAGTTGCCCGGAGTCGCGCCGGTCGGAGAGTTGGGAACGGCGTATGCCTCTGTGGTGGCGAGCGCGCAGTTTTTCCTTCAGAAAAACCGGCAGTCGCCGGTGCCGTACCTGATCTGCGCCGGCCTGCGGCTGGGCGAGACGATGATTCACAACCAGTCTCCCGATCCGGGGTTTGCGGTCGGCCCGGCGCCGGAGATGCGCGCCGTGCTGCGCAACCTTGCCAACAAGGGAGCATGGGGCGAGCTTCTGGAGGCCACGCTGCCGATTCTGGCCAGCGAATGTGCTCGTGCATGGCTCGACCTGCATCGCTATGTCTGGCGGGCCGGTCAGGAGACGGGTGCCGAAGGGCTTTGCGCGGCAGTGGTGGGAACGGTTCGCAACCTGCTGACGATTCAGCCGGAGCTGCGGAACTGGATTCTCGAAGATGACACGGGAGCGGCTAACCCGGAGACGCAGCGTTGGCTGGATGCGGAAGTGCTGAAGTAGGGGCAGGCCTGGGGTCGGTCTAAGAACAGGTCGACGGGTTAAGGTTCGTGGTATCCCACCCTAGGCGCAAAAACAAGAACGCGCCGAGGATGGGGCACCCGGCATGGTGGTGGGACGGGCGGTCCTGGACCTGGGGCTGACGATTCTGAAATACGGTTTGAAATACAGGGGAGGCGGAATTGGCGCGGGTCAGGACAGAGACTCTTATCACGCAGACGCTCATCGACCGATTCATCCTCTCGCAGGATCGGTGGCCGAAGACGCGCAAAGAGTCCGTGGACAAATACCGGGATGGAATACGGCGAGATCTGGAGTGGATGCTGAACACGCGCCAGCCCGTGATGCCGATCCTCGCGGAGTTTCCCGAGATATCGAAGTCGGTCTTTAACTACGGATTCCCCGATCTGATGACATTTGAGGGCACGCGGGGCAAGAACTCGGAGACGGTCGCGGCCGCGCTTGAGCGGTGCATTCGTACCTTTGAGCCGCGCATCGAGCAGCCGAAGGTATTTCTGACGCACACCGACACCTCGGCCCGGAGCCTGAAGTTTCATATCGAGGGGCAGATTCGCTACGAAGACACGCGGGAAGATGTGAAGTTCGACACAGTGCTGGAAATCATCAGCGGAGAGTACGAGGTCGTCTGAGCCGATGCGCGAAGAACTGCTGGAATACTACGAACGCGAGCTGACCTATCTTCGCCAGATGGGCGGTGAGTTCGCGCGCCGGTATCCCAACATTGCCGGGCGGCTGCTGCTCGACCCGGAGCGCTGCGAAGACCCGCACGTGAGCCGGTTGCTGGAGGGCTTTGCGCTCCTGACGGCCCGCGTGCATATGCGCATCGACGACGATTTCCCGGAGCTGTTTGAATCGCTTACCAGCATGATTCATCCGGGCTATCTTCGCCCGGTTCCCTCAATGACGATTGTCGAGTGCCAGCGCGATCCGGCGCAGGGCAAGAAGACCGAGATGATGCGGATTCCGCGCGGCGCGCAGCTTGTGACCAAGGGAACCGTGGACGGGATGCCGTGCCGGTTTTCGACCGCTTACGACGTGGACCTGTGGCCGTTCAGCGTGGCCTCGGCGGAGTGGAACCAGCCGGAGCGCATGAAGAAGCCGCCGCGCCCCACGCTGGGCGGACAGGCCGCAGCAGCGGCGCGCATCCGGCTGCAATGCCAGCGCGACGCCACTTTTTCCGGCCAGCCGATCACGCGCCTGCGCTTCCATCTGGCCGGCGACGCCAACGTCATCTTTACGCTCTACGAACTGCTCTTCGAGAAGTGCATCGAGATTCAGCTTCGCAACCCCAAGGACGAGAGCCGCCTGATTGTTCTCAACCGCGAGCATATCGAGCCGGTCGGATTCGCGCAGGAGGAGAGCCTGCTGCCGTTTGTGCGCCGGTCGATGGACGGGCACCGGCTGCTTCAGGAGTACTTTTCGCTGCCGGAGAAGTTCCTGTTTTTCGATGTCACGGGCCTTGAGCCTTTGGCCGCTGGCGAATTTACCGACGAGGCCGAGCTGGTCTTTCTCTTCTCGAACTTCGAGCGCCCGGAGCGCCAGCAGGTGCTGGAGCTGGGCGTAAACGAACGCACCTTCCGGCTGAGCTGCACGCCGGCGGTCAATCTCTTTCCGCAAGCCGCCGAGCCGATCCTGCTCAACCAGATGCAGCACGAATACACGGTGATTCCCGACAGCCGGCACTCCGAGGTGATGGAAGTCTTCAGCATCGAGGGCGTGATCGCGACCAACCCACGGATGCGGCAGTCGATTGACGTGGAGCCGTTCCACGCTTATCGCCATCAGACGCAGAAGCGGCCCGACCTTGTCTTCTGGACGGCTGCGCGCAGGATGAATGAGCTTGGCCAGCGCCAGCCTTCCACTATGTCGATCTCGATCGTCGACATTTCCGGCAGCTTTACCGAGCCGGATGCCGACGTGCTGCTGGTGCAGACGATGGCAACGAACTTCGACCAGCCGGCGCGGCTGCGCTTCGGAGCCGAGCAGGGCGATTTCGATGTGCAGGGCTACCCAGCGGCAAAGAATGTCGCGGCGATTCGCCGTCCCACGCAGAGCGGCAATGCGCCGGCGGGGAAGGGAAATGTCTGGCGGCTCATCTCGCTGCTCTCGCTCAACTACCTCTCGCTCAGCGAGGGCGGAGCCGGCGCGCTGAAGGAGATTCTCCGGCTGCACAATATGACGGACGCGGTTGCCACCGACAACCAGGTAGGCTCGATTCTCAATCTCAAATCGGGGCCGGGATTTGCGCTCGTCAACTCCGCTTACGGACTGATTCCGGCGCGGGGAACGCAGGTGGAAATCGAGTTTGACGAGCAGCAGTTTGCCGGCAGCGGCTTGTACCTCTTTGCCGCGGTGCTGGACCGCTTTCTGGCCGGCTACGCTTCGATGAACAGCTTTGCGCAGATGACGGCGCGCAGCACCATGCGAAAGGAGGTACTGGCAAAATGGCCCCCGAGAGCGGGAACACAAGCCCTGCTTTAAATGAGCAGGCACAGGAAATTGTGCAGGTGCAGCAGAGCGCACCACAGAACGAAATCGATCAGATCGACCAGCCCGATCAGCCCAAACTGCGCGAGATTCGCAAGCTGCTCGACCAGGAGCCCTTTCGCGTGCAGTTCTTCCAGGCTGTTCGCATGTTGCAGCGCATTGAAGCGCCGCGCAAGCCGGTGGGGTATTTTGTCACTCCGCAGGGCGAGGCGGTGCGTTTTGTCTCGCGACCTACGCTGGACTTTCCCGCCAGCCAGATTCACGAGACGCGGCGGCTGGAGAACGGCCAGCTTGAGATGACGGTCGAGTTTATGGGGCTGTGCGCGGCCATCGCCGTCATGCCGATCCCATATACGGAGCTGCTGCTGACCCGCGCCAGGGAAAAGGATTATGCGCTGGAGGAGTTTTTCAATATCTTCAACCATCGCCTTATCTCGCTGTTTTATCGCGGATGGGAGAAGTACCGCTTCTTCATCGAATACGAGCGCACTGGCGAGGACCGGCTCTCGGAAAAGCTCTACGACCTGATCGGCCTGGGAACCGAGGGCCTGCGCGGACGCAGCGCGATTCCCGATCAGGCATATGTGAACTATGTCGGGCTGCTGGGCAGGCATGTTCGCACGGCGGCGGGCCTCGAACAGATTCTCGAAGACTATTTCGGCGTGCCGGCCAAGGTGGAGCAGTTTGCCGGAGCGTGGCGCAAGCTGCGGCGCGAGGATCAGACCTGGATGACCGGAGCCGGAGGCGCGAACGAGCGCCTTGGAATCGGCACGGTGGCGGGTGAGGAAGTGTGGGACCATCATGGGCGGATTCGCATTGCCCTGGGGCCTATGAGTTTTGACAAGTACCAGCAGCTTCTGCCGGGGCAGGAAGCGTATCACGAGCTGGTTGCGTGGCTTCGGTTCTACTCAAGCGGGGGCTATGAGGCCGAGGTCCAATTGATTCTGGCGCGCGAAGACGCTCCATATTGTGAGCTGGGAGCCGCGGGAAAGACGCGGCCGCAGCTCGGGTTTGTCAGTTGGCTGCGAACGAAGCCGCTGGACCGCGACCCTGGGGATGCAAGGTATCTTGTCCAGTAAAGACGGGGTGCAGTAAAGACGGGGCAGTAAAGACTGAGTGCAGTAGAGATTGAAAGCTGGGGGACAGCAGGACATGAGCGTAAACCTGAAGGCGATCATCAACAAACTTGACGATGCGACGCGGAAGGCATTTGAAGCTGCCGCGGGACTTTGCGTATCGCGCACCCACTATGACATCGAGATCGAGCACTACCTGATGAAGGTTCTCGATGCCAGCGACAACGACTTTGCGGCGATCCTGAAGCACTTCGAGATCAACCGCTCGCGGCTCACCGCGGAGCTGGAGCGCAGCCTGGACAATCTCAAGTCCGGCAATGCCCGCTCGCCTGCCTTCAGCCCTTCGCTGGTCAAGATGCTGGCTGAGTCGTGGACCGTTGCCAGCATCGATTTCAACGCCGGCAACATTCGCACCGGCTTTACGCTGCTTGCGCTGCTCGACAACGAGGAGCTGGCGCGCATCGTGAAAGATGTTAGCAAGGAGCTGGGGAAGATTTCGCCGGAGGCTCTGCGCGCGGGCTTCTATGACATCGTCAGCAAATCGAGCGAAACTCAGGTTTCGCTGGCAACCGGCGGACCGCAGGAGGCAGGCGGAACCGAAGGCGGCCCTGGCGCGCCCAAGGGCAGCAAGACGCCGCATCTCGACCAGTACACGGTGAACCTGACCGCGAACGCCAAGGCCGGCAAGATCGACCCCGTGCTGGGCCGCGATCTCGAAATCCGGCAGATGATCGACATTCTGATGCGCCGCCGCCAGAACAACCCGATTCTCACCGGCGAGGCCGGCGTGGGCAAGACCGCCGTCGTCGAGGGGCTGGCCAATCGCGTCTCGGACGGCGATGTTCCGCCGGCGCTTCAGGGCGTGCAGATTCACTCGCTCGATCTGGCGCTCTTACAAGCCGGAGCCAGCGTCAAGGGCGAGTTTGAGAATCGCCTCAAGGGACTCATCAACGAAGTGAAGTCTTCCACCACGAAGATCATTCTCTTCATCGACGAGGCGCACACCATGATCGGCGCGGGCGGCCAAGCCGGCCAGAACGATGCGGCCAACCTGCTCAAGCCGGCGCTGGCCCGCGGCGAGCTTCGCACCATCGCGGCCACCACGTGGTCGGAGTACAAGAAATACTTCGAGAAGGACCCCGCGCTGGCCCGCCGCTTCCAGGTCGTCAAGGTCGAGGAGCCGACCGAGCACGTAGCCGCAACCATGCTGCGCGGCATCGTCGCCTCGCTTGAAAAGCACCACAAGCTGCGCATTCTCGACGAGGCCATTACCTCGACGGTGAAGCTCTCGCACCGCTACATTGCCGGCCGGCAGTTGCCGGATAAGGCGGTCAGCGTGCTCGACACGGCCTGCGCGCGGCTTGCGCTGGGCCAGAACACCACGCCGCCGGCGATTGAAGATTTGCAGCGCAAGATCGACGCGTTTGAGGTGCAGAAGCGTGTGCTGGAGCGCGAGACCAAGGTCGGCGCAAACCACGCTGAGAAGCTGACGGAGATTGCCGACGAGACCGAAAAGGCCAAGGCCGAAATGGCTGTGCTGAACGAGCAGTGGGAGAAGGAAAAGGGTTTCGTCAGCCGCATCCGCGAGCTGAAGGAGAAGCTCGAAGGAGCGGACCACACCGCTCCGGTGGATGCAGAGGCGCAGGCCGAGTTGACCAAGCTCGAAGACGAACTGAAAGAACTGCAAGGAGATCGCGGCATGTTGCGCGTTTCAGTGGACTCGCAGATTGTGGGCGAAGTCATCTCGGCCTGGACGGGAATCCCGCTCGGCAAGATGGTGAAGAACGAGATCGAGACGGTGTTGACGCTCGACGAGCATCTCAAGAAGCGCGTCATCGGCCAGGATCACGCGCAGGCCGCCATCGCGCAGCGCATCATGACTTCGCGCGCTAACATGGACGATCCCGTCAAGCCGGTCGGCGTCTTCCTGCTTGTCGGCCCCAGCGGCGTGGGCAAAACGGAGACCGCTATCGCGCTGGCCGACATTCTCTACGGCGGCGAGCGCAACATGATTACGATTAACATGTCGGAGTTTCAGGAAGCGCATACCGTCTCCACGCTCAAGGGCTCGCCTCCGGGATACGTGGGTTACGGCGAGGGCGGCGTGCTGACCGAGGCCGTGCGCCGGCGTCCGTACTCTGTGGTGCTGCTGGATGAGGTGGAAAAGGCGCATCCCGACGTGCTGGAGCTTTTCTTCCAGGTCTTCGACAAGGGCCGCATGGAAGACGGCGAAGGCCGCGAGATCGATTTCCGGAACACGATCATCCTGCTCACCAGTAACGCGGCCACCGAAACACTGATGAAGCTGACCGCGGACCCGGAAACCACGCCCGAGCCGGCGGTAATGGCGAAAGCCCTGAAGCCCGAGCTGGACAAGGTCTTCAAGCCGGCGTTTCTCGGACGGCTTATGATTATTCCGTACTATCCGGTGCGGGATGAGGCGCTCAAGCAGATCATCCGGCTCAAGCTGGCCAAAATTCAAAAGCGGATGCTGGAGTCGCACAAGATCACTCTGAACTACGACGACGCGCTGGTGAACGAAGTGGCGGCGCGCTGCACGGAGGTCGAGAGCGGCGCCAGAAATGTGGATAACATCCTGTCCAACACCATGCTCCCGGACCTGTCCCGTCAGATACTGGGCAAAATCGCGGACGGCACATCGGCTACTCGCGTGAATGTTTCAGTTGCCGGCGGGGAACTAACTTATGCGTGGGAGTCCGAGCTCGTCGAAGCCTGAGTTTCAGGCACGATGAGCCGGCCACGCATTGCAAGAGGCGGAATTGAATGCCGGATTTGACACAAACTAGCGACCGGTTGATGCGGATCGACACAGCCGCCGGTAAAGACGTGTTGGTGATCGAGTCGTTGGAAGGCGTGGAGGGCATATCGCGCCTCTTCGAATTCCACGCCGAGTTGCTGGCTGATAAGAGCACGACCGTCGATCCCACGAAGATCGTCGGCACCAAGGCCACGGTTACATTGAATCTGGGCTCCAAGCAGGACGTGCGTTACTTCAACGGCATTATCACGTCCTTCGATCAGGGGCCCGGAGACGAGGAACTGAATGTCTTCCACGCCACCATCCGGCCGGGGCTGTGGCAGCTTACGCTGGGCGCCAATACCCGCGTATTTCAGAGCATGACCGCTCTGGATGTGGTGAAGCAGGTCATCGGCGTCTACGGACTTACCATATTGGACAAGACAACG
>JAATFM010000030.1 GCA_015655195.1 Terriglobales bacterium
AATGTCGTCTCGGAGTTACGAAAGAATCGCCCCCACGGTGCGGTAGTAGCGTGGCTGCAATCTATTCCTCCTGATGACATTGGAATTCCTGCCATCGTCCTGGGCGAGTTGCAAGCCGGTGCGGAGATCACGCGCAAGCAGGACCAGCAGAAGGCAGCAGAAATCGACCAGTGGATTGACCGGATCGCTCGCATCTGGCAGGTTGTCGAACTGGATGCGGCCATCGCCCGCGTTTACAAATTCACCGTCGTTACTCGTAACACAAAAGACTTCGAGAGCTTCGATATTGAGCTTCTCAACCCATTTCACTTTCAGCAAGGAAACAAAGCTTGACCAAAGAAGAGAAAAGACCGCGCATCGGTGTCCTTGCTATTCAGGGCGACTTTGCTGCTCATGCTGAGGCGCTCGCTGAGTCGGGTGCCGAGGCTGTTGCAATTCGCAAGCCGGAAGAGCTTGCTTCTGTTGATGGCCTGATTTTGCCGGGCGGCGAATCTACTACGATGCTGAAGTTCCTTGAGCGCGGTGGCTTTCTTGATGCTTTGCGGGCCTTCGGAGCCACAAAGCCTGTCTTTGGCACCTGCGCTGGAGCCATCCTTCTGGCCCGCGAGGTGCGCCATCCTGCACAGGTCAGTCTTGGCCTGCTCGACATAGTTGCAGAGCGCAATGCTTATGGCCGGCAGATTGACTCGATGATTCTTACTGTGCCTACTTCGCTTGGCGGCGAGCCGCTTGAGATGGTTTTTATCCGCGCGCCGCGCATCGCGGAGACTGGGCCGGCGGTCGAAGTCCTTGCTCGCCGCGACGGCGCCCCTGTTCTGGTTCGCCAGGGGCGCATCATGGCCGCAACCTTCCATCCTGAGCTTTCCGCGGATCGGCGCGTGCATCGGCTTTTTGTCGATATTGTGACGGCTGACTCTGTATGACGGCGGGTGGGAAAGGTTCGTGCTGCCCCACCCCTGCGCCAGAAAAAAGGCGCAAGGATGGGGCACGGGGCATAATGGTGGGGCAAAAAACTGAGGCCGGGGAGTACTCCCCGGCCTTTCTTACCTGTGACAACTGATCTCTGCTTTTTTAATACAGCCGGAAGTTCACGGCGATTGTCAGGTAGACGGCTACGGGCTTGCCGTTCTTCATCGCGGGTTTGAACTTGTACTTCATGGCGGCTTCTACGGCCTTCTCATCAAGGCCCATTCCAATGGGCCGGATCACATGCGCGTTCTGCGGATGCCCCTGCGCGTCCACGATAATCTGCACCATCACTTCGCCCTGATACTTGGCGCGCCGCGCTTCGTCGCTGAACTCCGCCTCCGGCTCGAAGAGCGTCACCGGAGCGGAGACTCCGCCGCCGATATGCTCCACACCGCCGCCGTAGTTGCCGCCCGATCCCGGCCCATAGCCGTTGCCGCTGCCCGGTCCCATGCCGCCGCCAGTGCCGGTACCCATGCCGCCGCCGCTGCCCTGGCCGTTCGAGGCCAGCTTCACGTTCGTCGAGTTCTGCATGCCGATGTTCGGCAGGTTATTGTCCGGAATCTTCACATCCGGCTGCACGGCAATCGCCGCCGGCGCCGCCAGCTTCGGGTTATCGAGTTTTGGCACCATCGGGGGCGCAATCGGCTGCTTTTCGAACTTCGGCAGCCTGCCCTTGCTTGCTTCCACCAGATCGTGCGAACCGCCGCCGCCGCCGCCGCCCATCGCAATCGATTGCTTCGGCGCAATCGGCTTGAACGCGCTGATGTCAACGGGCGTCGTATCGACCGGCGGCTGCACAATCGCGGGAATTACCTTGCGCAGGCCCAGCACGATCAGCAACGCGATAATAGCGACGTTCACCGCCGTTGCCGTTCCAATCGACCACGGGTTTGTCTTCACCGCCATCGGGTCCACGACCGCGATGGGCTTTGAGGTCAGCTCCAATGGGGGGAGCTTTGGGGGGAAGAAAACGTCGCGCAGGTTCTCGTACAGGTCGGCCCAGATGGGTTTGGACTCAAATGCCTTGCCCAGCAGCGCGTCCAACTCGTGGCCCTGCGCCTGCGATTCCGTCTCGGCCTGTATTGCGGTGGCTGTTTCCGTCATAATGTTGCCGCCATCGCGCCCGATGGCACCCGTCATCCTTTGCCCAGCTATTTTTTGCTCAGAGGAGCGGCTCGTCTTCCACGCCTGCCCCAATAATCCATTATGCGCGACCGCGGCTGCGATTGTCTCGCCCACCGCTCCGGCTTCCTGACCCGCCGGAACCGCGCCAGCAACCTCAAATTCCACCGCTCCGCGATCTCCCATAGTTCCATAGACGAAGCACCTGCCCCGCAGGTAACGAAAATTAGTGTCCTAATTTCCATGCAACATCCCCTCAGGGCTAAAGCCCCCGCCTTTTCCACGCTGAAAGGGCGCGGCTGAAGCCTCGCACTTTCAAAACAGGACACTACCGGTAGCGAAAAATCCTCTTCTGCGGCAGTTACACTGGTAAATGAACCATTGACCAATCAGGTTCGAGGAAACCACGGAGTTACGATGTCCCCATTGCCTGAGCTGAAGACGACGCTCACGTTGCCGCAAACCGCCTTCCCGATGAAGGCCAATCTCCCGCAGAATGAACCGCTTCGGCTGAAAAAGTGGGCCGAGCTGCGGCTCTGGGAGGAACTGCGCAAGGCCGGCGCCGGCCGCCCCGCCTACATTCTCCATGACGGCCCGCCCTACGCCAATGGCCCCATTCACCTGGGCCACGCGCTGAACAAGGGCCTCAAGGACTTCGTCGTTAAATCGAAGACCATGTCCGGATATGATTCGCCTTATATTCCCGGTTACGACTGCCACGGTCTGCCCATCGAGATCAAGGTGGATGAGCAGCTTGGCCGCAAGAAGCTGGAAATGCCGGCTCCGGCGGTGCTGGAAGCCTGCCGCGCCTACGCGCAGAAGTACATCGACTTGCAAACCACGCAGTTTGAGCGCATTGGCTGCTTTGGCCGCTGGGACAAGCCCTACAAGACGATGGCCCGCGAGTACGAGGCGCGGACGCTGGAGGCGCTGTACGGATTTCTTGAGAAGGGATTCGTGTATCGCGGGCTGAAGCCGGTTTACTGGTGCATCCACGACCGTACCGCGCTGGCCGATGCTGAGATCGAGTACGAGCAGCATACGAGTCCGTCGGTTTATGTGCGTTACAGACTGACTTCGGATGCGTCGGCGCTCGATGCTTCGCTCGCGGGTAAAGAGGTCTATACGATCATCTGGACGACGACGCCTTGGACGCTGCCGGCGTCGCTGGCTGTCGCGTTTCATCCGGATTTCGAGTATGTGGCGCTTGCGACGGATGCCGGAGCGGTTTATATCGTTGCGGCAGAGTTGGCCGCGCAGGTCATCGCAGCGTGCAATCTTGGCGAGACGAAGGAGCTTGCGCGCTTTAAAGGCCGCGTGCTCGAACGCTCGACATTTCAGCATCCGTTTTTGAACCGGTCGATTCTCGGCGTGCTGGCACAATACGTTACTGCTGACGCTGGAACAGGAGCCGTTCACACTGCGCCCTCACATGGCGCGGACGACTTCTACACCGGTCAGCGTTACGACCTCGACTTGACCTGTCGCGTGGACGCTGGAGGTTTCATCCATGCCGATGCCGCAACGTGGCCCGCCGACACGCCAGCGCCTTACGACAACAAGAAGGTGTGGGCGGCGAATCCGCTCATCATTGAACTGCTCAAGGAGAAAGGCGCGCTGCTGGCGCAGGCCAATATCACGCACTCCTACCCGCACTGCTGGCGCTGCCACAAGCCTGTGATCTTTCGCGCGACGGAGCAGTGGTTCATCTCGCTGGAAACGCCGGTGAAGCGCGCCGATGGGACGGAAACGAGCTATCGGAAACTGACGATCGAGGAGATCGACAAGGTGGTGTGGGACCCGGCATGGGGCAAGGAACGCATCACGAACATGATTGCTACGCGTCCCGACTGGTGCATCAGCCGCCAGCGCATCTGGGGCGTGCCGATTGCCGTACTGATGTGCATGGGCTGCCAGAAGCCGATCATCGATGCATCGCTAAACAAGAAGATTGTCGAGTTGTTCGAGAACGAGGGCGCGGAGGCGTGGCATACGACGGATGTCGCTGACATTGTGCCGCAAGGCGCGCAATGCGCACACTGCGGCGGCGAGAGCTTCCGGAAGGAAACCGACATTCTCGATGTGTGGTTTGACTCCGGCACAAGCTGGCTGGCGGTTTCTGAGTCCGACGCGGACCTGAAGCGGCATTACGCTGATTTCCAGCAGGGTAAAGCCGAACACGGTCAGCCGGTCGAAGTTCTTTATTTGGAGGGCGGCGACCAGCATCGCGGCTGGTTCCACTCTTCCCTGCTCACCTCTGTGGCGCTGCGAGGTCGCGCACCGTATTCGCACGTTGCTACCGCTGGGTGGACGCTGGACGAACAGGGCCGCGCGATGAGCAAAAGCCTCGGCAACGGCGTCGATCCGGTTGACATTGCCAACCGCATGGGCGGCGAGATCGTGCGCCTGTGGGTTGCGTCGGTCGATTTCCGAGAAGACATGGCGGCGAGCGAGAATCTCATGGCTCGCTGCTCGGAAATCTACCGCAAGCTGCGAAATACCTTTCGGTTTTTGCTCGGGAATCTTGCTGGCTTCAACCCATCCACCGATGCCGTGGCGGAATCCGAGTTGTTGCCGCTCGACCGTTACATGTTGGCGCGCACCCGCGAGCTAACCGAGAAGATTCTCGCGTGGTATGACGCCTTCGAGTTCCATCGCGTCTACCATGCGGTGAACGAATTTGCCATCGTGGACCTGAGTTCGTTCTACCTGGACGTGCTGAAGGATCGCATGTACACCTTTGCGCCGACGAGCAAAGAGCGCCGCTCCGCGCAGACGGTGCTGTGGAAGATTACTGAGGCGCTGGTGCGGCTCGTTGCACCGGTCCTGAGTTTTACGGCTGACGAGGTTTGGGAGTATCTGCCTGCCGGGGAAAGCCGTGAGAAGAGCGTACATCTTGCGCTGTTTCCGAAGCCGGAAGAGGTTTTTTCGGAAAGCCCGGCCGCTTTGCTCGACGAGTGGAAGCGTGTCTTCGAAGTTCGTGACGAGGCCCTTCGCATTCTTGAAGAAGAGCGTCAGGCCAAGCGCATCGGCAAGGGACTGGAAGCCGAGCTTGAAATCGTAGCAGCCGGCGATCAGCTTGCGCTGCTCCAACGCCATGCCGCCGGTCTCAAGGAGATTCTCAACGTCTCGCGCGTCGTCGTGGTAGAGGGTGCAGCGCTGAGCGTCAAGGCGCTGCCCGCCAGTGGCCACAAGTGCGCGCGCTGCTGGAACTTCATGCCGGAGGTTTCGAACTATGGCATCTGGGAAAATGTCTGCACGCGCTGCCAGTCGGCACTGCACGAGATGAAGATTGCACCACCGCAGCCGGGACAGGAGCCCAAAGAA
>JAATFM010000145.1 GCA_015655195.1 Terriglobales bacterium
GCAACGAAGGCCAGGGCGAGTACGTCCAGGTGCGCGGGCTGGACCCGCGGTTGACCAATGTCACGATCGATGGCGTGACTCTGGCATCGCCGGAGGTCACCATCAGCCAGGTCGATCTGACGACGATTCCCGACAACATGGTGGAGTCTATCGTGGTCAACAAGACCCTCTCCGCCAATCAGGACGCCGACGGCATCGCCGGCTCCGTGGATCTGGTGACCAAAACGGCAGGTACGCGGCCCTATTTCAGCGCCGAGTCCACGATGGGCTTTACGCCGATCCAGAATACCCGCTACACAGGCAAGGTGGACACAACCGCGGGGATGCGCTTTGGCGCGGACAAGCGCTGGGGAGTGATCGGCGGCTTCGAGGCCGATTACAACGGCGGCGGCATCGATAACATCCAGCCCAGTCCGGACATCAACCCCGACGGCTCGACAACGCCTTACTATGACAAGAATACTCAGCGCATGTATCGCATGAATGAGGATCGCTGGGGCCTCACCAGCAACGTGGATTACAAGATGAGTCCAAACACCACCTTTGGTCTGCACTTCCTGCTTTCCGATTTTAAGGACTTCCTCGACAAGTATTACTACGAAATCGGTCCCAAGTCCCAGTACTACCAGTCGAATCAAACGAGAAACCCGGCAATCGGCAGTCTGATTCTCGATGGCAGCCACATTTTCAAGAACTCCTGGATTCACTGGGGTTCGGCCATCTCCCGCTCCCGCTTCCTGAACGCCGGCGGCGACCCGAGGGCGGAGTGGAGTCCGGTAACTTTACTGAAGAGCTACGTCAAGAACAACTGCGTTTATGCCGGGACGCCCACCAGCGTTTACCGGCCACAGTGGTCGTCCGGGTGCTCGTTCCCCAATGCCAACCCAGACGATGATAATTACAACCCGAATAACTATCTTTTGAGTACCTACCGCACCACCAGCGGGCAGGCGGTCGCACTGAACCTGCAGGAATGGGCGAGCATGGGCTTGAACTACCACCTCGGCTCGCGCTCGGCAACCATCGAGTTCGGCGGCCAATTCCGCAACAACCACTCCTTCGAGAATGCGGAGACCCCGCAGTACAACTACTTCGGCCCGGACGCAGGCGCCCCGGACGCCGCCAGCCTTGTCCCGTTCCAGACCGGATTCACCAATAACCACTACTATGGCGGCACCTATTACATGGGGCCTGTCACCGACTGGAATAAGCTGACCGCTTACTGGCAGGCGAATCCGGGATACTTCCAACTGGATGTGCCAACCACACGGGAAGGCTCGGATTCCGCCAACTTCGACCTGATTAACCGCATCTCCGCGGGCTACGTGATGAACACCATCAACTGGCCCAAGTTCAGCCTCCAGACGGGCCTGCGCTTTGAAGCCACACAGGTGCATGTGCTCGGCTATTTCGTGAACCCCGCGGCTGGACCCTATCAGAATGGCACTGACGCCCCCTCCCCCGTCGGCAATGGCAGTTGGGGCAATTGGGTTGGAACCACCCCGGAGACAACCAGCCACTCTTATGTCGATCCCTTGCCCAGCGTGCAGGCACGCTGGATGGCGGCCCCGATGACCGCCATCCGCGCCGTCTACTCGCGCGGAATCTCGCGGCCGAATCCTTATGACCTGGTGCCGTACATTCTGGACAATGGCGCGGGATCGGAAGGCAGCGGCTCCCCGCGCTACTCTATCGGCAACCCCACCGAGCAGCCCACCCACGCCAATAACTACGATCTGCTGCTGGAACAGCAACTCCGCCCCTTCGGCGTGATCCAGGCCGGGTACTTCTATAAGCGGCTCTCCGATCCCATCGTCCAGACTTACACCTCCTGCGCGATCACGGGATCTCTCTGCAACATCCCAGGGAACGATTCCGCGGACGAAGCGCAGCAGAATATCAACATCAAAAGCGCCAGCGTCTCGGGGCTTGAATTTTCATGGCAGCAGCGATTGAGCACACTGCCCGGCGCCCTGCGCGGCCTTGCCATAATGGCCAACTATGCTTATGCCAATTCGCACTCCAACGGCATTCCGGGGCGCACGGACTCGCCGTCTCTGATCGGCACCGCGCACCACTCCTTCAATATCCAGCCCGCCTACACGCTGGGACGCTACGATGTTCACATGGGCATCAGCTACAACGGCGCTTACAACTATGCCTACCAGTGGTTCAACAACCAACCCGATCCCTCTAACAACACCGCCGGCGCCGTCAACGGCCCACTGGGTGACAACTTTGCCTATTCGCACCTGCAGGTGGACGCCCAGGTAGGGGTGCGTGTGTGGCGCGGATTGCACGTGATCGCCAATGGCCTGAATCTCAATAACGAGGTCTTTGGCTACTACAACGGGCAACCGCAATATGTGACCCAGCGCGAATACTACAAGCCGACCTACAGCTTCAGCCTGCGCTGGGATTCGAGCCGCGAGAAATAGCGCGCAGCGGCGGAGGGTGGACTTGTATCTATCCACCTTCCGCCGCCACTCTCACTTTCTGAAGTTGAAAATAAGTCGCTTTCCAGCCCGATTCCCACAAAAACCGTATCAGGGACAAAATCCGATGAGAAAGACGATTGCGGCCCTTCTTCTGGTCGCCTTGACGATCGCTGCGGCGCAGACGCAAAGTGCGGCTCCAGCCAAAAGCACCATGGATGCAAAGGCATCTCTGAAGTTCGTGGTAATCGTCACCCGCCACGGCGTCCGCTCGCCCACCGGCAAGCTCGACACGCTCAACCAATACTCCCGCCAGCCGTGGCCCAAATGGAACGTCGCGCCCGGCTATCTCACCGCTCACGGCGCGCAGCTAATGACGCTCTTCGGCAAATACGACCGCGAGTTGCTCGCCTCGCAAGGCATTCTCTCGCAGGAAGGCTGCGCGGATGCCGGAAGCATCCGCATCGTCGCCGACTCCGACCAGCGCACCCGCGAAACTGGCAAGGCGCTCGCCGCCGGCATCGCACCGGGCTGCGAGATTCCCGTCACTGCGCTGCCCGAAGGCACTCCCGACCCGCTCTTCCACCCGCTCGAAGCCGGCGTCGGCTCGCCCGACCACGCGCTTGCCGCGGCATCCATTCTCGGCCGCATCGGCGGCCAGCCAAAAGCGCTCGCCGAAGCCTATCGTCCGCAGTTACTCAAGCTCGATGCAATTCTCCGCAACTGCGGCGAGACCAGCGCCACCAGCACAAACTGCGATTCCGCGAACGCGACACAGCAAAACCCGCCGGCATCGATTCTTGCCGCTCCATCCGCACTCGCGCCCGGCAGCGGCAACCACGCGGCAGAGTTCCGCTCGCCGCTCTCGCTCGCTTCCACCATCACAGAAAATTTCCTGCTCGAATACACCGACGGCATGGACACTACCAACGTCGGCTGGGGCCGCGTCGATCTCGAAACTCTCCGCGGGCTCATGCAGCTTCACGTTGCCGCGGAAGACATCACCGCGCGCACGCCATACATAGCCCGCGCCCAGGCCTCAAACCTGCTCGCGCACGTTCTCGACTCGATGCAGCAGTTTGTCGAGCGCCATCCCGTTCACGGTGCTCTCAGCAAGCCCGGCGACCGCGTGCTGATTCTCGTCGGACACGACACCAATCTCGCCAACATCGCCGGCGCTCTCGGCATCTCCTGGCTCATCGACGGCCGCCGCGACGACACCCCGCCCGGCGGCGCGCTCGTCTTCGAGCTATGGCAGCGCGACGCGCAAACAAGCCCGCAACAAGCGCCCAGCTACGAGGTCCGCGTGCGCTACACCTCACAGACCCTCGACCAGATGCGAAACTCCACGCCGCTCACACTCGCCAGCCCGCCTGAAAGCGTTCCCGTCTTTCTACCCGGATGCAGCCGCAACGATCTCTCCTGCGATTGGAAGAAATTCGCAAGCGCAATCAACGCGGCAACCGATCCCGCATTCGTCCGCTGAAATTGTCCGCTGAATTGTGAGTCAGTTTGCACCTGATCTGATACTGAGGGTGCCCCACCCTCGCCAGGTCTTTGTTTTTCCGGCCAGGGTGGGATACCACAAAGCCTCGTGCCCCATCCTTGCGCCTTCTTTCTGGCGCAAGGGTGGGACAGCACGAATCCACACCAACCTACTCGCTATCCGCCCGCACGTACGGCTTCTGCAAATTCTGCCGCGCCTCGTTCAACGCGCCCTGCGTGTTGTCGTTGGTCTGCACCGCCAGCCGGTACTCCTGCACCGCGCGATCCCGCTGCCCGGTCAAATCGAAGATCTTCCCGATCTCGATGTGGCTCCAGACCTCCGTCCACCGCGGCTCGTCATCGCCGCGCAGCGCATCGCGGTAGGAGTTAATCGCCGACTGGTAATTCTTCTGCGTAAACAGCACCTCGCCGATGCGGTAATTGGCCAGCGAACTCTGCGGATTCGCTTCGAGAGCCTTCTGATACTCGGCCAGCCCGCCCGGCAGGTCCCCCTGCCCGACAAGCTGCTGCCCCTTCAAAATCGCAATCCGGACCTGCAAATCCGGCGTCGACTTCAGCACCCAGTTCTGCGGGTCAATCGTGATCCGACGCGGCCTCCCGAAGGTATCGACGACATACTGGCTCTCCGTGCCCACCACATCGACCCGCTTGATCTCCGTTTTGCCCTCCGTCTCGATGCGCAGCTCCACCGGCATCCGAAACAGGTCCAAATCCTGATTGATCTCGCCAATCGTGCGGAATCCCTTGTTGTTCCCCAGCCTATACACGGCATACTTGTTCGCAAAGGTCGGCGCGCCTGTCCCATCCACCCACTGTGAAAAGAACGGCACCAGATTCTGATCGCTCTGCGCCGCTGCCACCTTCGTCAGATCCGACGCGCGAACCCCCTCGTCCGCAAACTGGCTCATCGTCCCTTTCAGCGTGGCCAGAAACGCCTTGTCGCCCACCTCCCAGCGCAGCATGTGAAAGATCATCGCGCCCTTCTCCATGCTCTGCGACTGGAACTCCGGCGAGAACGGGCTCAGCCTTCCCGAGCTGGAAAGCGGCGTCGTGTCATACGCCATCGCGCCTGCCGCCACATCGTCGAGCGCCTGCCGCATCGCAGTATGTCCCTGCTCGTCTTCCACGTACATCAGCTCCGCATAACGGCACATCCCATTCGTAATCCACGCGTCGGAAAGCGTCTTCGGACTTACCTCCGAGCTCCACCACTGGCGCGCGATCGTATTTGCCAGCAGCCGCACACCAACCTTGTCGCCCGTATGCGAGCCCATCACCACCGCCAGCTCCGGCGCCCAGTAGGCCGGCAGCGTGTCGTCCGGCAGCTCCACCACGTTGATGTGCGAAACCTCCGGCGCGCCAAAGCTATCCGTGAAAAAGTTGAACTGCTTCGCCGCCGTCTGCGCCAATTGGTTCGCCGAGGCGCGATGCGAAACCGTCAGGTAAACCTTCACCGGGCCCGCCGAAGCCGCATCCACATACCGTCCCGCGATCACCGTGCCCGGAAAGCCCGGCTTCGTCCACTTGAAGTCGTACTCGTCGCCCGGCTTGCCGCCTTCGAGCGTCACCGGGTGCGACCCGCCCGTCTGCCCGCTCGCAAAGACCCGCATCCCCTGCGGCACGCGAATCGTCATCTGCGCCGTGAAGCGGTCCGTCAGGTAGCCCGTCATCGGAAACCACCGCGCCGCGTAGAAGAGATACGTGATCGGCTCCTCGATCGCCGCCAGCTTCAACCCCTCCACCGGCCCGTCATCATTGCCTGTAATCACGCCGTCGTACTCAAAGGTCCAGTGCGCCGGAACGCTGGGGGAAAGCGGCCCCTGCGGCACAATCCGCACGCTCCCGTCCGCCGTCCGGTCGCCGGTCAGCACCTTGCCCGCGTCGTCAGTAATTTTCGTAATCTTCAGCGCCGGATGAAAGCCGAATGTCACCAGCTCCGAGTTCGCCTGCGCGGTAAACGTCACCGTCGTCCGCGCCTTCAGGTGGTGCGTGGCCGTATCGATCTCCGCGTCAATCTGGTAGCCCGAAACCGCAAGCGTTGGCCGCTCGACCCTCGGAATCTGCACCTGGACCGGAGTCTGTGCCACGTCTGGCAACGCAACAGCAAAAACGGCCAGCAGGCCGAGGAAAACCACGTGGCGGCAAATCAGCTTTTTCAGCATCCTGTCGTCCCATCCCTGCATGAAATCTTATTCCTCGCAGCTCAGGCCCCTATTTCACCCAGAACAATCTCCGCCACGCGCTCAATCGCGCCCGCCCCGTCGCGCGGACGCAGCAATCCCCGGATGCCCGCAAGCCCCTCCACCATGGACTGGCGCGCCAGTCCGTCCGGTAGCAGCTCGCGAAGCTCCTTCACGATGTTGGACGCCGTGAACTCATCCTGGATGAGTTCCGGCACCACGCGCCGGTCCGCAATCAGGTTCGCCATCGCAACATGCGGCACCTTCACCACTCGTTTCGCAATCGCATAGGTCAGCGGACTCACCCGATACACCACGACGAAAGGATTGCCGATCAGAGCCGCTTCCACCGTCGCCGTTCCGCTGGCCACAATCGAGGCCCGCGCATGAAACAACGCCGCCCGCGCATCGCCCACGATGCGGATCGCCAACCCCACCGCCTGCTCCCGCACCATCCCGGCCAGCTCCGCCCGCTGCGTCTCGGTCAGCGTTGCCGCCACGGGCAGCACAAACTCCGGCTGCGGCGCCCGAAAACCCATGCGCGCATTTTCGAGGTAGTCGTCGTGCAGAAAAAATGCCGCCTTCAGCATCTCCGGCAGATTCGAGCGAATCTCCTTCATCCGGCTGCCGGGCAGCAGGCCAATCCACTGCTTCCCCGCATCGAGCCCACTCCCAGCGGCAAATTCCTCCCGCGAGACCGTCGGCAGCGGCAATTCCGCCAGCGGATGCCCGACGAACTCCGCATCCACACCCCGCTCACGGTAGTAACCCTCCTCGAATGGAAAGATCACCAGCATCCGGTCCACGAACTTCTGCACAGTTTTGATGCGATGCTTCTTCCACGCCCAAAGCTGCGGGCTCACGAAGAAGATCACCGGAATCCCAAGCCGATGAAACTCCTCAGCCAGCTTCAGATGTATGTCGGGAAAATCGATCAGCACCGCCGCCTGCGGCCTGATCTCGCGAATGGCTTTCTTCAGCTTTCGGAACTCGGCGTAGATGCGCGGCAGGTGCCGCACAATCTCCGTAATTCCCATCACGGCCATGTCCTCGGCCCGGACGATCCGCTCCACGCCCGCCGCTTCCATCCGCGGCCCGGCCATGCCAACAAAGCGCGGCTCGCCAAGCCCGCGCTCGGCGGCCAGCTTTTTCAACGCATCCGCCAGCAGCGCCCCATACTGCTCGCCACTCGCCTCGCCCGCCGAGATAAAGATTGTCTTGCCCATCGCGTCAGGCTCAATGATAGCCGCCAGCGCCACCGGCACATCGGGTGCGAATCAGACTGTAGATCGGGTGCCCCAGGTCCCTGTTGTTGGGAGCTGGGATAGCACGAACCCTCCCCACACGTTGTCATCCTGAGCGAGCGTAGCGAGTCGAAGGATCTGCGGTTGTCTTTCGCCCGCTCTCCCGAAACATTTCCGTGCCCCATCCTTGCGCCTTGTTTCTGGCGCAAGGGTGGGATAGCGACCTACTTCACCGCTGACTCCGCCACGCCCGCTTCCGTCTCCGCCGACCGCAAACGCCGCGCCCTCACAGCCGCAGCCAGACCTTCCAGCATCGCGTGCGTCGTCGGCCAGTCCACGCAGCCATCCGTAATGCTCTGCCCGTAAACCAGCGAGGACAGCGGCTTGCCCGCTTCGAGCTTCTGCGCGCCCGCCACCAGGTTGCTCTCAATCATCACGCCAATGATGTCGCGGTTGCCCGCTGCCACCTGCTCGCAAATGTCGGCGCAGACCACCGACTGCCGTGTGTAATCCTTGCTGCTATTCGCGTGGCTGCAATCGATCATGATGCGCGGATCGAGTTTCGCCGCCTTCATCTTGCGGCTCACCTCGGCCACGCTCGCCGCGTCATAATTCGTCGTCTTGCGCCCACCGCGCAGGATGATATGCGTGTCGCGATTGCCCGTCGTCCGGAAGATCGCCGACTGCCCGTTCTTCGTATGCCCCAGAAAGGTATGCGAGATGGCCGACGAAAGCAGCGCATCAATCGCAATCTGCACGTCGCCCGAGGTGCCGTTCTTGAAGCCCACCGGGCACGAAATCCCGCTCGCCAGCTCGCGATGCCCCTGGCTCTCCGTTGTCCGCGCCCCAATCGCGCCCCACGAGACCAGCCCCGCCAGATACTGCGGCGAAATCATATCGAGAAATTCCGTCCCCGAAGGCACTCCCATCTCGTTCAGGTCCAGCAACAGCGTCCGCGCCAGCCGCAAGCCGTCGTTGATCTGGAAAGACTCGTCGAGAAACGGGTCGTTAATCAGCCCCTTCCAACCTACCGTCGTCCGCGGCTTCTCAAAGTAGACGCGCATCACGATCCGCAGATCGCGCCCGAACTCCTTGATCGCGCCCTGAAGCAACCCGGCGTACTCCCGCGCGGCCTTCACGTCGTGAATCGAGCAAGGCCCCACCAGCACCAGCAGCCGCGGATCGCGCTTGGCCAGTATCTGCGTCACATCGATGCGGGAGTTAAAGATTGTTGCCGCGGCAGTCTCCGTCACCGGCCGCTCCTCGTCGAGAAAGACGGGGGGAAGCACTACTCGGTTTGACAGGATGCGAAGGTCTTCAATAAGAGGACGCATAGTTTTGAACTTCTATCCAGTTTACCAGCGTTTGAACCCTGATTCTGGATGGGATGCGGCGGGGATGGGCCTGGATTTGCATGGCTGCGGCTGCGTTGCGGCGTTCGACGGGAACGAAAGGTGCGATTTGACAGCCGGTTTTATTTCGCCCTAGCATGGGGCTGTTCCCGTGGGGCACGTCGGCATTCCTGCCGAAAGGGCAAGGCCCGCCCGCTGAAAAATCTCAGCAGGAGTGTGCCTATGCCCACCATCGAAACCTACCGCAAACAAGCCAAGCTGCTGCTTCGCTGGCATCGCGAAAGCAATTATTCCATTGGCGAAAAAGTACGCCGGCTCGAACGCTACCGGCTTTTGACCGACAGAGAGGCTCTGGCGCTGAAGTTTACTCTTGCCATGGCGCAGGAGATCGTCGCCGTTGAAACCGGATACAAGAGTTGGGCGGAACTGAAAACGGCATCCGAGGGAGCGCTCAAGACGCCCCGCGCATTGCCCGGCCAGCCGGTATTGAAGGATGTCGTCCCGGTACTGCTCGTGCGGGATGTCAAGAGATGCGCTGCCTTCTTTCAACAGAAGCTGGGCTTCGAGATTGACTTTCTCCACGGCCTCCCGCCGTTTTACGGCGCGGTATCGCGCGATGGCGTTTGCCTGCACATGCGCTATGTGGGAGAGCCTTTCTTTGCAAAAGCCGCCGCTCTGGAGGAGTCGGTAATCTGCGCCTCCATCCAGGTCTCGAACGTGCAGGGGCTATTCGCGGAATTCAAGGCGCGCGGCGTGGAGTTCGCACAAACGCTTACCAAGCAGGCATGGGGCGGAACCGATTTTCAGGTGCGCGACCCGGATGGCAATGCCATCTCCTTCGTGACCTACGGGTGAAGCAACACTTCGCGAAGCCAACGGATTCTCAGTGCGAATAGCGCTGCTCCCCCGCTTCAATCGCCACCGCGAGCCGGTTTCCCGGCGGCGGCAGCGGGCAGGTGGCAAACGGCGTGTAAGCGCACGGCGGATTGTAAAGCTGGTTGAAGTCCAGAATCACTTTGCCCGGCTTATCGAGCCCGTGATCCGGAAATGCCGTGCGCAGAAACCGCGCCGCCTCGTATGTTGTTGTCTTGCTCGTCTCATCGCGCAGGATGAAGAAGAGAGTCGTATCGTGCGGGTCTTCGAGAACCGGCTCCAGCCGCAGCGTCTGCCCGTTCAGCGTAAACTCCGCCACTCCCGGCGCAGAGAGGTTCAGCGTCGTCCCAATAATCGTGGAAATCTTCTCCACCCGCGGCGGATTGTATGGAATCCATTTCGCCTCAACCGCAAATTTCAAATCCGGCGCATACCACTTCAGCCCCTTGAAACCGAGCCGCGTCGGCGCATTCGCATCCTTAATCCGCAGCGCGTACCGCCCGCCCCGCTCCAGAATCACCATCGTCAGCCCATGCCACGTCATCGTGGCGGGATTGTCGCCGTCAGTGCTAAGCTGGCCTTCCTGCGCCGGCTTGCCGTTCACCGCGAAGCCTTCCGGAAAGCCCCCCGGCAGCGCCAGCAACTGCACTGTCTTGCCCGAGACCGTAATCAGCCCAAAGTGCTCCGGCCCCTTCGTCGCAATCTTGACGCTGTTGTCGCTTGCCGTCCCAAAGGAGTTCGCGCCCGACTTGAGCCATTCGAGGCCCACCAGGCTCAGCCACCCATCCGGCGCCGTCAGTTCCTTGGCCCGCCCGGCACGCCAATCTGTAACCCGCTTCTGCCACTGCGCCGTAA
>JAATFM010000053.1 GCA_015655195.1 Terriglobales bacterium
GGTGTTGTAGAGAATCAGCCCGGCCTCGGCTTCGGAGTCCACCTGTCGGTAGCCCTCGCGCTGAAGCGTGCCGATGACTTTTTCCGAGTCATGGGCGTTCATCTGGCAGCCGAAGGTCTCAAGGTAGAAGGTTTTTTCGGGCGACATCACAGCTTTCAGTATATCGAGAAGTGACCGGCACTGCGCATATGGCTGCTTAAAGTCACGGATAGAATTTCGTAAGCCCAAAATGACAGCTTTATCGGGCTACTGTCAAAATACAAGAGACACGAGGGAAATCTATGGTCAGAAGATTTGTTCCGTTTCTGCTGATCGCTATTGCTGTGATGGCTACGTGCGGTTTTGCGGCACGGGCGCAGGAGACCGCGCCGACGCCTGTGCAGAATCCGGCTGCGCCGGGGCAGAATAATTCCCCTTCTCCATTGCCGGATGGGCCTGCGGTCCATATTGGGCCGCTTACGACGCAGGCCGCGCAGCCGGAATCTTCTTCCTCATCTTCCGCGCCGGCTCCGGCTCAGCCGCGATTTTGGACAAACCCCGACCCGAACGCCCAGGTAACGGTGCTGGAAAATACATTATTCCGCGTCATGACGAATGAACCGCTGAGCACACGGCAGACGCGGGAAGGCGCTTCGCTGCTGTTTATGCTGAGCGAAGATGTGGTGGTGGATGGCGTACTGATTCTTCCGCGTGGCGCAACCGTTCATGGCACGGTCGTGGAGTCCAGGCAAGCCGGAACTTTGACCGGAAGCCCTGACCTTGTCCTGAAGCTGACTTCCCTCGATCTGGCAGGGCGCAGCTATCCGCTATACACCTATCAATTCGAGGTAACGGGAGCCAGCAAGACCAAGCCGACAGAAACCAAGATAAAAGGCGGCGCGATTATCGGCGCAGTGGTGGGCGGAATCTTCAACGGAAGCGCGAAGGGTGAGACGACAGGCGCGGGCAAGCTGGCGGGAATCGGCACAGGAGCTGCTCTTGGCGCAGGGGTCGGCACCGCGGTTTCCGCGGCCACGCCGAAGCCGATTCTTACGATTCCGGCTGAGTCGCAGATGGACTTTTATCTTTCGTCTCCGATTTCCGTTGTGCCCGTGAGCGAAAAGGAAGCATCCCGGCTATCGGAAGGGCTGCGTCCCGGCGGTCCTGTGCTCTATGTGCGCGGCGAAACGCCATAGCCGTGCGAATATCGTTGCGGGAGGGGTTGAGATGGCGATTGAGGTTGTTGGAGTGGCGCCGTTGATTCAGGTCTTTCACATGCCGACGGCGATTCGGTTTTACCGCGACATGCTTGGATTTACGGTTACGGGTAACTCCAAAGCCTTGAGCACGGACCCGGACGATGTGAACTGGGCGATGCTGGAGCTGGGCGGGGCCGAGGTTATGCTGAATACCGCTTACGACCCCGACGATGTGCCGGAAAAGCCCGATGCGGCCCGGTGGGACGGGCATCAGGATACGTGCCTCTACCTTGGCTGCCCGGATGTGGATGGAGCCTATCGGGAGTTGACGGCGAAAGGGTTAAAACTGGAGCCGCCGAAGGTGACCTGGTATGGGATGAAGCAGCTCTATTTCAAAGACCCGGACGGTTTCGGGATCTGCTTTCAGTGGAAGGCAGACTAAAGACGGCAATTTTGCTATGCAAGAATTTCCTGCATAGGAAAATTTTGCTCAATGACTGCTGGAGCAGTTGCGGCGTAGAGTGCAGATGAGAAGGTAGTTAAGATTTTCTTAGTTTGGCAGCGAACGTGCTTGCACACCTCATGGGATTGTCTTTTGGAGGTGCCAAGTGCTCGAAAATTCCCTATTCGCAGTAGAACAATCGGACTGGAAGCGGGTGATTCCGCTTCTGGGCGCCGCGGTGGTGGCTGTGGCCGGCATTGGCTATGCCGTGTATGAGCATAACAACGCGCAGACCCTGGCATGGCAGAACCAGCAGGTGGCGGCGCAACTGGACCAGACACATAAGCAACTGGATGCGACGAGCAGCGAATTGAGTTCGCTTTCGGCTAAGGTTGACGCGCTGGCCAAGCCCTCGCCTGCCGTAGCTGCGGCTGGCAGCGGCGGAACGGCGGCGAGCCGCACTGCTTCCGGTGCTGGATCGAGCCCAGGCCGGCGGCAAATGGCGCTTCGGGATTCACGCTACACGAAGATGCAATCGCAACTCGACGCGCAGGGCAAGGCGATTGACGACACGCGTACCGACCTGGCAAGCGCGCGCACGGAGCTTTCAGGATCGATTGCGAAGACGCATGACGAGCTGGTGCTGCTGGAAAAGAAAGGCGAACGGAGCTACTTTGAGTTCGACCTGAACAAATCGAAGCAGTTTGCGCACACCGGGCCGTTGAGCATCAGCCTGCGGAAAGCTAATGAGAAGCGCGGCTATGCAGACCTGCAACTGATTGTGGACGACCGGACGCTGACGCAGAAGCACGTGAATCTTTACCAGCCGACGATGTTCTACGAGCCGGATAGCCCGCAGCCGCTGGAGATTGTCATCAACGGCATCTCGAAGGACCACATTCACGGCTACATCAGCACGTCGAAGTATCGGAAATCGGAGCTGACAGCGATGGCGAACCCGGCTCCTGCGCCGGGAGATCAGGCGAGCGCCGACGCACAGCCGCCGACGCGGAAAAGACTGACCGTGCCAAAGGGTGATCCCAATGAATAACCAACCCACCTTGAGTTTCCCAGAACTGATGGAAAAGACATTGCAGATCGTTTCACGTTATCTGCCAGACATTAAGATAGAAACAGGAAAAACGAACGACCCGATTCCGCCTGGAATCGGGCCGTTTTGTTTTTCACCCCTGCCATTATGGCGCTGAGCAGGCATGGAACACACTTTGCGAGGCGGGATTGCACGGCTCAGCGCACTCCGGTGTGGAGATATGCCAGCAGCGCGTCCATCTGCTCCTGTGTGAAGCGGCCGGCAAAGGATGGCATGTTGCCTTTGCCAGAGAGAACTGTGCGGACGACCTGCGCGTCGGTGGCTGGAGCTCCGCTGGGGAGCTTCGCGTGATGAAAGAGATTGCTTAGATTAGGCGGAGGCGGTTTGAGGGCGAGATCGTTTTCCTTGTGGCAGTGAGCGCAGCGGCTGGCGTAGAGGTGCTGGCCGTCGGCCTGCTGCGGCGTGAGCGCGGACTGGGAGCGGCAGCCTGCGAGTAATACCAGCGTGAGAGATGCTGCCAGGAGAGCCTTTGATGTCATCGCGTAGAATCCGGCAAGGTGCTTCTATCCATCATCGACGATGACAGCGACAAACGAAAATCTGACTCCCATGGCCCACGCGGCGCAGAACCGCTGCTTTGGATGCGGCGAAGCAAATCCGGTAGGGCTGCATCTGAAGTTCTTTCGCGCGGAAGACGGAACGGTGGTCTGCGAAACTGCTGTGCCCGATACCTGTGAGGGGCCGCCCGGCTATGCGCACGGAGGAATTATCGCCACGCTGCTCGACGAGACTATGAGTAAGGCGGTGCGACTGCACGGGGTGGTGGCGATGACAGCGCGGCTGGAGGTGGATTATAGGCGGCCGGTTCCCTCCGCCATGCCGGTGCGGCTTGAGGGGCGCGTGACACGGAGCGACGGACGCAAGCACTGGGTGGAAGCGCGCATCCGGAATGCGGCCGGCGAGGAGCTGGCTGCGGGAAAAGCCCTCTTTATCGCCATCCGTCTCTGAGTGTTGCGAGCCACTGCAGGACCGTGGCTTCGAGAAAGATGCGGTGATCGCTCCAGCGGTAGAAATGCAGACAATCTTTCATGCCATACAGATCACCGGAAAAGCAAACGCCCCGCTCTCAAGCGAGAGCGGGGCGTTTGGAGTGCGTCTGGTTGGGCATCCGATTAGTGGATCATCTGGATGGTTTCCTGTGTAACGGTGTCGAAGGTGGTAATGGCCTTCGAGTTGGCCTCAAAGGCGCGCTGCGCGATGATGAGGTCGCTGAACTCCTGCGAGATATTGACGTTCGAGGCTTCGAGCGAGCCATCTTCCATCTTGCCGAGGCCCGCTGTTCCGGAAGCGCCAACCGTCATATCTCCGCTGGCCAGCGTAGTGGTATATTCGCCGTTGCCCTCGGCCTGAAGTCCCTGCAAATTGGCAACTGTGCCAAGGGCAATCTGGCCGACATTGAGGTTCTGCCCGTTCGAGAAGCTCGCCGTGACCGTGCCGTCCGAGCCGATGGTGAAGCCGTTGTAAGTGCCGGCGGGATAGCCGTTCTGCGTGCTCGGCGTCACGGTGGAGGTCTCAGCGACCTGCTTGACCAGACCCGCGCCATTCGTGCCGAAGAGATTCCAGGTCAGGTCCATCCCCGCCGCACCGTCCGAGAGGCCGGTGAAGGAGATGCCGCTCACATTCGAGGACGGGCTCACCAGGTTGCCGTTGGCGTCGAAGTTCAGCGTGCCGGTGGCGTTGGCCGCAACCGGGTCCTGCACCACGTCGCCGGAGACGGAGACGCCGGCGCCGGAGATCGACAACTGGCCGGTTGCCGAAGCCGTGACCGTGACTGCGCCGGGGCCTGTGGTCGGAATGCCGGCATCCGCAAGCGCTCCATTCAGTGCCGTCGCATAGTCGGAAACCGACTCGCCCGCGGTGATCGTCGGTGCGGTGATGGTTGCCATCACGGGCGGCGTGGCGTTGTTCGGCGCGGTGATCGTCAGGTTGGTGCCCGCATCCACCGTGGCATACGTGGCCGGTGTTCCACTCGAACCGAAGTTGTAACTGACGGTGTTAACGCCCGCGGCCGTGCTCGTGTTGGCCGTCAACTTATCCGGCAGCGAGACGCTGTACGTCCACTGGTTGTTCGCCTGCTTGGTGAAACTCACCGTGGCCAGGTAAGAATTGCCGAGCGAGTCATAAACCTGGATGGGGCCGCTTACCGTGGCTCCATTGGCGTCCGACGAATCCAGCGTGGCATTCAGGCCGAAGTTCGTGGTGGCGGAGGGCGCCTCCGTTTCGTTTTCCGGAATGTTGATGGGAACCAGCGGCGCGTTGGTGTTGATGACGCCGTTCACCGACGGATAGCCCATCACGCTCATGCCGTCCGATGTAATCAGGTTGCCGTTGTTGTCCATGGAGAAGTTGCCGTCGCGGGTCAGAAACTCCTCGCTGCCATTCGAGACGACAAAGAAGCCGTTGCCCGTCAGTGCCACATCGGTATTGAGGCCGGTCGAGTTTGCGCTGCCTGCGGAAAAATCCGTCTCGTTGCTCGCCACCTGGGTGCCGGCGCCCGCCTCAATCGGATCGCCCGAACCAGTGGCGCCAAGCTGCTGGTAAAAGAGATCGGCGAAGTTCGTTGTCTGGGCCTTGAAGCCCGTCGTGTTCATGTTGGCCAGGTCATTGGCAATCGTGTTCAGCGCCGTTGAATCGGCGTTGAGCCCGGTCAGAGGAATGTAAAAACTTGGCATCGGTGGTCTCCTGTGAGTTCGTAGATCGTTACTGTTCAAACGCAGGCCCCGGCTTGCGCCTCAAAGCCCGCAGATGGAGCTCAGCGGGTAATGCGCTGCCCGTCGAGCGCCCGCGAGACGCGCAGCGCCGCTCGGCTTTCCCTGGGAGCGCTTAGGTTGCCGTAAGTTGCTGCTGCCGGCGCGCTGCCTATCGACGCCGATCCGCTGGGAACCTTCATGGTGGAATTGCTTGTCGGACCGGCCGCGCCTGACGAGTTTGTTGGGCTCGACGGGCTCGACGAACTGGCCGGGCTGGTTTGCGGATGCGCGGTTGATGCCGACGCGGCCTGCGAGGTTGCCGGAACTCCGGCGCCCGCACCATTTTGCACAGCATCCCCGCTCGCGGCGCCTGCCGCTGAGCTCAGCGTCTGGTTGATCTGGATGAGCTGCTCCAGGCTGTTCACATTCACCAACTGGTTGATGTACTCGTTCGGGTCGGTGTCCGCCGTCGGATCCTGATTCTGCATCTCCGTAACCAGGAGTGTCAGAAAATCATTCGACGAGATGGTTGCTCCGCCCGAGTCGCTGTTGTCATTGGAATCGTCGTTCTGAGCAGCCGCCATTGGCTTTGCACCGGTTGTCATCGGGCTTTGCGCCGCTGCCGCGTGATTCCAGATTCCTGATACTGCTGCCGCCATTGTCCCTCCCTGTGTGTGTGCTTTCCACTACGTCAAGCTGTGAATCAAGCTCCGAATCGAGACGCGACTCAGGCCATGACAGAAATACGTCCACTGTGTGCGCCTGCCGTAGCCACGGTTGTTGCAGCGGTACCTGCTGCTATCGGCGCCGCTGCCGGCCCTGTTGTTTCCGACATCGCAGAGCGCGGCGCGGAATCAGTAAAACCACTGCCCGCCTCCTGCCGCGCCGTGTTGTCCTGCGGGCTCTGCTGCCCGCTTCCGCTTCCCTGCCCGTTGAATCCGCCGAATGCTTCTCTCGCTGCCGGCTCCGCGACGGAAGCCGTTACCGCACTGCCGTGGTGCTCGGCAAGAAAACTATTCAGGCCGGCGAGATGGCTTCCTAACGATTGCGCTGCGTCTGTCGAGGCCGGCACCAGCGAGGCATGAAGTCCGTTTGCCGTTGCATCGGCGCGAACGCTCACCCATCCCAGTGCCGGGTCTTGATACCCGGCCTCAACCTGCCGGGCGCTCGTGTGGGTCCACGTTGCCGCGGGCTGCCCCGGCTCGGAATCAAGCGCCGCAAAGGGATTGCGTCCCTCAGATGAGCCTGCCGCAACGGCTCCGCCTGACCGCTCTCCTGCGAGGCTGACAGGAGAGAAGGTTTCGCGCATCAGCGTCGAGTGCACGGAACCGGAAACAGGCTCGATCTGCATGGCTGCAATCGAATTGCCCTCCCGTAAAGACGCCGTGCCTGGCGAGCTTGGCGAGGACTGCGCGCCGCGCGTTCGCACCGAGCCTGCCTCGGATTGCGCGCCGCCGATTGCACGTGCCAACTCGCTGCCGCTCTGAGCCGCAATAGACTCAGGTGATTTCGCTGCGGCAATTCCATCCGGTACTGCTCCGTCGGTTTTGGCTGCATCTATCTTGGCGGCGTCTGCCGTATCTGTCTTTGCGGCCAGGTCGATCCTGCTTCGCTCAATCGGAAGCTGGTCTGGCGGAAGCACGTGGAGTCCCTGTGCGCCGTTCCCGGATGCAAACGGAATTTTCCCTTCTCCGGTTTCATCAGCCACGTTGCTATCAACCGGCGCGGCTGGAACGCCTGTGCGCGATGCCGGCACGGGTTCGGCCTTTCCCTTGGAGGCCGTCAACGATTCCCTGCCCGCTATGAAGGGCGCTGCGTTCGCACCCGATGCTTGCCATGCTGCGGCTGGAGTGAAAATCTCCTTAGGACGCGAAGTATCCGTGATTGCGCTTGTGCCGCCCGAAAAGGTAGCCGGGGGCTGCACGGCATGAGCCGCCGGGAGAGACACCGGATTAATGTTCACTGCCAGCTCTGGAGCGGAAGACGATTGCACGGCCAGGCCAGCGCTCCTGCTCTCATCGGAATGTTTTTTCTCCGCCTTCATATTCGCGGAGTCCTTCGACTTCGTGCTCGCCTGCGCGCCTGATGATTTTTCCGCGGCGCCCTGTTGAGCCACCATGTCTTCCGCAAGCGCCACCACGGGTTGCTTGGCAATGATGTGAGACTGAGCGGACAGCAAGGCGGCATCTGCTCCGCTCGCTTTCGGCTGCGCGGATGCGTTTGCGAGAGCCAGCCCATTCTGATCGAAGACCGCCCGCGCCAGATTGTTATGCAATCCGGATTCTGCGGAATTCGACAACACCTCTTTGAAAGAGGAATTCGCGAAAGAGGATTCCGTGGATTCCGGGCCTCGGCTTTGTGCAGTCGTCGATGCCGCTGCCTGTGCTTCGGGGCTTCGCATCTGCGACTCTATCTGCTGATTGATCAGCGGCTCGAAGCCTTCGCGAAAGCTCTTGGGGCCTACCGGCGCAATCGGTGAGGGCGATTTGCCAAACGAGTTGCGTCCCGCTCGCGGCGCGGCCGGAGCCGTCCGCCCTGTCAGAATTGCTGCCGCAGTTTCGAGTCCGGTTGCTGCCGTCATGCCCGGTGTTATTGCAGAAGACGTGCCAAAGTGCGGAGCGGCGGGTTAGAGGGTTGTTACAATCCTGCGCCTGCAAACGCTCGAAATCCATATGCCGTGTCGCGACTGCATCCTGTTCGCGCCTTGGCCGCTGCATATTCTGGCTGCATCTTGGAGAATCTTTATTCCGGCTGCGCGCCGGGAATCTCTTCGCTTTCCGATCCATCGGACATCGAGCCATTGGATGACGAGTTCTCTCTGTCCCGCTCCAGCGACTCGCGCATGAAGCGCGTGAGGTACCACTCGTCGAGCCGTTGCTGGCTTTGCCGCGCCGCTTCGATCGCTTCCTGCTCCTCACCCTCGCGAATCAGCGTCTCGGCCTGACGGCGCTCCATGCGCTTGGACAGAAATGCCGCCATGCGGCGCTCGGCCTCGACCCCGGCACGGCGAATCCGCGGCGCCAGCACGTTTGCATGGTGCGTGCCGATCTCAACCTCCGTCAGAGCCGGATGCCGCTCCGCCGATTCCCTGCTCTGCGCGCTCGCCGCCACCTCGCCGCGCCCGCGCCGCTCGCGCGCCCCGGCCCGTTCGAGCGCCGCTTCGAGCGCCCGCAACTCGCCCATCGCCGACTCCAATGCCAGCCTGTGTTGCTCCTGTTCGAGATCGCGGATGCGAAGCAGCCGCTTGAGTGCATTCGAGACCGGCATCGCTTCAATTTCCCCTTAAATCTCTCCGCACAGAGCCGCAAGCTGCCGCTGTGCCGCGTCAAAGCGCACCTCTTCGCGCGCATCCTGTGTGAGAAAGCCACGAATCGCATTGCGCGCTCGAATCGCACGGTCGAGCTCCGGATCCGCGCCAGGCCGATAGGCTCCGATGCGAACCAGATCCTCCGACCGCGCGTGAACCGCCATCAGGCGCCGCACAAGCGAAGCCTGTTCCCGCTGCGCCTGTGGTGCAACGGCTGGCATGAGGCGGCTGATCGAGTCGAGAATCTCAATCGGCGGATACCATCCCTCCGACGCCAGCGCCCGCGAAAGAACCACATGCCCGTCGAGCAGAGAGCGCACCGCATCGACCAGCGGGTCCTGCTGATCGTCGCCCTCCATCAGAACCGTGTAAAAAGCCGTGATGGAGCCGGTGCGGAACTGCCCGGTGCGCTCAACAAGCTTCGCCAGCCGCGTAAAGACCGAAGGCGTGTAGCCCTTCGCCGTCGGCGGCTCGCCGGCAGCGAGACCGATCTCGCGCGCGGCCATTGCAAAACGAGTGAGCGAATCGAGCACCAGCAACACATGCCTGCCCTCGGCGGCAAAGGATTCGGCCACCGTTGTCGCGGCCAGCGCGGCGCGCATCCGGAGCAGCGGCGATTCATCCGAAGTCGAGACGACAACCACCGAGCGCCGACGCCCCTCCTCGCCGAGCGCATCTTCGAGAAACTCGCCGACCTCGCGGCCGCGCTCGCCCACCAGGCCCACGACCGTCACATCGGCTTCGGTATTGCGCGTCATCATGCCGATCAGCGTGCTCTTGCCCACACCCGAGCCGCCAAAGATTCCTACGCGCTGCCCGCGTCCTACTGTCAAAAGCGCGTCTAGCGCGCGGATTCCTGTCCCAAGAGGCCGCTTGATCGGCACGCGGTCGAGCGGCGCGCGCACCCGTCCGTCGAGCGGCATCGTTGCCACCGCAGCCGGCGCGCGGCCGCTGTCAATCGGCTCTCCGAGCGCATTCAACACGCGGCCTATCAGCGCCGGCCCGACCTCGATCTCCGGGCGCGTCCCCGAGGCCAGTACCTCGTCGCCGTAGCGGATGCCGTCGTTGCTCTCGACCGGCATCGTAACTACATTCGAGCCGCGAAAGCCGATTACTTCGGCGCGATGCGAGCGGCCGAGACGGTCCATGATCTCGCAGCACTCGCCCACCGAGGCCAGCGGACCGGCGGACTCGATGGTCTGCCCGACCGACTCCAGCACCTGCCCGCGCCAGCGCCAGGGCTGCGAGCGGCCCAGTCGAGTAAAGTAGCTCTCAAGCTGCGTCGTCACGCGCCGGCCTCCGCGAGAACCGCTTCGTCGCCTGCCGCTCTTGTAACGGCAGGCGCGCCAGGCTTGTCGAAGAATCCGCGCTCGATCTCCGCTAGCTGCGAGCGCACGCCCAGCTCCACCGAGCCAAGCTCGGTCTCAATCGCGCAGTCGCCTACGCGCATCCCTTCGCCGGGAACAATCTCCGGCCGCACCGTAAGCTTCGGCACCAACGCCATCGCCTCTGTCCACAGAGCAAGATCGGACTCCGGCACCTTGAGCCGCACGCGCGTCGTTGCGGAGAGCTGCCCCAGTGCAACCCGCACCGCGCCGGTCAGCAGCAGCGGGTCCATCTGCGCCTCGCGTCGCAGCACGCGCGCGGCAATCGCCAGCGCCAGCCGCACCACCTCCGGCTCGATCTCACGCAGCCAGCGCTCCCGCGACTCGTCGAATCTCCCGGTCAGTTCGGCACGTTCCATTCGACGCCGATCTTCGGCTGTGCGCGCAGCCTCCTCGTGCAATTTACGCTCCTGCGCGCGGCCCTCCGCAACGCCCGCCTCACGTCCTGCCGCTAAAACGCGTTCCCGCTCCTCGGCAAGCATCTCCTCTGCCTCGGCCCGCGCCGCCTGCTGCTCGTGCGTCTCTGCCTCATTCGGCTTTGCGCCCGATTCCCTCGCCGCAGCCGGGGCCGCGGAAGGCGCGTCGGTATCTTCTTCAAAGACCCAGCGCACGTCCGGCGCAGCAGGGCCTTCCGGGTACTCGAAGCGCTCGACCTGCCACACATTTGGCTGCGTATTGGATCGTTTGTTCTCGACTGCCGTTTGCATCCTGGCTCCCGCTTCTCCTGTTTCCGCATTACCGCTGTTGCTTGCCATTCACTGACGTTGAGATTTTCGCACCGCACAGACCCGCAGGGGCTGGAGCCCGACCTCATTTTGGCTGTTTTCCGCACGACTGCAGTCGTGCCCTGTTACAAAACCTCTTTGCCCAGCATTCACCAAACGATGCCTAAGCCAGCATCTCGTCGCCGGTTTCGAGTTTGAGAATCACCTTGCCCTCGGACTCAAGCTTCCTGGCGTAGTTCAGAATCTCCTGCTGCGCCTGCGCAACCTCGCGCGTCCGCACCGGCCCCAGAACCTCCATATCCTCCTGCAGCATCTCGACGGCCCGCGAGCTCATCGACTTGAAGACCTGCGCCTGCAGCTCTTCCTTGGCCCCGCGCAGCGCCAGCGCCAGTTGCCGCTTGTCGATGCCGGCCACGATCTCGCGCATGGTCTGCGGAGGCACCGTAATCAGATCCTCGAAGGTAAACATCAGGTTGCGAATGCTCAGCGCCAGCTCGGGCTGGCCCTCCTCGATCGATTCAAGGATGTGCTTCGACTCCTCGACGTGCAGCCGGTTGAGCAGGTCGGCCACCGCCTTGAAGCCCGAATAGCTCTTGCGCTTGGCGTCGCCGACATTCTCAAGCCGCCGGTGCAGAATCAGCGCCACCTTCTGCGCCATCTCCGGCGAGAACTGCCGCATCTCCGCCAGCCGGCGCACGGCAACCACCTTGTGCTCCGGGCTGAGGTTGTCGAGCACCATCGCCGCGCGGCGCGGATCGAGATGTGCGAGAACGAGCGCAATCGTCTGCGGGTGCTCGCTGTCGAGCAGCTTGCCGAGCTGCAACGGATCGGTGCGCTGGAGCTTCGCCAGATCGCCCTGTGAAGCCTCCTGCGAGCGCCGGACCAGGTGCATCAGATCGTCGGCGCGGTCCTTGCCGAAGGCCTCCACCAGCAGCCGGGTAGCATAATCGACGCCGCCATGCATGATGTAGTTCTGCGTTTCGAGCAACTCCCAGAACTCCTCGAGAATATCCATCGAGAGCTCCGGCTTTATGCCGCGCAGGTCGGCCAGCTCCTCGGTGAGCCGCTGCACGTCGGTCTCGGGCAGAGCGCGCAGAACATCCTTGGCCAGCTCCTCGCCCACCGCGACCAGCAGGATCGCAGCCTTGCGCGCGCCTTTGATCTGCGCGGTCGTTCTCCGCCGCGCCTCACGATTCTCCAACTCCAGTTGCGTCGTCACGTTCGACTTCCCTTCCGGCATTGCGCTCTGCGCCGCTTCCATTCCCTGCTCCTTACTCCGAGTGAATCCAGCTCTGCAAGAGGCGCGAGCTGAGCGCCGGATCGCGGCGCAGATGCTCCGTCACCTGCTCGAATATCTCCTGCGCCCGCTGCCGATCCTGATCCGGCTCAAGTGCCGGATGATCCGGCGCGCCAAGTGCCGCCGCTTCGCCTTCCGTCGCACTCCCAGCCACTCCGGGCAGTTCTTTCATCGCAGCCTCCTCCGGCTTGCGTGCCGGTTTCGCGCGGCTTAGAAGAGGCCGCACTCCGAGCGCAAGGATGAGCAGAATCGCCGCCAGCAGCGCCGCGCTCTTCACCAGCACAGGCGAGCCTTCGGCCGCCTGCAATGCGCGCTCAAGGGGCGGTGTCGGCGTATCCGGTCGATTGCCCTCAAAGGCCAGGTCCTCGACTGCCACCGTATCCCCACGCGAGTTATCGTAGCCCACCGCGGCCTGCGCCAGCGCTGTCAGATTCCGGAGCTCCTCGGCCGAGCGCGGCTGCCATACAGCGGTCTTGCCGGTGCCGACGGGTTGCGCCAGCCGGTCATTGACGACGATTGCGGCCGTGAGCCGCCGCACGCGGCCGGGGTTCTCGATTACATGGCGCACGGTTTTGGAAACGCCATAGGTTCCCGACTCGGTCTTCGCCGATTGCGGCTGCGAATTCACCTGCGGATAAACGGGCAGCGCCTGCGCATTCGGCGCATTCGAGGCCGTGCCGGGAATCCCCGCCGGCACCGGCTGCGCGCCCGTGGTCTGCTCGGTGCGCTGCATGGACAGCGTCGCTGTCTGCTCGGGATCGTAACTTTCTTCGGTTACGTCGGATGCGGAGGCGTCGTAGTCGAGAGTGACCGAGGCGCGCACATTGCCCGCGCCTGTCACCGGCTCAAGCGTAGCAATCAGCTTCTCTTCAAGAGCCTGCTCGGCTGAAAGCCGCATTGCCTCCGCCGTCTTCGGCCCCAGAGGCAGATGGCCCGCGGCATCGACCAGCGCTACGCGGTCCGGCGTCAGCCCATCCACGGCCGATGCCACCATGTTGCGAATCGAGTCGGCCTCGCCGTCTGCCAGGCTGGCATGGCGCAGCTTCAACACGACGGAAGCCTTCGCGGGCCGCTCCTGCTCGCGGAAAAGCGAGTCGTGCATCATTACCAAGTGCACCCGCGCCGACTCGACATCGGCGAGCGAGCCGATGGTATGTTCGAGTTCGCCTTCCAGTGCCCGCTGATAATTCACCTGCTCGTCGAACTCCGAGCCGACCCAGTTCGGCTTGTCGAAGATCTCGAAGCCCATCCGGCCGCTCTTGGTTCCCACCTTCGCCGCCGCCAGCCGCGCTTTATCGAGATCCTGCGCCGGCACGCGGATCGAGCTTCCATTCGCCGTTACATCGAAGGGAATCTGGTCGGCAGCGAGCGCCTGCTCCATCTGCCGCGCATCGTCCGCGTCGAGACCGGTGTAAAGCACTCGCCAGTCCGTGCGCAGCGCATACCAGGCCAGCACTCCGGCTGCCGCCGCCAGCAGCACGACAGCAGCGACCGTCCATGCGCGGCGCTTCGGCTCAAGCTCCGCCCAGCGCAGGCGCGCCCGCGTCCAGAGCGTACCGAGCCGCTCGGCCCACTGTGGCCTTCCATTGCCGTCCGGCTGCGCGTTCCTCTCCAACTGTGTTCCCGTAGCCATGCTTGTCTGCGCCTTCTCGTTTCGTGTCCCGCAGGACGGTTCTCACTCGCCACGCCCTCACGCGCAGCCGGATTCCACGCACTTGTGCGCGGCGGCCTCAGAACTGCATGCTCATTACCGACTGATAAGCCTGTATCGCCTTGTTGCGAACGGCCAGCGAAAGCTCGAAGCCCAGCGAGGCCTTCTGCGTGGCAATCATCGCCTCGTGCACATCGACACCGGTGCCCGTCATCAGTCCTTTCACTGCGGCCTTGGCCGTGTCCTGAAGCCGATTGACCTCGCCCACCGCATCGGTCATCAGGTCGGCGAAGGGCATTGCTGCGGTTCCATCCATTGCCGCATTTGCGGTTCCGTCCGCCATCGAAAGCCCCGGCAGACCCGTTTGAAACTGGGCTTGCATCTGGCCTTGCGGTCCATTCACAGCGCCCCACGCATTCGCAATCATTCCCTGCACAGCTCCGACCTCCGGTACCATTGCAATCTCCTTATTTCGATTTCACTTGGTTTGATTTCGCTTATTTTGATCTAGAATCTTTTTCTGCCACTGGAATTCTGCCGCAGCAGCCCTTGCCGATTACGCTTTTCCAATTTCGAGCGCCGAGCCGATCATGCCCTTCTCGGCCTGCACCGCCGAGCCGTTCAGCCCGTAGGCCCGCGTCGCGCCCATCATATCCACCATCTCGGTGAGCGGGTTGATGTCCGGGTACTCCACATACCCGTCCGGCCCCGCATCCGGATGGCCGGGATCGTAGCGTTTGAGCGGCGCAGCCGGGTCTGCGATCACCTGCGCGATATGCACGCCGCCCGCGGGCTCGCCGTCCGTGCCCGGCAAGGGGAGCAGAGCCGGCTTCGGCGGTCCGGCCATCGCGCCCGAGATCACTCCCGCAAAATCCTGGGCCATCTCCGTGTCGCCGGCATTAGCCGCAAAGATCACATGCTGGCGGTGGTATGCGCCGCCGTCGGCCGTCCGCGTCGTCTCCGCGTTGGCCATATTCGCGGCCACCACCTCGGCCCGCATACGCTCGGCCTGCATCGCGCTGCCCGAGGTCTCCATCAGTCCAAACATATTCATTGCACGCTTCCCTTCTCCGTTTCTGCTACGGCTGCCGAGAGTACGGCAGTATCTATATTCCAAACTTCAAAAGCTACTTATCCGCGTGAATCGCGTCCATCTCCGCCTGGTACTCGCCCTTAAGCAGCGTCACGCCGGTCTTGAATTTCAACTGCGCCTCGGCCAGATGCAGGCTCTCGCGGTCCATTGAGACGTTGTTGCCGTCGGGCCGCGTAACGAGATTCTCCTCGGGCCTGAGCTTCGGCTTCGACGGGTCCAGGCCTTCTTCGGTCGCGTACATCGCCCCTCGCATCTCGGCCTCGAAGTCCATGCCCACGGCACGATAGCCGGGCGTGTCGATATTCGCCATGTTCTCGGCTGTCAGCTTTGTCTCCTCCGAAGCGAGGTCAAGATAGCGCGCAATCTGGTCGCTCATCGTCGTCTCGATTCTCATGCCATTTCTCCTATCCCTTCGCGTCAGTTTGCCGGCTTGCCGAAATCAATCCCGCCCGCCGAAGTCGATCTCGCACGCCGTAATCACCGGCGCATCGCCAGCGAGAATCGCAGCGCGTTCGAGCACATGCTCCAACTCGCGCACATTGCCCGGCCAGGTGTGGCCGGAAAGCTGCTCCATTGCTGCCGCATCGATACGCTTGACCGGCTCCGTGCGGCCCATCTTTTCGAGGAAGAAGCTGACCAGCAGCGGCAGGTCCTCGGCCCGCTCCGCAAGCGACGGCGTGCGAATCAAAAAGACTGCAAGCCGGTAATACAAGTCCGAGCGAAAGAGCCCCTCGGCGGCATTGCGTCCCAGAGGCCGGTGCGTGGCGGCAAGGATGCGAACATCGACCTTTACCGTCTCGTTGTCGCCGACACGCTGCAACTCACCGCACTCGACAAAGCGCAGCAGTTTGGATTGCAGCGCCAGCGGCATCTCACCGATCTCATCCAGAAATAACGTCCCGCCGTCGGCGGCTTCGATTCGTCCCGTCCTTCCGTGCACCGCGCCGGTAAAGGCTCCGCGCGTGTGACCGAAGAGCTCGGCCTCAAGCAGTGCTTCCGGTATCGCCGCGCAGTTCAACGCCACAAATGGCTTGCGGCTGCGCGCGCTGAGCCGGTGCAGCGCCTGCGCCACAAGCTCCTTGCCCGAGCCCGTCGGCCCCTCGATCAGCACCGGCGTGGAGCGCGGAGCAACGAGCCGCACGCGGCGGCTCACCTCAAGCATTGGTGCGGTGTTGCCGATCAGCTCCGGCAGCCGCTCCGCAACTGCAACCGTAGCTGCGGATTCGCGCCGCGCCGCTGGGGCCACATCGGGAAGTACAACTGAAAGCGTGCCGGAAAACGTGTCTGGAAGTACGTCAGGGAGCGCCGGGGACGTTGCCGGAGCAAATGCGCTGCCGGTTTGAGGCAGAGCGGAATCCTCCATTGCCGGCGCGGCATTCCACGCGGCCGTGTCCGTCGCCGGCGCCTGGTCCTCGACGGCGCGCAGCGCATACAAAAGCTCCTGCCGGTAGGGACTGCGCGGGGATTCGGAGTTGACTGCACCCTCCGTCGTCAGCACTTCTACGCCGGCAAAGGACAACTGAAACTCGCGCAGAAACTCACCCAGGTCGAGATCCGGCAACCACGAATCGACGATTACGGCTTCAAGGGCGATGCCCTCGGCTGCGGCCCATGCCTGTGCGCCCGTGGCGGCTTCGCGAACCTGCCAGCGCAGGCCGGAAAGCGTCTGGCGCAGCCGCTGGCGGAAGCTCGCATCCGCACTCACAACAAGTGCGGCGCGCTTGTTGTTTCGCGCAATGGGAAGCGTGGCGGGGGAGGGCGCAAAGCTAAGCGGTCCAAATGCGGAGTGCGGCAGGATCGAGGCCAAGAGTCGTTCTCCTTTTCAGATCAGGTCTGTCAAGTTCAGGTCAGGCTGCAATCTACGGTTTAGTGAATCTCAGGTCCTGAAACAGTTGCCGGTCCTGCATCCGCAAGCTGCGTGCGAGGCTGTGTGAGGGCCTGTTCGCGAATCAGGATCGGCACAATCGGAAGCGCCAGCTCTGCGTCGGTGGGAATCCTGTATCCCTGTCCACGCACCGTACGGATCAGGTGCCCTGGCGCCGGGTCCTTGAGCTTGCGGCGCAGATAGTTCACATAAACGTCCACGATGTTCGTGGTCTGCGCCGGCTCCATGTTCCAGACCGTTTCGAGAAGCTCGACGCGCGAGAGGCACTGCCCGCGGTTCAGCATCAACTGCTCCAACAGCGCGAATTCCTTGTTGGTGAGCGCAATGGACTCGCCGGAGCGCCGCGCCGACCGCTCGATGCGATCGATCTCAAGGTCGCCGGCACGCAGCACCAGCCGCGCCTCGCGCTTGCGCCGCAGCAGCGCACGGCAACGGGCGCGCAGCTCATGCAGGCTGAAGGGCTTCGTCATCAGGTCGTCGGCGCCCAGGTCGAGGCAGCGCACGCGCGTCTCCACTTCGTTGCGCCCGGTCAGCACCAGCACAGGAAGGTCGGCGTCCATCTGCCGCAACTCGCCGAGCACCTGCTCGCCGTCTTTGATGGGCATGTTCAGATCGAGAATCGTCAGATCGGGTAAGTCTTCCCGGAAGGCATTCACTGCCGCGGCGCCATCCACGGTCAGGCGGACGCGGTGTCCGTCGGTCTCGAGTCCACGCGTCAGAAAAAGCCCCAGCGCCGGATCGTCTTCGGCAATCAGCAATCGCATACGTGCTTGTTCTCCTGCTGCCCGGCTTTGGTGCAGTACCGTGTCCACATTTGAGCCATCTGAATGAGAGGGCTTTAATGTGTGGCAACTCCAAGATCGCGTGTCTGGAATGGAAGAACAAGATTGGAAGGAAGAAAGAATACGGATGGTTTCCGTAAACGGGAAGCGGAGGAGAAAAGTTTCAAGATGGGTTCAAACGCGGCTGGCTACGAAAAGGCTTCTACGCGCAGCCCCTTCAGCCGGTACATCGCCGAGTCGGCGCGTGCGAAGAGATGCCGCATCGCTTCGCCCTGCTCGTGTTCGGCTACGCCAATCGAGGCCTCGACGCGCATCTGCCGGCCATCCACGATGTAGCTGCGGCAGACGGAGGCGCGCAGGCGTTCGATGCGTCCCCGCGCTTCGGCCAGCCCGCAATCCATTAGCAGAATCAGCTCGTCGCCGCCCCAGCGCCCTACCACGTCGCCGGAGCGGCAGGTGGAGCGCACGCCGGCTGCAAAGAGCCGCAGAATCTCGTCGCCGGCGACATGGCCGTGGGAATCGTTGATCGCCTTGAAGCCGTCCAGGTCGAGAATCCCGATGCAAAAGGTCGCTCCCATGGCGATCCTCTGCTCGATCTCACACTCCACGTGATGGCGATTGTAGAGCTGCGTCAGCCCGTCGAGCGCAGCCGCGCGCTCGGTCTCCGCCAAGCGCTCGCGGCAGGCGTCGAGTTGCGCATGCAGTTCCTTCCGCTCGGCGCTGCTCTCCTCCATGATCGCCTGAATTCCACTCTTCAGCCCGGCGGCGCTTTCAAGCAAGGAGGAGCGTATCGCAGTGAGATCGTCGAGCCGGATAATGCTCTCCAACTGCCCCGTGATCTCATCGATGCACTCGGCGCAGCGCCGGTCGCGCTCGCCTGCGCCTTCCGCGGCTCGCGCGAGAGCGAGCAGGAGCAGCTTCACCTCTTCGGCCTGCCGCAGTGCCTGCCGTACCGCCGCGTGACTCCAGTCGCGCAGCAGCCCCACGGCCCGGCCGCCAATGCCGAAGGCCTTCGACGGCGAAAGCTCCACGTGTAGCTCGGCCGCGAGACGCGCCATTTGCTGCTGCAATTCGCCACCGCGTATGGGAGCGGCTTCCTCGGCGGATGAGCCGACTGCGGCAAGCGTTGTGCGCAAGGCATCGCGCAGCGCCGACGCCAGTCGCTCGGCATCGCGCTGGGCGTTCGCGGTCTCCTCGCTCTCTGCCTTTGGCTGGCTCTCCGCCTTCGATTTGTTCAGGAATCTGCCGATCGAGATCATCGCGCGCTCCAGATCGTGTGGCCTTCGGAGTGAGGCTCTCACATTTCTATCGACAGCTTGCGCAGGAAACCTGAGTAGAAAAACGCTTGAGTACACATGCGAGGATGGAGGCACCCGGCACCCGGCACTGCATGGTTCCAGGTCTGAAAACACGGACCAACCCCCATGAAGCTGAGTTCGCTTCATGGGGATGAATCTGCGCTCAGGATAAAAATGAGAGTGAGATGAGAAAGGGGCCGAATGTTTTGTCTTTAGCGAGTCAGCCACGCTGCGCGCGATGGCAAGCCAGCAGGTTGGCGAGTGCTGCGGGCTGGCTTCAGTTCACCGTGCCGGCGTCGCGCGTGGGCCAGTAAACAAAGACCGCCTTGCCATAGATCAGATCGCGCGCCACGGGGCCGAACTCGCGGCTGTCGGAGGAGATGGAGCGATGGTCGCCCATCATGAAGTAGCTCTCTGCCGGCACCGTCATCTCCGACATCGACTTCGCGTCGCGGTATTCTTCCGGCACATATGGCTCGTTGATCGGCCGGCCGTTTACGATTACATCGCCGCGGTCGATCCGCAACCGGTCGCCGGGCAGCGCAATGACGCGCTTGATGTAGCTCTTCTCCGGGTCGCGCGGATAGTGAAAGACCACTACGTCTCCACGCTGAATCGCAGTGAAGCGGTAGACGAATTTGTTGATGAAGAGCCGGTCGTGATCTTCCAGATGCGGCAGCATACTCGTGCCCTCCACCCGCACCGGCTGGTAAAGAAACACAAAAATGACTACCACCAGAGCGAGCACGACCAGGAAATCGCGCAGCAACAGGCCCAGACTGCCTGTGGACGGCTGCTGCTTCCCGGCAGCGGCTTGAACAGGAACCTCAGGCTCCTTCGCACGCTCTGCCGCGGCCTGTAATTCTGAATTGTCGTGGGAATTCATGTTACTGATTTCAGTTTAGCTTACTCGCAGCCCAGAGTGCCCGTCGGGCAGACGATCTTCATGTGCGCCGGCTTCGCCATGGGCTGCGGCTGCCCCGGCGCGGGCGTAAGCGAGGCTCCCGCCGTGCCGCCCAGGTTCTCGTCTTCCAGAGTCAGTGGCCTTTGCAGCACCATCTCCAGTTGTGTGCCCGATTCGATGTTCACATCCGCGCCGCGCGTAAAGAGTGAGACAATCCCCGCCGTCGCCGCGCCCGCCGCAAGCCCCGTGAGGCCGCCGGCCAGCGGATGCCCCGCACCCAGTCCCGCGACCGATCCCACCGTACCACCCGCGGGAATTGCAACCTCGGCCACCTTGCCCATGTTCCGCGTCTTGTCGCTGTCCTGCTCGATGGTTCCCTCGCCGTTGTCCTTCACCTGCTGCTTCTTCGCGCCGGAAACGTTGTTCACAATGCCGGGAATCTCGACCACCGAGCCGTTCGGAAAGACAATCGAGGTAAAGTGCATGTCAAGCTGCGCCTTGCCCTTTACGCGTCCGGCGCGCTGCACGCGGTCCACTACACCCTGCACGTAGACTCCCGCGGGAATCATGATCCGGTTGCCGACTACCACCGGAAACGAAGAGGTGAGATATACGCCGTCACCCGGCTTGGCGCTGCGCGTATTGATGGAGTTTTTCAACTGCAGGAGAACCTTGGTTCCAGCCGGAACGGTGTAGTTTTTTTGGGGAGCATCGGCGGCGACCGATGCCTGCGAAGCTGCCTGTGCCGGCATAGGGGCTGTAGTTTGAGCTGGCTGCGGAGTTGTCTGCGCCTGCGCCATGCCGCAAATCCACGCCCAAAGCGCCGCAGCCGCCAGCGCCGAACCCGCGCCGGTTCTCATCCTTTGCATCGCCTCTCCCCTCGCAGCCATAGACGGAATTCTTTGAGCCAAGGATAGCGCCAATTCCCACGCCGTCGCCAGAAATTCACCGTGCGCCGCCGCCGCATAGCGCAATCCCACACTCTACCGATTCTGCGCGGGCGCGATTCCACACAAGCCCGATTCGCGGTACGATTCAAACACAGTGGATCGCGAATCCCAATCCGCCGCCGCAGCGCTCTCCGCTCCGCAGGACGAGCGATTCTCCGCCGCTATCCGCGTCCTCTCGGATGCCATCGCGGCACGTGCCTTTCCCGGCTGCGTCTTCGGGGTTCTCTCCGGCGGCTCCATCTTATTGCAAGGCGCGCTGGGCCGCTTCACTTATGACGAATCCTCGCCGGCCGTCACGCCGGCAACCATCTACGACGTTGCCAGTATTACCAAAGTCGTTGCTACCACTGCCGCGGCTATGCTTCTCCATCAGCGCGGCCTTCTCGATCTCGAAATGCCGCTCGGCGAACTCCTTCCCGGCTTCGTCGTGGGCCGCGAGCCGGGAACGCATGCACGCCACGTCCGCCTGCATCATCTGCTCGCGCACTCGTCCGGCCTGCCCGGCTATGCTGAGCTCTTCCGCACGCACCGTACCCCCATCGCGCTGCTGCGCGCCTGTCTCGAACTGCCCATCGAGGCCGCACCCGGCACGCGCGCCGAATACTCCGACCCCGGCTTCATCCTCCTCGGCAAAGCCCTCGAAGTCCTGGTGCACGAGCCCCTCACGCAGTGGGTTTACCGCGAAGTTCTTGGCCCCCTCGGCATGAACGCCTCCGGCTTCTGTCCGCGCCCCGCGCAGCGGCCCTCCATTCCACCAACGGAAGAGGACACGTGGTTTCGCAACCGCGTCATTCAGGGCGAGGTGCAGGATGAAAATGCCTTCGTGCTGCGCGGCGCCGCGGGCCATGCCGGTCTCTTTTCGAATGTGCCGGACCTGCTGCGTTTCGCCGACGAGATTCTTTCCTCTGCTGCGGGTGTGGGCAGTTCCCTCTTCGCCGCCGCCACTATCGAGCGATTCTCCCAGCGGCAGCCGCCGCAGGGAAGCTCGCGCACCCTCGGCTGGGATACGCCCTCCGAAAACTCATCCTCCGGCAGCCGCTTTTCGCCGCGCTCCATCGGCCACCTTGGCTACAGCGGCTGCTCGCTCTGGATCGATCTCGACGCCCGCATTGCCGTCGTGCTGCTCACCAACCGCACTTGGCCCGACCGCCAGTCGCAGCTCATCAAAACCGTCCGGCCCGCATTCCACGATGCCATCCGCGAAGCGATTTGACGCAGTGGCACTTTCACGTTCCTAAAGCTGTACCGGCTGTGGTTCCAGGGGGAATTTCTGCGCAGTCCCACCCTTGCGCCAGAAAAAAGGCGCAAGGGTGGGGCACGGAAGCAGGGTAGGAAAGCGGACGAAAAGCCTTCGACTCCGCTGCGCTTCGATCAGAATGACAAGCGGTTATGTTTTCCATGACATCAGACGGATGGTAATTGTCGATATGGGCCGGTCCCTGCTTTTCTCGCCCTTTGCCCCTGACAATGCGGACGTGCCTCTCTAAATACCTTCGTCACCTTCATCCCTCTTTCCGCTGTTCCGGTTTGACCACCGCAGGAGTACAATCAGATACAAGGCCAGAATTCATGCTTACCAGCACCATGATTCCAGAGGCGGCACCGACAGAACCTATGACCGCCGAAAAAATTGACTCCGTTTCCGTGCTCCAACAGCTCACCACGGAGAGCCAGAACGAAGCCTCCCAGGGCTTCGACACCAAATCTGCTCTTGAAATCGCGCGCATCATCAACCACGAAGACTCGAAGGTTGCAGCCGCGGTCAAGAGGGCACTTCCGGAGATCGCGCAGGTCATCGACAAGGTGGCGCGCAGCCTCCGTGACGGCGGCCGGCTTATCTATATCGGCGCAGGCTCCAGCGGCCGCATCGCCGCCCTCGACGCCTCCGAGTGCCCGCCCACGTACTCCTCTGCCCCAGGGCAGATTCAATACATCATGGCCGGCGGACCGAAGGCCCTCGCCTCTGCCGTCGAAGTCAACGAAGACTCGGAAGAACTCGGCCAGCGCGACATTGCCCGCCGCCGTCCCACGCGCAAGGATGTCGTCATTGGCCTCTCTGCCTCAGGCCGCACGCCTTATGTAGTCGCCGCCACGGCTTACGCCCGCGCCCGCGGAGCCTTCACCGCAGCCGTCACCTGCAATCACGGCACGCCGATTGCAAGCGCAGCGGAGATTGCCATTGTTGCCGAGGTCGGCCCCGAGGTCGTCTCCGGCTCCACGCGCATGAAGGCCGGCTCCGCGCAGAAGATGATCCTGAACATGATTACGACCGGCGCAATGACCCGGCTGGGCTATGTGTACGAGAACCTGATGGTCAACGTGCATATGCAGAACTCCAAGCTCGTCGAGCGCGGCATCCGCATTCTCATGCGCGCCTGCAATATCGACCGGCCCACAGCCGTCGAGACCATCAAGTCCGCAGGCCGCAGCGTGCCTGTCGCTCTTGTCATGCTGAAAGCCCGTGTCGACAAGCCGGAAGCCGTGCGCCGCCTCGCCAAATCCGACGGCAACGTTCGCCTCGCCATCGAAGACAACGTTCTCGAACTTTAGATAATCTCAGGTATTGGGTCAGTTTGCAGGCGGGGGCTAAAGCCAGTTCTCTCATTAAGGCTCATTCGGCACAACTAAAGTTGTGCCCTGCGACAAAGTAAATTCAAGCTGACCACTGCCCTTGTAGACGTTTTCTTGACACAGGATCAGCCGCTTCAGTATAAAGATCACCTTCAGTAAAAACGTTTCCATTCAGGCATCCTCGCATGGCTACCTTGTACGACATGGAAACCGGAGATGACCATGCGGCGATTTCTGTTGATGCTGCTGTTAGCCGCGGGTTCCGCATCCGTTGCCTTCTGCCAGCTTCCTTCCTGGATGCCCGACCCAACGCAGCCGCAGGACTATACGCTGCATCGCTCGTCGAGCCGTGAGTCAACGGGCGGCAATGCAGACTATCGCACAGTAACGCCGGGACAGGAACTGACCATACTCGATACGGATGGGCCGGGAATGATCTCGCACATCTGGTTCACCCTGTCCGACCGCGAGCCTTTCTTTCTAAAACGTGTTGTGCTGCGCATGTATTGGGATGGAGAAGAATCGCCGAGCGTGGAGACGCCGATCGGGGATTTCTTTGGGCTGGGCACAGGCGAGGTCATCACATGGCAATCGGCACTGCTGACGGTCTCGCACGACAATGCCATGAACAGCTACTTCCCCATGCCCTTTGCCCGCCATGCACGCGTCACCATTACGAATGAGGGCAAGGAATCCCTCGGCAGCCTCTATTGGAACATTGACTATCGGACCTATCCCCACCCGCTCGCAAAGGACACGCTCTACTTCCATGCGCAGTACAGGCAGGCACAACCCAATCATGGTTGGACGGGACAGTGGTACGAGAACGGCGATCCTATTGTGAATTACCGCCGCAATCCGGATGGCAAGGACAACTACGTCTGGATGGAGGCGCAGGGGCGCGGGCAATTCATCGGCGTGACCATGTCGGTCCTGCAGAATCAGGATGGATGGTGGGGCGAAGGCGATGACATGTTCTTCATCGATGATGAGACCAAGCCAACGTTTATCGGCACCGGCTCGGAAGATTACTTTCTGGGCGCGTGGGATTTTGGCGGCATGGGATACAGCCTGCCGTTGAATGGCGCCCCGCTGGTAGGCAGGGAAACTGCGGGCAGCCGCTGGAGCGTCTACCGCTTTCACCTGGACTCGCCGATTCCCTTCCGCAAGTCCTTCAAGGCAACGATCGAGCACGGCCACGCCAACCATCGCTCGGACACTTTTTCTTCCGTGGCGTACTGGTATCAGGCGGAGCCCCATGCGGCTTTTCCTCCGCTGCCGGATGTGAGCGATCGCATTCCTACCTTGCAGTTTGTGGGCGGGCCGGGTAATTCAAAAGGGGAATATTCTCCCGAGAGCCTGACGCCTCGCTGACCGTGATTCCTTTCCAATCCGCGCGGCATTGATGCACAGGCTGGTACAGGCAGGCCGGGCAGACCGGCGGCGGCAACCAAAACATATTTACACTGAAACCTCAGGCGCTTTTCTCGCGCCATGCTTTTCTTGTGCAAGAGGTTTAGTAAGTCAATGGATAAATTTCTCATCACCGGCGGCATCCCGCTCCACGGCACCATCCGCATCTCCGGCGCAAAGAACTCCGCACTGCCCTGCATGGCCGCGGCCATTCTCACCGAAGACGAAATCGTCCTCGAAAACATTCCGCAGGTCAAGGACATTGACACCGAGCGCAGGCTGCTGGCATCGATGGGCGCGGAAATCGATCTTTCCGAACCGCATCTGACGCGCATCCGCTGTGCTACGCTCACCGATCCGGTGGCCCGCTACGAGATTGTGAAAACCATGCGCGCAAGCTCGCTCGTGCTGGGGCCGCTTGTGGCTCGCACCGGTCTGGCTCGCGTGGCAATGCCGGGCGGGTGCGCCATCGGCGGCCGGCCCATTGATCTGCACCTCAAGGGACTCGAAAAGATGGGCGCGACGATCACGCAGGCCCACGGCTATATTGAAGCCCGCGCCGAGCGGCTTAAGGGAGCGCATCTTGTCTTCGACAAGATCACCGTGACCGGCACCGAGGATCTGCTGATGGCCGCCGTGCTTGCCGAGGGCGAGACGCTGATGGAGAATGCGGCGCGCGAGCCGGAAGTAGCAGACCTGGTCGCGCTGCTTGTAAGGATGGGCGCAAAGATCGAGGGCGCGGGCACATCGACGATCCGTGTCGAGGGCGTCGAGAGCCTGCACGGAGCGCGACACCGCATCATTCCTGACCGCATCGAGGCTGGTACGTTTCTTGTGGCCGGAGCCATTACCGGCGGCGACTTGATCGTGGCCGATTGTGCCCCCGCGCATCTCGGCGCAGTGATTGCCAGACTTGAAGAGGCCGGCGCAAAGGTCGAGATTCTCTCCGCCGACCCTGTCCACGGAGAAATTCGCATACGCGGCAACGGCAGCCTGCGCGCCACCGACATTTCTACGGAAGAATATCCGGGCTTTCCCACCGACATGCAGGCGCAGTACATGGCGCTGCTGACGCAGGCCGAAGGCGCGAGCCAGGTGCAGGAAAATATCTTCGAGAATCGCTTCATGCACGTGCAGGAGTTGGTCCGCATGGGTGCGAACATTCGCGTAGAGGGCCGGACGGCTACGGTGCACGGAGCGGCCAGGCTCTCGGCAGCATCGGTGATGTGCTCGGACCTGCGCGCCTCGGCCAGCCTTGTGCTGGGGGCGCTTGTGGCCAGCGGGCAGTCGGTGCTGGATCGCGTTTATCACATGGACCGCGGATACGAACGCATCGAGGAGAAGCTGCGCGGCGTGGGCGCAAAGATCGAACGCGTCCGCACAGCGCCCGATCCTGCAGAGGAATCGTTCTCAGACTGATTGGCTGTGAGCCAGACATGTTGCAAAATTTCGCGTAGTAGGTCAGTTTGGAAGCGGGGGCTAAAGCCCTTCTCTTATGCGGCTCGTTCTGCACGCCTCGCGTTATGCCCTGTTACAGGGCAAATTAGATCTGACACATTGCAAAATTTTGCATACCTTTCGGAAATTTCATAACGATCTTGAAACGCTTCTCCTGCTGGCGTCACTCCTTACCAGAGTTCACAAAAAGCGTGTATTTATGCACCTTCCAGCCTATAATCCTTCCATCCTTTCATGATGGATTGGAATGCGCATGTAGACGTTATGCGACTCGTGCTGGCGGGACAAGGAGTCAGAAGGTGGATTGGACTAAGCTGCCGGACTTGGTTGCGGTTGGGCTTCTTGCCTGGGCGTTTGGCTCCGTGGCGATCCGCTTTCGCACGATCGCATCGCAAAACTGGCTCGCCGGATGGTACTGCATCGTTCTGCATTTCGCACTCCAGCTCTTTACCGCTTTTCCGGGTCTTGCGGGGCAGTTTGTATCCCTCTTTTCCGCCCTGTCGCTGATGATGGCAGCCATGCTTTTTATGCGCGCCTCGACGCCTGTTCGCGCCGTGCCCGTCGTTCGTGTCGTCCTGTCGCTGATAGGCCTGCTTTTCGCCATCTATATTTGCGCGCTTTTCTTCGATGCGCCGTACTGGTTCAAGAACACTGCCGCGGCGGTTCTCTGTCTGGCTCCGCTGGCAGCCTCGCTCATTTATAAGAACTGGTCCACGCGCACGCTGCGCTGGGCGATGACGCTGCTGCATCTGGGCATGTGGCCCGTGCTGTGGATGGTGCGGAATCGCCCGGACGGAGACGAACTTTCCTTCAACGCCGTCTTCTTCGTTCTCTACATGGGATGCGCGGCCCACTTTTGGTATCACAACCGCAAGGCCACCAGCGGCGCACTAATCGGCATTATCGGCTTCATTCTCTGGGCTTCGGTCTTTGTCCTGTCGCCGTTCTTCGAACATATGTTCCCCTCCGTTGCGCTGGAATCCGAGATATGGAATCTGCCTAAGTACATTGTTGCCGTAGGTATGATCCTGCTCATACTGGAAGACCAGATTGCGCATAAGGAGTATCTTGCCCTGCATGACGAGCTGACCGGCCTGCCCAACCGCAGGCTCTTTCAGGACCGACTGACCAATGCGATCGAACGTGCCCGCCGCGCTCAGAGTCAGACGGCGCTACTGGTTGTCGATCTTGACGATTTCAAGGGCGTGAATGACACCTACGGCCATGACATGGGAGACCAGCTTCTGCAGCAGGTTGCCAGCCTCTTCAACGGCCGGATTCGCCACTCCGATACCGTGGCCCGCACAGGCGGCGAC
>JAATFM010000314.1 GCA_015655195.1 Terriglobales bacterium
AGAACGGCTTCATCGTGAACACCGCAGCCATGAGCGACGACGGCGGCCACCAGATGGCGCACATCGAGTACCCCGGTCTGCCCACCGACTACGTGCTCGAAATGGTGCACCGCTTCTACGACGAGTATTATTTCCGCCCCAAGGCCGCCTTCCGCGTTATCTGGAAGGCCATTATCAACCGCGACGTGCCGCGGCTGTACGTCGAGGCCAAGGCATTCCTGAAGCTGCGCGCGCAGCGCAACAAGATGGTGAAGGAATCCCGCGCGCGCCAGTCGGAGCCCACGGCCCCGGCCAACGCCGGCGCGTAAAACCTCGTCCGACAACGGAAACGGAGGGACAACAGAACAGCGTTGGCCCTCCATTTCATTTTGTGCTGATTCCTATTTCCTTCCCGTGAATCTAATCTACTAGGCCCATTCGACAGATGTCTCAGGCAAAGCTCACAGCGCGGCAATGGCTCATTCTAGGACTAGTGGCCGTGTGTGCGCCGCTCGGCGACGCCTGCCTTTCGCATGGAATGAGCCGGTTGCCGGCCATCTCACTCGCGCACCCGGCTACGCTCATCGCCGCCGTGTTTACGCCGTGGGTTGCCGGCGGCATCGCGCTGCTGATCTGCTTTTTTGCAAGCTATCTGACGGCGCTCTCCTGGGCCGACCTTACCTTCGTGTTGCCGGCAACCGCCTTCGGCAACATGATCGTGGAAGTGCTGGCGCGCTTCTTTCAGCACGAGGCGGTTTCCCCGGAACGCTGGTTTGGAGTCATCCTCATCACCATCGGCGTGGGTTATGTGGCGCAGGGGCCGTCGCTGACGGAGCGGCCGCCGGCATGTGCTCCGGAGGCCGCGCGCCACAAAGCTGCCATCCGCGAAGCTGCTATTGAAGAGGAGCAGGTGCAATGAATCTCGGCATCAATCTCGGCGTCAATCCCTGGGCTGCTGCGGCGATGATCGGCGCTATCGTGGTCACGTCTACCGCCGGCGAGGTGTTGACCGCCGCTGCGATGAAGTCCATCGGCGATCTCGACGAGATTCGCGCACACTCCGGGCTCAAGGGAGCCATTCGCGCCGTTGTCACCTGCCCGCTCTTCTTCTGCGGCGTAGGATTTCTGGCGCTGGCCTTCTTCTCACTGCTCTTCGCGCTCAATCACATGAGCCTGGGACTCGTTGCGCCAGCCTCGGCCTCGCTCACTGTAGTCACCAACACCGTTGCCGGAAAATTTTTTCTGCATGAAAACGTGGACCGCCGCCGCTGGACCGCCGCCGCGCTGATCTGCGTCGGCGTGTACTTCCTCGCACATTAAAATCAGCTATTCGCTCTTAGCTTTTAGCCGTTGGGCTTGGACAGCAGGTGCATCAGGCCGGGTGACCCACCCACGGTGCGTCTTTGTTTTTGCGCCTTGGGTGGAATAGCCGAAATCTCCGTGCCCCATCCTTGCGGTTTCTTTTTGCCGCAAGGGTGGGATAGCACATTGCTTACCTGCCGCCCAGAAACCTCATCAATCCCTTCGGCTTCAGGTCCATCTCAAAGGCACGCAATGGTTCGTCCGCATCCAATCCGAGCTGCTCAGCAGCAACGTGTCCTGCACGCGCAGCACTCTCCATTGTGGAGGGCCAGCCGGTATCAATCCAGTCGCCTGCGAGGAAACAACTCGGCCACGGTGACTCAGAATAAGGTCGAAGTTTGTCGATGCCCGGCGGCACGCCAAACGTAGCGCGGACCTCCTTGATAAGCGCGGCCTTTTCGAGCTTCGCCTCGCGCATCGCCGGAAAGAACTCCGCCAGTTCGCGCAGTGCAAGGTCGATTGCCTCCTTGCGTTCAAGCGCGGCAAAGCTGCGGGATGCACTCACAACCAACTCAATGTAACTGCCCTTCCGCTTGCGCCACGGTTGTAGCTTGCCCTTGTTATAGAGCCAGTGCATCTCGCGGTCCAGCAGCACGGCGTGCGGCAGGTCGGTAATCTCGCGGTCAAACCACAGATGCACGCTGCAAATCGGCCAGTGTTCAAGCTGCGCGATCTGTTCCGCCAGCGCAGCCGTGCGCTCCGCCTGCGGCATCTTGGGCAGCAGCTTGCCAAGCGCCTCAAACGGCAGCGCGAGAATCACGTAATCCGTGGTAAGCGATCCGGTGCGTGTCTCGATGGTCCAGCGAAATTCCTCGTCGCAGCGTAGCGCCTCAACATTCGTGTTGTAAAGCACGCTCGATCCGTGTTCGGCGAGAAACCTCTCCGCGCCGGTATACAGCTCGCTCAGCGGGACGGAGCTCATTCCCATGCTGCCCGCCCCGGCTGAGTTCAAAAACAGCTCACGGATCACCTTCGCCGCATACGGCACAGCGATGCGGTCGAGATCGGCATTCAAAGCGCTCGCAATCACCAGCCGCCAGAAGCGGTTAATTGCGCCTTCCGTCTGCTTGTGCCGTCGCAGCCAATCAAGCAGTGATTCGCCAGAGTCGTCGGCTTCCACGCTCATCATGGCGCGAAAGGCGCGGACGAGCGCGAGCTTATCCGCAAAGGTGAAAGCGTGCGCACGAAACAAGCTCGGCAGCGCGTGCAGCGGCGCGGGTAAAGATGATGGCCCGAGCAGAGAACGGCGTCCGCTGGGTTCGATCATCGTCATCTCGCTGGTCCAGTGAATTTTGTCCAGAACGCCGATGCGGCGATAGAAGCCAAGGATATTCGTATTGCAGCCGAAGACTACGTGCTGGCAGTTATCGATGACCTCGTTCACGCCGGGATGCAGATAGGAAGACGCACGGCCTCCGAGATAGCTTCTCCGCTCGATGAGCTGCACCGCAAAACCGCCGTCAGCCAGCGCACACGCAGCGCTCATACCGGCCACCCCGCCGCCAATCACAGCGACTGTCTTCGAATTTGTATGCGGGGTCGAGTTCATCACAATGAATAAATTACAGACCGAGCCTTGCCACGCCCATGCGCGCCATTCCAAGGCCGAGAATCGCCAGTTTCTGCGCGGTTGGCACACTGGCGCGCTGCGAAAAAACATCGTAATTGGCAGCTTCGATCCGGCGCAGCAGACGGTGATAGATGCTGACAAGCACACCCAGCGCGGGCCGGCTCTCGCGGTCGATGAGAGGCATCAGTCTCTGCGCCGATTGATAGTAGCCTTCGGCGCGCTGCGCGATTTCGGCCAGCAGCGCGCGCTCGTTCGGGTTCGGCGGCGTGCCGGCTGCGCGATTCAGCAGCGATGCCAACGGCACATTATGCGCAGCTAAGTCTGCAAGCGGCAGATAGACGCGATTGCGCTCCGCGTCTTCGGCCACATCGCGCAGAATGTTCGTCAACTGAAACGCAATGCCCGTCTCCTCCGCGAATTTTTCCGCACGCGGGTCCGAATAGCCAAAGATGCGAATGCAAACCAGCCCCACGACCGACGCTACAAGATAGCAGTAGCGATACAAATCCTCGAAGGTCGCGTAGGTGTCCGGCGCATCGCTCGTCGCGTTTTCGAGGTCCATCGTTGTGCCGGCAACAAGCTCATCGAGCAGGCTCAGCGGAATTGCGAAGCGCCGAATCGCATCGCGCACAGCGAAAAAAACCGGATCGGCCGTCTCCATACCGGTCGCAGCAGCGTGCCACTCCGCAAGCCACGCATCGAGGTTGTACTTGCGCTCCTCGCGCGACAGCGACTCGTCATCGGATAAATCGTCCGCACGGCGCATGAACGCATAAATCGCACAGATGGCATTGCGCCGCTGCGCAGGCAATGCAACAAACGAATAATAAAAATTCTTCGCCTCGCGCTTTGCAATGACGCGACACTCCGCGTAGGCGCGCTCCAGCGTCAACGCATCTGTTGTTTCGGAAACGGTCAAGCGGCCTTCCCCGCATTCTGTGGCCCCAGCCGCAAAAACGGCAGCAGCTTGCCGCTCACGGCGTGCAATGCGAGCTGGAGCTTCGTGGCCTTGCCAATCGCGGGCCTTGCGCTCAGCACGTCGTAATCCGCCCGCTCAATGGCGCGCAGAATCTCGATGCCGCCGCGGCTGAAGAGGTCGAGATCGAGCGCGAGATCGCGCCCCACCTTGCCGATGAGCGGCATTCCATCCAGAAAAAGTTTACGCGTGTAAGCCACTTCGCAGCGTAGCAGCGAACGAAACTCCGGCGTGGCAACACCGTTCGCAATCGTCTCATCCGTCACGCCGAAGCGCCGCATATCGTCCTGCGGAAGATAGACGCGCCCCTTGAGCCAGTCCACGCTCACATCCTGCCAGAAGTTTGCGAGTTGCAGCGCCGCGCAGGTCGCATCCGAGAGGCGGAATTTTTCTTCCTGCGTTTCAGGTGTCACCTCGCCGCAGGCATAGAGCACAAGCCGACCGACTGGATTTGCCGAGAAACGGCAATAGGCCAACACATCGTCCATTGTGGCGAATCGCTTGACGGTCTGGTCCTGGCGAAAGGCAACGAGCAGATCGGCGAATGGCTCTTTGGGAATCGCGCACTCGCGAATTGTCTCCGCCAGCGCCACAAAGACCGGGTGCCGCGCGCAGCCTTTGTAACACGCATCCAGTTCGCGGCCCCACAGGTCGAGCAGCGCAAGCGCCTGCGCCGCATCGGGAACCTCGTCGCCGAGATCGTCCGAGATGCGGCAGTAGGCGTAGATGGAATGAAAATGCGGCCGCAGCGCCTTAGGCAGAAACCACGAAGCAACGTGAAAATTTTCGTAGTGCGATTCGGCCAGTTCGCGGCAGTACGCACGCGCCTCGGCCAGCGTTGGAGCCGCATCGGGAATACGATACGAAGCCGGCAACGCGGCCCATCCCTGAGCAATTAGCTCATCTGCGGGGAGCGCATTTCTCTCTGCTGTATCAATAGCTGTCATCATCGTCGATTTCACGGAACAATCGCTGTCTTGATCTCACTATTGCGGCTCATCAGCTTCTCGAATACGCGGTTCAACTCATAGAGATGCGCGTGGCCGGTGATGAAAACGCCGGCCTGGAACTGACCACCGGCGATAAGCTCCAGCGCCCGGCGGCAGATGGCCGGTGTGTGATGAAATGTAGCGCGCAGCGTGATGTCGTTATAGTGAATGCGGTTGGTGTCGAGCGCGACCTTGGTATCCGCCGCCGGGCCGCCGAAAAAGTTCACAGTCCCACCCTTGCGGACAAGCTCAAGCGCCTGCTCCCACGCCTCCGGCGCGCCCACGGCCTCAATAGCAATATCAACGCCGCGGTTGCCGGGCGTGAGAGCGCGGGTCTTCTCGATCGCTTCCGGAATGCTGCGCGACTCGACGACATGTGCGGCGCCAAGCTGCTTCGCCGCCTCCGCCTGCCCCGCATAGCGCACCAGAGAAATTACCTCACTGCCGGCAAGCGCGGCCATGTGCACCATCATCAACCCCAACGGGCCGCCGCCAATGATGGCAACCGAATCGCCGAGACGCGCGTGACAATCTTCAAAACCATGCACGGCACAGGCCAGCGGCTCGGTGAGCGCGGCGTGCTCCAGCGGCACGTGATCGGGAATATGCAGCGTATTCTTGGCCACGATCCGCGCCGGGATGCGAATGTACTCGGCATACGCGCCGTTATTGAAGAGCAGATCGTCGCAGAGATTCTCCTGATGCCGCAGGCAGAAGTAACACTGGCCGCAGGGCGCGGAGTTCAACGCCACTACGCGGTCGCCGGTCCTGAAATTCCGCACGCCCTTGCCCGCTTCCACTACTGTTCCCGCAAGCTCGTGACCAAAGAGCGCCGGCGGCTGAATCATGCGCGCATGATAGCCGCGGCGAAAGACCTTGAGGTCCGTGCCGCAGGTGAGAGCCGCGCCTACGCGAACGATCAACTCGCCCGGCGCTGCCGTGGGCACGGGCACCTGCTCGATGCGAATGTCCTCGCGCCCGTGGAGAACCGCGGCTTGCATGGTGGATGCCATCGCGCGCTTAATCCTTTCCCCCGCCCGGCACTGGCTCAATCATAATCTTCATCGAGTTTGCCGTGGGGTGCGATGCGATCTCGATGGCTGCAACGGCCTCTTCGAGCGCAAAGCGGTGCGAGATGAGCTGCGTTAAATCGAAGCCGTTGCGATAGCCGCCGAGAACGAGATCCGCAACCTCGCCAGCAATCTCGAACGAGGACGAATAAGAACCCATCAGCGTCTTTTCATCCATGCAGACCGCGCCGGGATCGAATACTGACTCGCCGTGCTGCGTCTGCGCAAAGAGCATCACACGACCGCCGGGCCGGCAGGCATCCATCGCGGTCTTGATGAGCGCGTTGCCGCCAACGGCGAGAACCACGGCGTCCGCGCCGCGGCCTTCTGTCTCCGCTTTCACTCGCTCGACAACGTTCTCCTTGCCTGCGTCAATGGGATTTTTAAGACCGAACTTTGCCGCAATCGCGTGCCGCTCAGAATACAGGTCCGATGTCAGCACTCGCGCGCCCGCACGACTGGCAAGCACTGCGTGCATCAGCCCGATCGGTCCCTGACCGATGACGAGCACCGTGTCATCCGGCGCGAGATTCAGCAGCTTCACACCTTTATAGACGGTATTCAGCGGCTCGATGAATGCCGCCTGCTCGAACGGCACGCCGTCGGGAATCGCGACCACGCCGCCGCCGACAGCGATCCAGTCCATCACGCGGACGTACTCGGCAAAGCCGCCGCCAGAAGGCTCAAAGCCTGCTGTGGCGCCGGTCTTCTTGTAGAGCGGACACTGCGCAGGTGTCTTTTTGCGGCAATAGTAGCACTCGCCGCAGGGAACGTGATGGTAGACCATCACGCGCTGGTTGAGTTGGAACTTTGTCACGCCTTCACCAACCGCGACTACGGTTCCGGCCATCTCATGCCCGAAGATGCGCGGCGCGGAGTGCGAGCCGAGATGGATTTTCTTGAGATCCGTTCCGCAGACGCCACACACCGCGATACGGACAAGCAACTCGCCTGCTCCAATCGCGGGAACGGGCACGGTCTCCAAACGCACGTCGTCGACGCCGCGATAGACGGCGGCGCGCATCGTTGCAGGCAAAGCTGCGGTCAGCGGGGATGCGATAGAGACTTCGGAGGCTGCGGTCTGAGTGGCCATTACATTCCTTCGCCGCCAGCCTGATCGCTCAGGAACTCATCGAGCGTCCCGGCGATATTTCTGGCGGCCTTGCTACTATTTTCGCCCATCCGGATGAGTGCGGGCCAGTGCCACGGGCGCGGAAGCACATGGAGAATCAACCGGCCGGTCTGCATCTGACCGGATGTGTCGAGGAAACGGTTGAAATCTGGCAATTTCGCGTCGAGCGTATCGCTGATGCCCTTGATGGCATAGAACGGAATGCCGCGCATGGCTGCAAGCCGCGCAATGGCCGCAGCCTCCATGTCAACGAGAGCGGCGTTGTAGCTGGAGGCGAGACGCTGCTTCTCATTTTCGTCGGCAACACGCGGACTGGTGGCGAGCCACAGCGGCCCCGCGCCGGCATCGCAGCGAAAGCGCTCGCCGGTCTGCACGTCGATGACGCCGGCAACGTTGTGCGCTGAGCCAGCGGCGAGATCGTTGCGTAACGCACCGGCCCAGCCAATGGAAAAGACGAGATCGATGGGACCGCCATCTTCAAGCGCGGCAAAGGCTCGCGTTGCCGCAGCGTGGCCCGCTCCGGCGCAGGCGGCAATCCACTCTTCTTCCTCGTTGCGCTGCGCCCAGAAATGCACTCCGGCCCGCGTGCTGTGCGGCCAGCCGTGAACCAATGGCTTCAACTCCGCGGGAAACGCGGCAAGGATGGCGACGCGGGTCATTTGCTGGCCTGCTTAGGCTCGACGGGCGCGTAGCCGTGGGCGCGAAACCACTCGATGGCAGCGCGCATCGCCGGGTAGACTGGCGCGATGCGAAAGCCTAATTCCTGCTGGGCACGAGCGCTCGATGCAAACATTTTCTTGCGGCCCATGCGAACTTCTTCGAGCGTGGCGCGTGGCTCTTTACCGCGAATGCGGCCGGTGATTAACTCTTCAAAAAAAGCATAGGTCGCAGCAACCGCGAAAGGGATTTCCACCTTGGGCGAAGGGATGCTGGTGATAGCCGACATCTTATCGAGAATCTGCTTGAGCGTCAGGTTTTCGCCGCCGAGGATGTAGCGGCGGCCGGGCGTGCCTTTGATGAGAGCGTCTACGTGCGTCTTTGCGACTTCGGAAACATCCACGAGATTGAGGCCGGTATCGACGTAGGCCGGGAATTTTCCGTTGAGGAAATCGACGAAGATGCGGCCCGTCGGTGTGGGCTTGGCGTCGTTCGGACCAATCGGCGTCGTCGGGTTCAGGATGATGACTTCCTGCCCGTCCTCGGCGGCAGCGATGGCCTGCTGCTCTGCTAAAAATTTCGAGCGCTTATAATGGCCCACCATATCGGCAAGCGAGACGGGCGTGTCTTCGTTGCAAACAACGCCGTCGGTGCGGAAGTGCATCGTCGCCACGCTCGATGTGTAAACGACGCGCCGCACTCCGGCCTCGCGAGCGGCGCGGAGCAGATCGCGCGTGCCGTCCACGTTCGCCCGGTACATCGTTTTCGGATCGCGAATCCAGAGGCGGTAATCGGCAGCCACGTGCATCACTGCATCGCAACCGGCAAGCGCCGGCGCATAGGACTCCGACCGCATCAGATCGCCGACGACGGTTTCGCCGGGAATGCCTTCTAGATTGGCAAGATTGCTGCTTTTGCGAACGAGAAAACGGAGGTCTGCGCTCTGGGCTGCGAGAGCTTTGGCTACATGATGTCCGACAAAGCCAGTAGCGCCGGTAAGAAATATCTTCATGGTCTTGCGAATCAGGCGGATCGACGCTTCTCCGCTTCAAGTTCCCAGATGCGTTTGTCGAATACAAAGGACTGCTGTATAAGTTCGAGGGGTTGCACGAGATTTTCGTATCGGATGCGATTGACTCCCTCGGCAGCTTCTATCCGTTGGCCAAGGGCGGTCAACGGACCGCGAATTTCGCGTAGTTCAGGCGCAATGAAATCCTGCAAGACCTGACGGACATTTTCAACCACGCCCACGAAGCTGCCTCCTCTCAACCGAAATTCTACATCCAACTCCGCCTAGTCCAGCTTCTCCGGCATGAGTGCAATGTCTTTTTCGCCGGCGGCCTTGCGTTCGTTGTAGGCCTTCACCCAGTCTTCCCAGTGCTTGCCGGCAGCGCGGTCCTTGCCGCTGAACTCAAGCCGCGCAATCTCGGC
>JAATFM010000001.1 GCA_015655195.1 Terriglobales bacterium
ATCTTCGCGCAGCCCATGGACTCCTTCGAGGGCCAGATCCGCATAACTGAGCAGGGTGAGGTTCTCAACTTCAAATACGCCGACGAGGTGCTGGCCGAGCGCAATCTCGAACTCATGATTGCCGCCTCACTCGACGCGCTGGCCCGCCCCAATGCCCGCGATCCCAAAGGCCATTTCACCGGCGTGCTGAAGCCCGCGTGGGAGACGGCGCTCGACGAGCTTTCGAATCTCTCCTTCGATTTCTATCGCAAAAACATTCTCGACAACCCAGCCGTCATCACATACTTCGAGCAGTCCACACCGGTTGGCGAGCTCGAACAGGCCAAGATCGGCTCGCGCCCCTCGCGCCGCAAGGCCACGCGCAACATCACTGACCTGCGCGCCATTCCGTGGGTCTTCGGCTGGACGCAGTCGCGTCTGCTGGTGCCCGCGTGGTTCGGCGTCGGCTACGCCATCGAAGAATTCCTGCCGCGGCCCGGCGCGCAGAGGCTGCTACGCGAGATGGCCCGCGAGTTCCCGCTCTTCATCGACCTCATCCGCAACGTCGAGATGGCGCTCGGCAAGGCCGATCTTGCCACGGCGAAGCTTTACTCCACGCTTGTCGAAGACCCCAAGCTCCGCGAGCAGGTCTACGACATGCTGGAAGCCGAGTTCCATCGCAGCGCCCGCGCCGTGCTGGCGATTACGGGACAGAAGGAGCTGCTGCAAGGCAATCAGGTTCTCGCCAATTCCATCCGCCTGCGGAATCCCTACGTGGACCCGATGCACCTGATTCAAGTCGACATGCTGCGCCGCAAGCGCAACGGCGAAAACACGCCGGAAGTGAATCGCGCGATTGCGGCAACGATCAGTGGTATCTCGGCGGGACTGCGGAATACGGGATGATTGGGGATTTATACTGCCTCACCCTTGCGGCAGAAAAAAGCCGCAAGGGTGGGGCACGGGATTTATCAATTCCTCAGCCCCGTCCCTCGTGCTTAACCCGGACGCTTGCGCTCCCCCACCCCGCAGGTCTACGCTAAATTCATGCGTCGATGTCGCTAAGCCCGTTCTGGTGCGAGTGCCGACGCTGACGTGTGCCATCCTGCGCGCGTGTTTTCCCGCCTGACAAGCTCCACCATTTCCCAAACATTTTGCGAATCGCGGGAATTTTCCCGCTGAAAGAGGAGAACATCATGGCGCGCATTGCCGCGAATGTCACAGAACTTATCGGAGGCACGCCGCTGGTCAAGCTGAACCGCCTGGCCGCCGGGCTGCCTGCCACCGTCGTCGCCAAGCTGGAAAGCCGCAACCCGCTGGCCAGCGTGAAAGACCGCATCGGCTTCGCGATGATCGACGCCGCCGAGAAGGCCGGCAAGATCAAGCCCGGCGAGACGGTTCTCATCGAGCCCACCAGCGGCAATACCGGCATCGCGCTGGCCTTCGTCGCCGCCGTCAAGGGCTACAAGCTCATTCTCACCATGCCGGAGACGATGTCCGTCGAGCGCCGTGTGCTGCTCAAGGCATTTGGCGCGGAGATTGTGCTGACGCCCGGCCCCAACGGCATGAAGGGCGCCATTGCCAAGGCCAACGAGATTCTCGCCAAGACGCCGAACGGCTACATCCTGCAGCAATTCGACAATCCGGCCAACCCGGCGATTCACCTTGCCACCACCGGCCCGGAAATCTGGAACGACACCGACGGCGCAGTCGATATTTTGATCTCCGGCGTCGGCACCGGCGGAACGATTACCGGCATCGCCCAGTACATCAAGCCTCTCAAGCCGTCCTTTAAAGCCATCGCCGTCGAGCCGACCGACAGCCCCGTGCTGAGCGGCGGCAAGCCCGGCCCGCACAAGATTCAAGGCATCGGCGCGGGCTTTGTGCCGTCGATTCTCGACACCAAGCTCGTCGATGAAGTCGTGCAGGTCACGAACGATGAAGCCATCGATATTGCCCGCCGCGCACCGAAGGAAGAAGGCCTCTTCATCGGCATCTCGTCGGGAGCGGCCTTGGCCGCCGCGCTCAAGGTGGCGGCGCGCCCGGAGAACGCGGGCAAGCTGATCGTCGCCATCCTGCCCGACTTCGGCGAGCGCTATCTTTCGAGCGTGCTCTTTGACGCGCTGCGCCAGGAAGTTCTCGCGCTGCCCACGGAAACCGTTACGCTGTAGAGCCGCAGGACATGAACCGGGTGCCCACCCTCGGCGCGTTTTTGTTTTTGCGCCTGGGGTGGGATAACACAAATGCTCCGTGCCCCATCCTTACGACTTGTTTCTGTCACAAGGATGGGATTCACTGTCTTCAGCCCCCATGCCACTCTTTGACAAAATCCGCGAAGACATCCGCTCGGTTTTCGACCGCGACCCGGCAGCCCGCTCGTGGTTCGAGGTTGTCACCTGCTACCCGGGTCTCTGGGCGGTGTGGATTCATCGTCTCGCGCACCGGCTCTGGCACATGAAGCTGCGGCTGCCGGCGCGCATCCTCTCGCAGAAGGCGCGCTTCCTCACCGGCATCGAGATTCACCCCGCCGCCACCATTGGCCGTCGCCTCTTTATCGATCATGGCATGGGCGTTGTCATCGGCGAAACTGCTATCATCGGCGACGACGTGACGCTTTACCAGGGCGTCACGCTCGGCGGTACGGGCAAGGAACACGGCAAGCGCCATCCGACAATCTGCGATGGCGTCTTCGTCGGCAACAACACCAACGTTCTCGGTAACATCACGATAGGCCAGAACTCCCGCGTCGGCGCGGGGTCTGTTGTGCTTTCCGATGTGCCTCCGAACTCGACCGTTGTCGGCGTGCCGGCGCACATCGTTTACCGCAATGGCGAGCGCATTCTCATCACCGACCCGCACGAGATCAAGGACCCGCTCTCGGACGCGCTCATCGCACTTTCCGAGCGCGTCAGTCAGCTCGAAGCCCAGCTTGAAGAGCAGCCGGGCGCGGCGCGGAGGGCGCAGCCCTTCGCCGCGGAAGAGGCTGACCGCATCGCGTATCGCAAGGAACTGAGCCGCCTAGCGGAGTTCGTATCGATGGGCGAAGGCATCTAGAGGCGAAGGAATCCAGGGCAAAGACATTGCAGTTCTCGCACAATGCCGGGTGCCCCACATCCCTGCAGTTGGGATGTGGGATAGCACGAACCTGTCCTGACCCAAACTCGGCCGGTGCTATCGTTGATTAGATTCACATTCCTCTCCGGAGCGCCGTTTCTTGCCCCGCGTCTGCACGCTGCTTTGCATTTTCCTCGCGCTTCCCGCATTCCTGCACGCAGCGGACCATGCAGCCGCAGACCCCGGGGCCGAAAGTCCCGCGCCCGCAAGTTCGGTGCAATCAGCGCCCGTCCCGCCCGAGTTGCGCTCCTACGCATTTACCATCACCGTCAACGGCAAGCCCATTGACGTGGCCCACGCCGCCGACCGCTACGACTTTGCGAGCTTCGACATTACCGGTCCGGTCGATATTGAAATCACCGCTGCCGAGCCCGGTTTCTGGGATCGCGGCGTTGACATTGAGCCCTGGCGTCTCGGCCTTCGCGCTACTCGCTCGGGGCAAACAATCCGCTTCCGCCTGCCCGCGCCGGCCAAGCTCGCCATCAGCCGCCCGCGTGACTTTCTCAACCACGCTCCGATGCTCTTTCTCTTCGCCGGCAGGCCCGTGCCGCCCGCGCCGAAAGGGCCAAACGTCAAGACCTACTCCGCCGGCGTCTACCATGAGAGCCTGAATCCCAAAAGCGGCGACACGATTTATCTCGCGCCCGGCACATTCCTCTACGGCAGCCTGAATCTCTGGCAGGTAAAAGACGTAAAGGTTCTCGGCCGCGGAACCATCATCTACGACGGCCCGCAGGACCCGAACACCGATCAGGGCTGGATGCAGAAGCCCGACTGGCATTGCATCGGTTCGTTTGAAGCGCACAACATCGAGATCGACGGCCTGACCTGCGTGTTGCGCTCGCGTACCTGGTCCATCCAGATGAAGAATTCTTCCGATTTCGTCTATGACGACCTGCGCGTCATCGGCGGCAATCCCAATAACGCCAACCAGGACGGCATCGACTGGATGGGAACCTGGAACGGCCTCGTCCGCGATTCCTTCTTCCGTGCCTCCGACGATGTGATCGCGCTGCTCGGCAACTGGGACGGCTACAACGAGGCCGACATGCTGCGCCCAGGGCAGGACGTGCACGACATCACCATCGAGACCAGCGAGCTATCGACGAGCGTTTCGAACATCGTCCGCGCCGGCTGGCCGCAGAAGATCTTCAACTCGCATAACTTCACCCTCCGCGACTCCGACATTTTGCACGCCGGCATCGGCGCCTGCGGCCAGACCTTCGGGCTGCTCGGCTTCTGGGGCGCAAACGGCGCGCATGGCGAGCACTCAAACTATACTTTTGAGAATCTCTTCCTCGACAACTGGTACTCGCTGGCGCAGATCGAGCAGGAGCAGCTCGCGCTGCACAATTTCACCTTTCGTAATATTTGGGCGCTCGACCAGCCGCCGCTCGCCGGCTCCAGCATCAAGGGGCAGGTCAACGGTGTGGTCTTCGAGAATGTGAAATACGGCCAGAGCGTCGCCTCCGGAAACGCCGACATTCCCGTCACGGTCGATGCCTCCGAGGCGACGCATTACATTCCGCCGCGCGGTCCCGTCGCATCTTTCACCGTCGATCCGCCCGTCGTTTCCGTGGGCCAGAAAATCACCTTTACCGCCAAAGATTCGCCGCACACCAGCTTCACCTGGCGCTTCGGCGACGGCTCGCAGGCGCAGGGCCGCAAGGTAAGCCACATCTTTACCGACTCCGAGGGAACGGACCTCGATGGTGCGAATGGAGCCGGGCGATTCCGCGTGCTTTTGCAGGCAACGGACGACCGGGGCAGACCAGACTCGGCCGGACAAGATTGGGTGAGTCAGGACTGGGCTGCGCAGGGTGTCGTTGCCGTTGCCCGCTGGTACTCTGCCGCGCAGGCTGCCGGACCCATGTTGCCCGGCCTCGCATACCAGATTTATCCCGGCGGGTGGACCGAGCTGCCCGACCTCAGGAGCGCCATCGCAATTCTCTCCGGCGACGCGCCCGACCTGACCGCCGACGCCCGCGGCTTTACCCGCTACGCTACCACATGGGACGGCTTCCTCGACATTCCCGCCGACGGCGGCTACACCTTTCACCTGCTGGACCGCGACGGCGCGCGGCTCGTCATCGACGGCATCGAAGTAGCGCGCACCGGGCCGCCCTTCGCGCAGGTCTGCGGCTCGCCCGGCAACGCCATGCGATACGCCCGCGGCTCGCTCGGCCTGCGCGCCGGCCCGCACACGCTGCACGTGGAGGGTCTGCACAATATCAGCCAGGGATCGCCGCGCCTCCTGTGGGAAGGCCCGTCGCTGCCCATCGCCGACATTCCCGCCGCGGCCTTCAGCCATCCGCGCCAGGACATTCTTACCCGCTGACCCGTAGGAGCCAGGGCGATTTTCCAGATGGCTGCGAGGGCCTATTTATATCGCTATGCAGCGCCGCTGCATCTTTGCTCAGGGCAACGAATTATGGAAATGCACTGTTTATAGTGCAGAAAAATTTGAGATAGCATGATTTTGCGTTTTCTTATCTTGTAAGGCATTTTGTTTCTTTTGTTTATGACGAGTTTTTCCGTTTTGAAATCGTGCAGGAACACGGCCAGAACGCTACTTTATCGCACCAAAACGACACTTTTTGTTGCGGATTTCGTGTTGTCCGGCCTGTTTTAGCCCGGCCAGGGCAGAGGGCAGATAGTTCCAGTATGCACGGATGGGCGAAATTATCTGCAAAAGTTCCGGGATGATTTTGTGCAGCGGAGGAAAGCAACTGCGGATCCCTCGACTCCGCCTGAGATACGGCTATGCGCAGGATGACAACTTTTTGAGAACAACGAGATAGGCCGGGGATAAATACCCCGGCCTATCTCGCCGGGCGCCATTGTGCATCAGCGCCGTAATGGTCTTAAACCGGCAGCGGGTTGCGCTCCAGCCAGTTGCGCTGGTGCCAGTAGGGGTAGGCGGGCTGCACGGCGCTGGCCGCGTCCAGCTTTGCAATCTGCTCCGGCGTGAGCTGCCAGCCGATTGCGCCGAGGTTCTGCTTGAGCTGCTCCTCGTTGCGCGCGCCCAGAATCACCGACGAGACCGTCGGCCGCCCAAGCAGCCAGTTAATGGCAATCTGCGGAATGGTCTTACCGGTTTCGGCAGCCACCTCGTCCAGCGCATCGACAACTTTATAAAGGTATTCGTCAGGCATCTGCGGTCCCGGATCGGCTCCCTTGTGCAGACGGCTTACTTCGGGCAGTGGCGTGCCGCGGCGAATTTTGCCGGTCAACCGTCCCCAGCCCAGCGGGCTCCAGATCAGCGCGCCGACCTTCTGGTCGGTTCCGAGCGGCATCAGCTCCCACTCGTAATCGCGGCCCACGAGCGAATAGTAGACCTGGTGCGCGGAGAAGCGCGTCCAGCCGTAGCGGTCCGCCGTCGCGAGCGACTTCATCAGGTGCCAGCCCGAAAAATTCGAGCAGGCCGTGTAGCGCACCTTGCCCTCAAGAACGAACTGGTCGAGCGTCTGCTGGACCTCTTCAATGGGAGTCAGCGCGTCAAAGCCGTGCAGATGGTAGATGTCGATATAGTCGGTGCCAAGCCGGCGCAGGCTGTCCTCGATGGCGCGCCGCAGGTGCCAGCGCGAGCTGCCGCTGTCGTTCGGCCCCGTCCCGGTGGGAAAGAAGGCTTTCGTCGAGATGAGAAGCTTGTCGCGGCGACCCTCGATTGCCTTGCCGAGAATGGATTCCGAGGCGCCGTCCGAGTAGCCGTTCGCGGTGTCGAAGAGGTTGATGCCGGCTTCGAGGCAGATGTCGATGAGCTTCTTCGCACCGGCCACATCCGTATCGCCCCACGCGCGAAAAAATTCGTTTGTGCCGCCAAAAGTGGCAGCGCCAAAGCTGAGCTGAGAGACTTTGAGGCCGGAGCCTCCAAGAAGACGGTATTCCATGACTGGTTGGATGCGCCACGCGCGGCTGAGTTGCAAACTCTTACAAATGCGGAGTTTGCTCGAAGTCAAGCGCAACCGCATCCGGCGACACGAGGGAGCAGGCTCTCACCAGATGCGGTTTACGCCATAGTGGTCGAAGATCTTATCGATGCTGATGAGCGGCGCCTCGAGTTCGAGTGACTGCGCGGCGAGAAGCCGGTCAAATGGGTCTCGGTGGTGAAGCGGCAGCAGCCCGGCACGAATTGTGTGGAGCGGGTGGACCTGAATAAAAGCAAAGTTCTGCCGCTGCATAACGGCCAGAAAATCTGAGACAAGCGCATGGGGCGCCATTTTGCCGCGCCCTATCTTAATGGCAATCTCCCACGGAACTACCGGAGATATGAGAATTTCATTTTCCGGGCTTTCGATGAGCGAGCGCCCAAAACTGCCAAGACGCTCAGGATCGTCGAGAGCCCAGAGCGCAGTGTGTGTATCAAGCAGGAGTTTCACGCGGCCGGCTCGCTCGGCTCATTCCCGTCGACCATAATGTCGAAGCCGTACTCCCGCAACTCTTCATCCGTTTCAAGAGGTTTGAAAATATCATCGGAATAGTGATGCTGTCCGGCATACTGGCCCAGAACGCGCTTCTTGCGCGGCTCGGACGCTGCTTCAACCACCGCAAGGCGAGCCACGGGCTTGCCATCACGCTCGATGACCACTTCTTTACCCGCTTCGGCCGCCTCAAGCAGCTTGCCGAAATCTTTCTGCGCTTCTTCGACGGTGTAGGTCATACGTCAAGTATGGAATCGACTCAGGTGCGAGTCAAGAAATTGCATACCGCATCCGGCTCTCAACTTACTGGAACCGGATGCGGCTCTTTGTAACCTTGCTGCAGCAGGACGAACGTTTAGCCGTGGCTGACGCCGGACGTTGTATTGGCAATATTGGCCGTGGTCTGGGCGGCGGTTTCTACGCTCTGCGCCACTTCCTTTGTTGCCACGCGCTGCTCCTCGGCTGCCGCGGCAAGCTGCTGCGAAAGGCTGGTAAGCTCGCCGGACTCGTTATCGATCTTGCCGATGGCCGAGAAGGCCGTGCCGATGTCGCCGCGGATCGTTGCCACCTTGCTTTGAATGTCGCTGGTGGCCGAGGCGGTCTGCTCGGCCAGCTTCTTCACTTCGCTGGCAACCACGCTGAAGCCCTTGCCGTGCACGCCGGCGCGGGCGGCCTCGATGGTCGCGTTGAGCGCCAGCACAGAGGTCTGAGTGGCGATTGATGCAATCAGGTCGGCAATCTTTGCTACTCCGTCGCTGGAATCCTGCAGGCGCTGAATCGCAGAGATGCCATCCTGGCTGGCTTCGCGGAACTTGCGCGTTGCCGACTCGACCGACATTGCGTTCTTGGCCACTTCTCCGCTTGAAGACTCGATCTCGAGCGCCGCCGTCGAAACCATCTGCAACTGACGGTTCACTTCGCCCACATGGTTGAGCAGCGCGTTCTGGTTCTTCTCGACCATTGTCTCCAGTTGTTTCGTCGTCTGGCTCCAGGACACGGCCACGCCGACATACGTGCCGCTCTCGTCATACATGGCGTCGAGATCGAGATCGAGCTTCTCGGGTCCGAGCTGAATCACCGCCCGGTGCGGCAGTTTGTGGTTGCCGTGGTGGTGCTTGGCGCCGAGAAGGTTCTCAATTTGATCCGTGCGCTTGTGAAAGATGTGGATCGAGTTACCCACAAGCTGATCGACGGGTTTGGGGAGATACTGTGCGAGGCCGTTGAGCGTATTGCGCGAGGCTTTGTTGAGGTACTTCAGAATCAGGTTGGTGTCGCAGAACATGGCGTTGACCGGCAGCGCGTCAAAGGCGCGTTTGAACCAGAGAAGCTCGCTTTCTTCGCGGGTGGTGGCCGTTGCGACTGCGGCCTGTGAATCAGCGAATGCGACGGTAGCTCCGTGGCCATTCGCCTCTGCCCCATGTGGTTTCGTTCCAAATATGGTCTTGAGCATCGTACCTTCCCCTTGAAATTGCCAATTTAAGTGCGGCGGCGCCGCCTGCAAGGCCGGCGCCCTGGCAGGGTAATCCGCAGATCAGGTAAGTGAATTCGGAGGTGTACTCGCCGGGATTCACTCTGATGATCGCTGGAAAAACAGGAAGGTATACGAGGAGATATTAGGCACAGAAAGGCCGATTCCCGGTTTGACGCGCGATTCCGGCCTTGGGACAGATCATTTGACCGGGCTTATCGCCGGGATAAACTCCCGGCCTGCCCATTGTGCGTCAGCGCCATCGTAGAGCCGGCCAGGCGCAATGCCGATCTTTCGATTCCATATCTGCCCCACGCAACTGCGTGCGAATGGGATCGTTGCGTGGGGCTCTACTTAGTCGCGGCTGACGCTGGAAGTTGCGTTGGTAATGTTTGCCGTGAAGCCCTTGTCGTGGACGCCGGCGCGGGGCGGGCATTCCCACCCGAAGACGGTTCCTGCTTCGGGAAGCGGGAAAATTGGCCCCGGCGCTACTGCGCCACGCGGCCCAGGTATTTGTCGAGCCAGTCGAGCACGGTGCGGGCAAGCATGGGGCGCTGGTCGCGTACATCGTGCGGAGTGTCCATCACCACATGGCTTTTGTCGGCCGCGGGCGTTGCCAGCAGCCGGAAGAGCGGGTCCTGCGCGCGTTCCACGGAGAAGGCATTGTCGTAGCGGCCATTCACCATCAGCACAGGCTTTTTCATGCGCGCGGCAAACTCGGCCTGGTCGGTGCCCGCCGCGGGACGCCAGAGGAAGAAGCCGCCATCCAGCCATACAACCGCCTTGAAGCGGTCTTGGAGCAAGGTGGAGACGATGACGCCATCGGCCGCGCCCATGCTCACGCCCAGGTAGGCGAGCTGGTTCGAGTCAATGTCCCTGCGCATGGCGAGATAGTCGAGGGTGCGTCCGGCGTCCTTGTACCAGTCGGTGGTAACGGTGATGCTCTGTGAGCCGTTGGGCAGCCAGAACTTCGTGCGGCGCTCGTAAGTGTCCTGGTAGACGGGATAAACGACGGCGCGCCCGCTCTGGACCACGTAGTCGAAGAATTCCACATCGCCGAGGTTGCGGCTGTCCGGCGGCAGGAACTGCACGCGGGCGCTGGGGAAGAAAAGCACGGTCTGGTAGGGCGGCTTCACGCGCTTGGGCAGAAAGAGGTACGCGCTCATGCGCTCGCCGTTGTAAGCCGTCTCGAAGCTGACCTTCTCTTCGCGCCAGTCGGCGGTCTCCTGCACCACATCCTCCTCGCGGGCGTTGAGCGGAAGGCTGGCGGGATAGTCGTAGAGCACCTTCCAGGCATTGAATACGGCATCGCTCGATGGCTTGAAGCCGGAAAAATCACGCGCCTTGATGACGATGGGGCCGGCCGCGCCAGTGGGAATGGGGCCGAGGTTCCGCACCAGCCGGAGACCCGCGCCGGCGATGCGGTAGAAAGGCGACTTTTCCAACGGCTCGGAGATGCTGTATTCCGGCGAGTCCCACCGGCCGCCGGCCAGGAAACGCCTGCCATCATCGACATCGTTTACGACCCACTCGCTTACGTTGCCGCCCATGTCGTAGGTGCCGTAAGGCCCCAGGCCCTGGAATTTGCCCACCGGAGCGGCGGCGGAGTGCCCGTAGTTGCTGATCGGAGCGGCGTATTCGGCCACATCCGCAGGAGCGGACTGCTCCCACTGGGAGAGGATGGGAAGGCTTTTGCCCGCCCACGCCGCGTATGCCGCAGCCTCGTACCAGCTCACGCCGGAGACGGGATAATTTTCCTGGCCCTCGGGATAGTGCCCCGCCGTCCACGTGGAAGGCCCGGGACGGCCGCTCGTGTCGCGGAACTCGGCCATTGCCTCGCCCCGGCTTATTGTCTTGCCGTCTTTCTGCAATGCGGCTGGCCAATACTGCGGATTCGAGTAGCCGCCGCTATCTACAAATTGCTGATATTCGCGGTTCGTCACTTCGTAGCGGTCGATATAGTACGGCGGCAGCGGGTAGGGGCCGGTCCAGCCGAGGATGTCCACGTATTCGCCATACGATCCGCCGGGGGAATAGACCATTCCCTGTGGCGCCTTCCGCATTTCGGCCAGCGGAAACTCCATTTTTGAGCCGGTTATCGGCGCAACCACCACGTCCGGCAGCCCTGGCTGCGCGAGCTTCCAGCGGAAGTAGCCTTTGGGAATTCGCACGCCTGCAATCGGCGTCCTGCCGAGCGTCTTCCACGCTCCATCCGGCGTCAGGTAATCCTGAATCGCCACTTCCGCGCCTGTCGGGTCGCTCGTGACCGAGACCGTCTGCATATAGGAGCCAGCCAGCTCGCGCAGACGCCCGTTTCCAGACTCGTTTTTGGGCAGGTCTTTTTCGGCGCGTTCGAGCAGGGCAAGCGCCTGGAGCGGCCTGTGCGTTTCGACAAGGTTCTCGATCTGCGCGGGAGCCTCACTCTGCGCCCACTTGCGCTCCGAAACAT
>JAATFM010000299.1 GCA_015655195.1 Terriglobales bacterium
GGTTGCTTGGCGCTGGCCAGGATTTTTTCGGCTACCGGCTGCGGCACTACATCGTAATGGTCCATTTCCATGCGGTAGCTGCCTTTGCCTTGCGTCATGCTGGTGAGTTGGACTCCGTAGCTGAGCATTTCGGCCATTGGCACCTCGGCGTTGATGACCGTGGAGCGGCCACGGGCTTCCATGCCCTGCACTCTTCCTCTGCGGCTGTTCAGGTCGCCCATGAGCGTGCCGGCGAAGGCGTCGGGGGTTTCGATTTCTACCTTCATAATCGGCTCCAGCAGGCAGGGCTTCGCCTGGGCCATGCAGGCTTTGAAAGCTAGCCGTCCGGCCATCTTGAAGGAAAGCTCGTTCGAGTCAACGTCATGGTAGCTGCCGTCGTAGACGGTGGCCTTGAAATCAACGACCGGGTAGCCGGCGAGGTAGCCGCGCGAGGACGTTTCGACAATGCCTTTTTCCACCGCCGGCACGAACTGCCGTGGAATCGCTCCGCCAAAAATCTCGCTCGCAAACTCGAAGCCCGACCCGCGCGGAAGCGGCTCAATGCGAATCTTGCAGTCGCCGAACTGCCCGTGCCCGCCGGTCTGCTTCTTATGCCGCCCCTGCGCTTCAGCCTTTGTGCGAATCGTCTCGCGGTACGGCACCTTCGGGCTCTTGAGCGTAACTTCGGCGTGGTAGCGCTTTTTGAGCCGCGAGACAATGGACTCAATATGCGGCTGGCCCGCGCCGGCGATAAGGAACTCATTCGTCTGCGGGTCGCGGTAGAAGCGGATCAGCAAATCCTCTTCCATCAGCTTGTGGATGGCCGGCGCCAGTTTGTCCTCGTCCGCCCGCGTCTTCGGCTCAATCGCGTAGGTCATCGCCGGCTCGGGCAGCGGATACAAATCCACCTGAATCTCCGCGCCCTTCTGGCCCAGCATGTCGCCGGTGAGCGTATCGCGCAGCTTGGCCACAGCGCCCAGATCGCCGGCGTGCAGTTCGGCGACCTCGACCGCCTTGCGGCCCTGCATGATGCTGAGGTGCGAGAGCCGCTCCTGCCCGCGCCGCGTGTAGTTTTCAAACGCCGCATCGTTGCGGACCACGCCGCTCACAACCTTAAAGAAGCTGATGCGGCCGGCGAAGGGGTCGGTCATGGTCTTGAAGACGACCAGCGCAGCGGGCTCGGAATCGGCGACCGGGCGAAAGCCAATGCCGGCAAGCGCGACCTCGCCCGGACCGCCATTACCATTCGTCCCGCCGTTTGCGACAGCGACGCCGCCGCCATTGCCATTCGCAGCCAGTGCGTGCAGCGCCGGCGCGTGAACGGGAAAGGGTGCGCGTTCAATCGGCGCAGGCGCGTAGACCTTGAAGAAATCGAGCAGGTGGTCGGTGGCAATGTTGGTCTCGCCGCTCACAAAGAGCACGGGAAAGATGCGGTCCTCGCGAATCGCCTCATGCAGCGCAGTGATGAGGTGCTGCTCGGGAATCGTGCCCTGAGCAAAGAACTCCTCCATCAGCTCGTCCTTGCCCTCGGCGACAAGCTCCACCAGCGCCTCATGCGCCTCCCTGGCCGCATGAGTGATCGACGCGGGAATCTCGCCGATCTTGCCCTCGCCTGTGCCGTTCGGCTCGTAATAAAAAGCCTCCATCGTGACAAGATCGACGATGCCGTGAAAGCCTTTTTCGTCCGAAATCGGCAACTGTATGGGAACGCAGGCGCGGCCCCAGCGCGAGTGCAGGTCGTCGATGAGCGCGGCTAGCCCACCGCCTCCGCCGGCCTTGGGATGGTCCATCTGGTTCACGACCACAATGCGCGGAATGTTCGCTTCCTCGGCGTACTTCCACACGCGCTCCGTGACAGACTCAACGCCGTTCTGTGCGTTCACAACAACGGCGGCCGCTTCCACCGGCAGCAGCGCGGCGCGGGCCTCGTGGCAGAAGATATGGAAGCCCGGCGTATCGACGAGGTTGATTTTGACGCCCTGCCACTCGGCAAAGGCCACGGCATTCTGCATCGTGATGCCGCGCGCAACTTCCTCTTCGTCATAGGCTGTAGCAGCGGTACCGTTCTCCACCCGCCCCTGCGCGGAAGTCATGTGCGCGGCGTGGAGCAGCGCCGCGATTAGCGTAGTCTTGCCGCTATGCGAGTGGCCCACAACGGCCACATTGCGAATTTCGTTTCCCTGGTAGGTTTTCATGCGGTTTCTCCCTTGATCTCGGAACTGCTGGCGGGAATGAAAAAGAAAATCAGGAACCGGAGCGGTCCAACTGGTCCGATTGACGCAACGGACACGACCGATTCAATTGCTTGGGTAGACTTGCATCGAATGACGCGCAGGGATTTGGAGAGGGCGTCCTGTAGGGCGCTCGATGAGCCGAGCTGAGAAACTCGGGATCCGACTTGGCCGTCTTCCTCATCCATACGGAGAGACTCCGGCTTTGGCCCGGGCTGCCTGTCGGCGCAATACACGCCCGGTTGCGCCGCGCCTATGTTAAGAAAGGGATGCTATCACAAGGGGAGGGGTTGGGCGTCAAGTGTTTTTGTCACAGACAAAACCCGGACAGAAGCGAGCCGAACCTAAGAACGCTATACAAACGGAATTGCCGTAACCCAGCTCGTCTGTCTTTATCCAATTTTCCGTTCTATGCTTTGTAGGCGATCAGCAATTTCCTTGAGTCTTTCGTTGATTCCAGTAACTGTAGAAGCTGTTTCTTTGATCTCTTTCAGGCGGTTGTGAATGTATTCCTCGACGGGGGAAACGGCGAGTACGCCGCAGAAGGAAAAATACACATACCAAATTCCGTGCGGTAGATGCCCTACCGCCAGCCACCAGATACCACCTACGATGGCAAATACGATAGAGCCGAGAATCCAGAACAGTCCCCAAATGATCACAGAGCCTCCGCTGTTTTCACGATTTGCGCTATTATAGGGCAATAGCACCCTTGCAGAAGTACAAATTCCATAGCACAATATTGATCAGAAGCAACATTAGATAGTTACAGTCTCTCTATCTATATTGATTTGGAGGTATAACTTATGAACACTAGAACAAATCGCCTCAAAATGATTACTTCCCTTGACAATGGCAGTAATCTTAGCTTCGTCCAGCTTGGGTCTGGCGAATTTGATTGGCCGGGTATCTTTGGCGAATTAGCTCCTTTGACGACTAACCCTCAACCTGCCCATAATGCAGGTGCTGAAGGAAAATCGAATCCTCAGCCAAAGAGAATATCGTCTGCGTTCCCAACGGGCGCTCCAACCAGAAAACGTACACTTAAGAAAAAAACTTATCCAAAGCGCTCGCCCAGCAGGAAAAAAATATAGAGCTGATGTTACAAGAGCATCGGACTTGCTCTTTGCCGCTATCTATAGTCCTATGTCATTGCCGCGGCGGGCAGAATCTCGTCCACGTCTACCCACTGCGTGGGATAGTTGCCGGTGTAGCAGGCCACGCAGTAGCCGTTGCTTTCGCTGCTGTCGCAGCACTTCAGCATTCCGTCGAGCGAGAGATAGGCCAGCGAGTCGGCCTCGATGTACTGGCGAATCTCTTCAATCGACTGGTTGGCCGCGATGAGATCGCGCTTGCTCGGCGTATCGACGCCGTAAAAGCACGGCGAGATGGTCGGCGGGCAACTGATGCGAAGATGGACTTCCTTCGCGCCCGCGCCGCGCACCATGCGGACGATCTTCCGCGAGGTCGTCCCGCGAATGATCGAGTCGTCGATGAGAACGACGCGCTTGCCTTCGAGCAGGTTCCGCACCGGGTTCAGCTTGAGCTTCACGCCGAAGTCGCGGACGCGCTGCTCCGGCTCGATAAATGTGCGCCCCACATAATGGTTGCGAATCAGGCCGAAGCGAAACGGAATGCCGCTCTCCTCGGCGTAACCCAGCGCCGCCGTCACGCCGGAGTCCGGCACGGGCACAATCACATCCGCCGGAACGCCGGACTCGCGCGCCAACTGGCGGCCCATCTGGTCGCGGCTCTCCTGCACCCAGCGGCCAAAGATGCGCGAATCGGGCCGCGCGAAGTACACGTGCTCGAAGATGCAGCTCGACTGCGACACGCCCGTCGAATACTGGCGGCTCGTGACGCCGTCCTGCGTTACCATGACGAGCTCGCCGGGCAGCACATCGCGCTCGTATTCGGCGCGTAGCAGGTCGAAGGCGCAGGTCTCCGAGGCAAAAACAATCGTGTCCGGCCCATCGGGATTCTTGATGCGGCCCATCGAGAGCGGCCGGAAGCCACGCGGATCGCGGGCGGCAAAGACGCGGTCGCGCGTCATCATCACGATGGAAAACGCGCCCTCGACCTGCGAGAGCGAATCCGCAATCGCATCCACCAGCGTGCCGGCCTTCGAGTGCCCGATGAGTTGCACGATAATCTCGGAATCGGAGGTGGTCTGGAAGAATGCTCCGGCGCGTTCGAGCTTTGTCCGCAGATTGCCGAGGTGCACAAGGTTGCCGTTGTGCGCGATGGCGATAAGGCCCTTGGTGGATTCGACGCGGATGGGCTGCGCGTTCAGCAGCGCCGAGTCGCCGGTCGTCGAGTAGCGCGTGTGGCCGATTGCCATTGAGCCGGGCAGCTTCTGAAGCACATCGTCGGTAAAGATCTCCGAGACCAGCCCCATGCCCTTGATGTTGGCGAGCCGCTGACCGTCGGCCGTGGCAATGCCCGCCGACTCCTGCCCGCGATGCTGCAAGGCATAGAGCGCGAGATACGTCTGCCGCGCAGCGTCGGGATGGCCGTGAATGGCAACGACACCGCACTCTTCGCGCAGCTTGGGGTCGTCATCAGCAGACCGTGAATCGTGGGCCGTGGACTGTGAAGCGGCGGCGAGGGAAGTGTCTTCCACGTCAGCAACGCCCTGATACATCAACCGTGTCATGCGTTCACCTCACTGTGGAGTGCGGATTCCAGCGCGCCCGCCCAGGCTGTGCGCAGATCATCGAGCGGAGCCGAGAGAAACGGCTCCTTTTCGACGCTGATTGTGAGACTCGTGCCGCCCGTGGTGCCGATGCGCGCTACAAAATAGCTGAATTCGCCGGCGAGCGCTTCAATCTCGTCCACATCCGCGGGCTTCGCCGTGACAATCACCGTCGATGCCGGCTCGGCGAAGAGGCCGAAGAGCGGATGCACGAGCAGAGACTCGTCCTGGTTGGCCGTTGTGCCGATTCCGCTCGAAATTGCCGACTCGGCCAGCGCCACGGCAATGCCGCCGTCGGCAATGTCCTTGGCCGAGTGAAGCAGTTCGTTAGCCGCAAGCTGGCCGAGCAGCGTGTGCAGGTCGGCTTCGGCGTCGAGGTCGAGCGCCGGCGGCGTGCCCCATACCGCGCCCAGTACGACCTTCGCGTACTCCGAGCTGCCAAAGGCGGCAAGCTCCGTGCTCGCTGTCACTTCGGGCTCTTCGGTGTCTTCGTCGACCACAGCCTCTGCCTCGGTCTCCACAACCGGATAGCGCATCGGCTCCGGCGTAAACGGAACCTTCAAATCCGGGTTCGGCTCCTCGCCGCGCGGAATGGGCCAGAGCAGCAGAATCGCGTCGCCTTCCGCTTGAAAATCCGCCGGAACGGCCTTCGTCACATCGTCCAGAATGCCGACGATGCCAAGCACCGGCGTGGGATAAATCCCCTCGCCCTTGGTCTCGTTATATAAGGAGACGTTGCCGCCGGTAATCGGCGTGCCAAGCGCCGTGCAAGCTTCCGCAATGCCGTCAATCGCTGCCGAAAGCTGCGCCATGATCTCCGGCTTTTCGGGATTGCCGAAGTTCAAACAGTTCGTTGCCGCCACGGGCAGCGCACCGGTCAAAGCCACCTTGCGCGCAGATTCCGCCACGGCGTGCATCGCGCCCAGCTTCGGGTCCAGCCAGCTCCAGCGGCCATTGCCGTCAAGCGCCATCGCAAGGCCGCGCTCGTGCCCGGCTGTGCCTGTGCCCTTGATCCGCATCACGCCGGCCTCGCCGCCTGGTCCTTGCACCGTATTCGTCTGCACCATGGTGTCGTACTGCTCGTACACCCAGCGTTTGGAGCAAATGTTGGCGCTTGCCAGAAGCTTTTTGAGATCCGCCGTGTAGTCGCGGTCCGTCGTAAGCTCTTCCTGCACGAGTTCCGGTGGATCGAGCGATACCGGTGCCTTCCACTCGCCCACGGGACGGTGATAGAGCGGCGCGTCGTCAGTGAGCGATTCATTCGGAATGTCCGCGACCAGCACGCCGTGATGGCGAATCCGCAGCCGCGGCTCGGGCTCCACCGTGCCTACAACGACCGCATCCAGCCCCCACTTGGCAAAGACCGCAAGAACCTCCTGCTCACGGCCCTTTTCGGCGACAAGCAGCATCCGTTCCTGGCTTTCGGAAAGCATGATCTCGTAGGAAGTCATGCCGGTCTCACGCTGCGGAACTAAATCTAGCTCCACATCGAGGCCCACGCCGCCGCGCGCGCCCATCTCACAGGTCGAACAGGTCAGCCCTGCTGCGCCCATATCCTGAATCCCGACAATCGCGCCGGTCTTCATCGCTTCGAGACAAGCCTCCAGCAGCAGCTTCTCCATGAACGGATCGCCCACCTGCACGTTAGGCCGCTTCTGCTCCGAGCCTTCCTTGAATTCTTCCGAAGCCATCGTCGCGCCGTGAATCCCGTCGCGCCCCGTCTTGGCTCCTACATATATGACCGGATTTCCGGTGCCACTCGCCTTGCCGTAAAAAATCTCGTCCTGCCGCACCAAGCCAAGCGCAAAGGCATTCACCAACGGATTGCCGCTGTAACAGGCCTCAAACTTCGTCTCGCCGCCCAGGTTCGGTACGCCAAAGCAGTTGCCATAGCTGGCAATGCCCTCGACGACTCCCTCGACGATGGAATGGTTCTTCCTGGCGAGCTCCGATTCCGTTCCCGCACCGGCCTCAAGCGGACCGAAGCGCAGCGAATCCATCACTGCCAGCGGCCTCGCGCCCATCGTAAAGATGTCGCGCAGAATGCCGCCCACGCCCGTCGCCGCGCCCTGATGCGGCTCAATATAGCTGGGATGGTTGTGGCTTTCGATCTTGAAAGCGCAGGCCCAGCCATCGCCCACGTCGATGATGCCGGCGTTCTCGCCCGGCCCCTGAACGACGCGCTCACTCTTCGTCGGCAGCCGGCGCAGATGCACCTTGGACGATTTATAGGAGCAGTGCTCGCTCCACATGACGCTATAAATGCCCAGTTCGGTGAGGGACGGCACGCGTCCGAGGGCTTTCAGGATGCGTTGGTACTCCTCCGGAGTGATGCTGTGCTGGGCCAGCAATTCCGGGGTAACCGTAACAGGCTCGGGAAGAACAGCGGAGGAGGCAGGGTTCATTGCGTCTGTACTCATTGTAGCCCGACTTGTAGCTCCATATTCATAATTCGCGTCCTGCCTCTGCCGGGGAGGGATGTGGAAAGCGCGCATGATCCCGAACGCGGGAAGCCATAGGTACTTTTCCCAGTCGCTCCGCGGTCCTATGGTCTGACCAATCCAGAATTTTTACCGATTTTATAACTTTCTCGCAGCAAGGGCTAAGTTTGGAACCAAATTGGTAGGCCCACTGAAGCGGCTGCGAAAGAAATCGGTCCATCCGGAGGAGGCAGCAGCAGGTTCCGGATTCCGGCCTCGGAAAGCCCGCTAGATTCTCAGCCTTGGGCTCGTGGCGCTCTGCGCTCTCGCCATTATTCTGCTACCCGCAGCCCGCCGGGCGCAGGAGTTCCGCGGCACCATTTCCGACTCTGTCACCGACACCTCGGAAGCCGCGGTGTCGGTCGCGACTATCGCTGTCACGGAAGTCCACACCGGCACCGTGAGCCGCACCGTAAGCGATGCCTCCGGGTAGTACACGCGCCCTTCCTGCTGCCGGGCGAGTACAACATCACGGCAACGGCGACAGGCTTTGAGGAGCTGCGCCGCACCGGCATTACACTCGACACGCAAGGCCATCCGCAGATCGACCTGCAACTCAAGGTCGGCGCGGCCAGCATCTTCGAGACCTTCAACACACTCAACCACACCGTCTTCGTCGCACCGAACGTGTCGAGCGCAACCTCCGGCAACTTCGGCCGGATCACGGCCAACATCTCCAACAGCCTGCCCCGCCAGATCCAGAATCGGCAGTAGCATCGTCTTCTAATCACCTAGCCAGGCACAAAACGGCGCAGATCCGTAACAAACCCGCGCCGTTTTTCTTTCCTCGCAAGTATTGCGAGCGGGACAATCCAAAGCGCGAAGTTATAGCGCCAAAGCCAAAGCCTATGCGATACTCAACACTGCCACCCTTCCCAAAAGCCGGGATGGCGGAACTGGCAGACGCAGCGGACTCAAAATCCGCCGA
>JAATFM010000084.1 GCA_015655195.1 Terriglobales bacterium
ACGGGAACCGCATACGCTGCCCTGAGCAGTTGCACGGAGAACATCACCTTTACGCCGCAGTCGGTTGGTAGCAAATCGGCCAAGCTGGTGCTGCAATCGGCCTCGGGAACGTTGGTGTCCATTACATTGCACGGCACCGGCACGGGCGCTGCCTACACGGCGGCTCCTTCGATGATCGGCTCGATCGGCTCTGGCCTCAAGACGCCGAGCCAGGTTATGGTTGACGCCGCAGGTAACACCTATGTAGCGGATGCCGGACTTGGACAGGTGCTTGAGTTTGCAGTCGGCGCTTCCGATTCGGTTTCCATCGGGACCGGTCTGACTGCGCCCACAGGCGTGGCCGTCGATGGCGCGGGCGATGTATTCATCGCCGACAGCGGCAACGTGTACGAGGTTCCTTACGGGCCGAGCGGTCTGGTTGCGGCTTCACAGGCCACACTGGCCACCGGCCTCGGCTCGAATCTCAGACTGGCAGCGGACGGACTCGGCAATCTGTATGTGGCCGATCCTTCGAATGCACGCGTTGTGGAACTGAGCAACCTGGGCGGTGCTCCGACTTCGATTCTGGCTCAGACGGAAACCTTTTTGACCACTGGGTTTGAGGCTCCCTCGGCGGTGGCCGTGGATTCCAACAACAATCTCTACGTCATCGACGGTTCCAATCTGTTCGAAGATTCGAACGGCACAATCACCACTGCCCTGAGCGGCCTGAGCGGCGCGACGGGGCTTGCCGTGGATCCGGCCGGATCGGTCTACCTTACTTCTTCCGGCGCCACAGTGCGAATCCCGGTCGTCAGCGGCGCACTGAGCACCGCCGATGAGACGACGATTGACTCCGCGGCAACCGCACAGGCGTCGGTGGCCATCGATAGCCGGGGCAACGTCTATCTGGCTCCTGCTGCCGGTGGGAGCATTGCTCAGGTCAGTTCCAGCAGCGTCCTCGATTTCGGCAACGTGGCGCTGAACGATAGTCCCTCTCTCGACGCCACCATTACCAGCACCGGCAACACGCCGCTGTCAGTGACCGGCTACGCCAGCTCTAATTCGCTCGACTACACCGCTGCTGATGGAACCTGCGTTACCTCCAGCCCCATCGCGCCGGGCGCCACTTGCGAGGCTGACGTCACACTCTCTCCTGGGCCGGGCGAGCAGGGCACACTGACCGGTCAGATTACGCTCGTTTCGAATGCGCCCAATGCTACCGCCATTAACACAACCGCTGTTAGTGCGGCGCTGACCCCCACAACCACCAGCGTTTCCGTGGGGAGCGGTGCGGAAGTTGTCAATACTACCGTCACCATTACCGTCTCGCCGCAGAGTGGAACCGATGTTCCTACCGGCCAGGTGACGTTTACCTACACCGCGTCGAGCGGGACCGCCACCACGGTGGCCGGTACACTCTCGAACGGTGTCGTAACCTTCCCCCTCGTACTGGTGCATGGCGGCAGCAATACCTTTACGGCGAAGTACGAGGGTGACCGGGTCTTTGGCCGTTCCACCGGAACCGCCACGCCGACCATTGCCAAGTCTGCCGTTACGATGACGGGAGACCAGAATCCACCGCCATTCCTGCCCTATGTCCTCTCGTCGCAGAACTTCCCCAACTACAGCGGGCAGGGAAATTACTGGGAGTACAGCATGCCGGAGACGGTGACTGCTGTGGCGGGCCAGCCCACCGGAATCGTAATCTTTGAGACCGGCGGCAGCGCGGCCTGCCCGCAAAGTGCCGGATCGGCAACCATTGCTCTTTCGCCGACTGGGCAGGTCAACTTTGCGACGGACTGCCTGGAGGTCACGAATGCCTCAATCACCACCTATAGGCCGATGATGGTCGTCTATACCATCACCCCGGTTTACAGCGGCGACGACAATTACCAGGGCACAACGGGGCAGCCGATAACCTTCAATGTCCTGAACAGTCCGGCGGTTCTGCTTACTTCCGCACCCTCCGCCATCAACGTGACGGCTGGCTCCTCAGCGAGCGCGAACCTGACACTCAACTCCGTGGACGGCTATGGTTGGCTCAACTCGACCCAGACTACGTATAACTTCACGCTTCCGATCGCGTTTACCTGCAACAATCTGCCGCCCTATGCAAGCTGCTCGTTCAGCTACCCGCCGAATCAGAATCCCTCGAATTCGGTCGGTATTACATGCACCGGCACCACCGCCCAGACCCTTGTCTGCGCGCCGGAGAATGTTACTGTCACGCTCAACACCAACGTGGCGCCGAACGCGACCAGCAGCGATATGGTGCGGAACTCGCCTGTCACCATTGCCCTGATGATCGGGTTCGGCCTGCTCGGAATCACTTTCCGGCGAAAGCTCGGCGCATACCGGAACCATATGCTGGCGCTCGGCGTGACCCTGATTCTCTTTGGCGCCACCGCGTGCTCAACCAAGAACCTGAATCCCGAGACAGCGCCGGTCACGCCGAAGGGAACCTACACCATCGGCATTGTGGGCACGCAAACCGGTAGCATCACTGTCAGCACGGCGAACGGACCGGTAGTCGTCTATGGCAGCCAGAACCAGGTTTCCGTGCCGTTCACCATGTCGGTTACTGTCCAATAGTTTCTTAAGGGACACACCGCAGCTTCAACAGACACCCCGCATCGACTCGCCGCAACGCGAGGCCGGTGCGGGGTGATTCTTTTCCTGTCAGCCAATCTTCAGCCTGGATTCTGAGCTATCTGGATTCTGGATTGTTTGTACAAAAGCGCCGCTGCGGCGTTTCAGCAGATGCGTGGCAACTGCTCGCCGATCTGCTCGGGAATCACGCGGTTCGAGCCGATGCGTGTGTGCGCCACCAGCATCCGCGGATGTTCGGCAACTACGCGTCCGATGATCTGTGCTTCTGCGCCGAGCTTATGCGAGCGCATCGCCGCAAGCACTGCATCCGCTGCCTCCGGAGCCACGAATGCCGCCAGCTTGCCTTCGTTGGCCACAAACATCGGATCGAGGCCGAGCAACTCACAGGCCGCGTGCACCGCAGGCCGGACCGGCAATTGCGTCTCTTCGACGACAATGCCGACCTTCGCTGCGCCGGCAATCTCATGCAGCGTGGCGCCGAGTCCGCCGCGCGTCGGATCGCGCATCGCGTGCACGTGTTGGCTGCCGGCTTCGAGAACCAGCGCGGCAAGCTCGTTGAGCGGCGCGCAATCGCTCAGGATTGCCGAGTCAAATTCAAGCCCCTCGCGGACGCTCATAATCGCCATGCCATGATCGGCAATCGTGCCGCTGACTAGGATCACATCTTCGGGTCGCACCAGTGATGGGCCGATGTTTACGTGGTCTGGAATCACGCCCACGCCCGCGGTGTTGATGTAGCATCCGTCGCCGTGTCCGCGCTCCACCACTTTCGTGTCGCCGGTTACGATCTGCACGCCCGCTGCTCTGGCGCTTGCGCCCATGCGCTGCACAATGCGGGCAAGATCGGTAATGGGAAATCCTTCTTCCAGCACAAAGCCCGCGGTGAGATAGAGCGGGCGCGCGCCGCTGACGGCGAGATCGTTCACGGTGCCGTTCACGGCAAGATCGCCGATCGTGCCGCCGGGAAAAAACAACGGCTGCACGACAAAGGTATCCGTGGAGAGAGCGAGCCTTCCCGCGGGCGGCTGAATGACTGCCGCATCGCCGAGGCCGGCTAACGTCTCATTGCGAAAGGCAGGCAGAAAGAGGTGCTCCACCAACTCGGAGGAGAGCTTGCCGCCGCCGCCGTGGCCCATCACGATTGTGGGGTAGTCCTGCAGCGGAAGCGGACAGGTCCAATTCGAGAAATCGATCTTCGTATCTTCAGACATGGTTTCTTCAGGCATGAGTGAGTTCTTCTACCGAAATGAAGCGCCCGTAGTTGTAATAAGCAGCGCAGGCGCCTTCGCTGGAAACCATCGTAGCGCCGAGCGGGCGGCGCGGCGTGCATTGCTTGCCGAAGGCCGGACACTCGTTGGGCTTCAATGCTCCGCGTAGCACCTCGCCGCTATGGCAGAGCGGCGATTCCACCGCATGAATGCCGGTGACGGCGAAACGAAGCTCGGCGTCGAAGTCGCGATAGGCCGCGCTGAGCCGCCAGCCGCTCGCGGGAATCACGCCGATCCCGCGCCATGCGCGGTCGCAGACTTCGAAGACTTCGCCGAGCAGCCGCTGCGCCTCCCTGTTGCCCTCAAAGGTCACAACGCGTTCGTAGGCATTCTCCACGCGGCTCTCGCCTTTTTCGAGTTGCAGGATGGTGCGCCGCAGTCCTTCCATGATGTCGAGCGGCTCAAAGCCGGTGACGACAATCGGCACGCGATATTTCTCGGCCACGGCGGGATACTGCCAGTAGCCCATCACGCTGCAAACGTGGCCCGCGGCCAGAAATGCCTGCACGCGGTTGTTCTCCGATTGCATGATGGCTTCGATGGCCGGCGGTACCAGCACATGCGAGACAAGCATAGAGAAATTCTTGAGCCCCTGCATCTTGGCCAGGTGCACGGACATTGCATTGGCCGGAGCCGTTGTCTCGAAACCGACGCCAAAGAAGACGACCTGCTTGTCGGGATTTTTGATTGCGAGCTTGACCGCATCGAGCGGCGAGTAGACGATGCGAACGTCGCCGCCCTCGCTCTTGACCTGGAAGAGATCCTTTACCGACCCCGGTACGCGCAGCATATCGCCGAAGGAGCAGAAGATTACGCCGGGCTGCGCGGCAATCGCGAGTGCGCGGTCAATCACTTCCAGCGGCGTGACGCAGACCGGGCAGCCGGGGCCATGAATCATCTCCACGCCCTCGGGCAGAAGCTGGTCGATGCCGTTGCGAATGATCGAATGTGTCTGCCCGCCGCAGACCTCCATGATTCTCCAGGGGCGCGTGGTGGCTTGATGAATCTCACGCGCCAGCCGCGATGCCAGCTCGCCGTCGCGGAACTCGCTCAGATATTTCATCGCGCCTCCGTACTGGTTTTTGCGCCGGCCTCTTCCGCGGTTTCTGCATCTGTTGGCCCAAGCTCCTCTTCAAGCAGCCCCATCTCGTGGAATGCCTGGAGTGTCTGCCGTGCAGACTCCTCATCGATCCTGGTCAGCGCGAAACCGACGTGCACGATCGTGTAGTCGCCTACAGCGATCTCCGGCACATAGGCGAGGCAAACGTCTTTCACGATGCCGCCAAAGTTCACGCGGCCCATCAGCACGCCTTCCTTCTCGGCAATCTCTTCCACACGCCCTGGCACTGCAAGACACATCGTGCTTCCTCCTTATGCGGCTGTCGTCGCTGCCGCGGCTTCGAGCGCAGCAGATTCGTTCAGCGTCTGATCTAATTCCGTGAGATTCCACAAAGTGACGCGATTGTTGCCGGAGTCGGCCACGGCCAAGCGGCCTTTGTGCATCCAGATGCCATACGGCCAGCAGAGTGAGTCGTGCGTGACGGCCTTCCAGCGGTTCTCGCCGTTCGAGTCAAAGCCGGGCTGGCCTAATACATGATCGGCAGCCGCGCCGCATCCGCTCAGTGGTGTCTCATCCCATATAAGGATGCGGTTGTTCGCCGTGTCCGCCACGGCCAGCCGCGCGCCCTCAAGTGCAATGCTATACGGGAAGCGCAGCTTTGACGGTCCCTGCTTGATGTACGGCAACTCCGCGGCAGTCGTAAAATCCTTCTGCCCCAGCGCAAGCGCGGCATCGCTGTCCTCGCACGGCATCGGGCTCCAGCCCAGTACGCGATGATTGCCGGCATCCGAGACCAGCAGCCGGTGCGCGTCTCCGGCAATCGCATGAGGCCAGCGGAAGGAGCGCGCGCCGGCTGCCGCGCCGCGATTCTCTTCGCTGCTCGTCGCATCCGGCTGCCCCAGCACAATCTGCGCCGGCTCATTCGCTTTTGGCAGCGAGGGCCAGCCCAGAACGCGCCGGTTGCCGGTGTCGGCAATCCAAAACCATCCCGCGGCAAAGCCAAAACCATAGGGCCAGTAGAGCGAATCCGCGCTAGGCTTTTCCTGCCCACGGTTCGGCTCGACGGAATCAAGCTTCGGCTGGCCGATTGCATAATCCGGGGCCGCGTTGTTCGTCTCCGGCATTTGCTCCCACACCAGCAGCCGATGATGCCACGCGTCGGCCACGATCAACTTGCCTTCGTGCATCATTACGCCCGTGGGCAGATGCAGCAGCTTCGGCCCTTCACTCAGGAAATCGGCTTGGCCGAGCACGAGATCGGCAGCGCGGCAGTCTGTCTCCGGCACGCCGCGCCAGATGAGAATGCGGTGGTTGCCGCTGTCCGCCGCAATCAGAAAATCGTCGTCGAAGTACACGCCGCGCGGCGCGTAAAGCTGTGCGGCAGTGGGCTGCGCAGCGGGCAATGCGAGGCCGCCGGGCGAATACGCGCCGAGCCATATCTGTTTTGCGCCGCTAATTTTTACAGCGCCGCCGATCTGTACCTCTTCGCCAATCTGTACCTCTTCGCCGATCTGAACTTTGCCGCCTGTCATTGCGCCACCCTCACCACAATGCGCCCGCTCTCGACGCGCAGCGGCAGTCCTTCCAGTTGTGCTTCGGGAACGGTGAGGCACTCGCCGCTGGCGCAGTCGAAGCGGAAACCATGCCACGGGCAGACCAGCACGCCGGTCTCCGGGTCCAGGCTGCCGCCGTCGAGCGGCATTCCCAGGTGCGCGCACTCGTTGCGAAAGGCATGTAGCTGGCCGTGGAAGCGCACAATCAGAACGCTCACGCCATCGGCATCCCAGCGGAAGGGAACTGCCTCCAGCACCTCGCTCGAAACCGGCCCGGCAGCCCAGCCGTAATCGAGCTTCGGCAGCGCGGCGATTGCCGCGAGCGGGACAAAGCCTGATTGAGATTGCATCTCGGCCTCAGCCTTCGCCGGCTCGGGCTCGTTGGGAACCACCTCAATGTTCTGAATCTGCGGCAGGTGCTCGTGGAGAGCCTCTTCCACCGTGTTGCGCAGCGTTACGCTCGACATCGAGCAGCCGTTGCAGGAGCCCGACAGCTTGATATAAACCGTGTCCTGCGTCGCTCTTACCAACTCCACATCGCCGCCATGCGACTGCATGTAGGGCCGCACCATGTCGAGCACGCGCGTGACGCGGACGCCGATGTCCTCGCGCACCAGCCCGTGCATCGCAAAGAGCGCATAGATGGCCTGATCGTCTACCAGCTCGAAGAGCAGCTCCTTGCCGCGCTCGTCTTCCTTCAGCTTTTGAATGATCTTCGTCAAGCCCAGTTTATGGAAAGCTTCAATGGCTTCTTTCAGGTCGAGCGCCGTCTTCTGCGCGGCCTCGGGTTGCTGGCGCGCGCGTTCCAGCGCCTTGTCCACCTGGCGGGCCAGTTCGTCCAGATCGGTAATCTTGATCTCGGCGCTCGATGCCATGATGCCCTATTCTATTCTGGCCGTCGCGGCCTCAAAACTTGCGTGTTGCTCCAGAGCCTCTTCCGTCTTCTGCCGGAAGAGCTCGCCGAAGACCGATTTGGCGCACCGGATAGCGAACTGCTCTACCGTCTCTCCGGGCTTTGACGATAACGCCGGAGCCTTGCGCGAAGCAAGGGCGCGCATCACAAAGGCCGCGCCGGCGCTGTTCGCGAGCAGAAAGTCGTCGAATAGGACGCCGACAAATTCGCTCAGCCACACGCCCTCGCCTTCCGGCTCCCGGCGCAGCCGTTCGAGAGCTTTACGCGCACCCTTGTTGCGCTGTTCCAGCCGCTCCACGTATCGCTCCACTGCTGTGTGCAGCAGGAAATCGAATTGCTGACGCTCGTGCAGGTCCATTGCTACGAAACTCCTTCTTCGACGCGATTGCCGATACGGGAGTTGATTTCCGCCGTCAGCTCAAGGACCGATGCAGCCATCTCCGGCTCGCCGTGCCAGTGAAAGAGCTTATGCGCTTCGTTGAGCTTTTCAAGCGCCGGCTGAAAGATACCGAGGTGCGCCAGCGCATTGGCCTGGCTGGCCAGCAGGCGCGCATAGCCGAGCGGGTCGCGCGCCTGACTGCGAATCTCCATCAACTCCTCGTACAACTCCACTGCCTGTTCGAGATTCTCCTGCGGATGAGAAGAGGGAAGATACACGAGCGCGTTGGCGAGATTCAACTGTGCGGAAGACCACATCTCCGGATGCGTCTCTTTCGTGAAGACTTTCAGTGCCTCGCGCAGTCCCTGCACGGCGATTCCCATTCGCAACTGGTCGCTTACCTCCTGCGCCGGAATCGCAAGGTAGGTGAGCGCAAGATTCATCTGCGTGAAGGCGTATAGCTCGGGAAGATTTTCGAGGCTCAGGCCGCAGCGAATCGCCTCCTGATATGACCGCGATGCCTCAATCAGCGCCGGCCGGCTGCCTCGCGCGGACTCCTGCAAGACCGTGCCGAGATTCAGCCACAACTCTGCGCGAAGGCCCACCAGTGCGCTTGAATCCGCCAGCCGAATAGCTTCCTTGTAGTGCAGAATCGCCTTGGCCGGCGAGCTTGTGCGCTCCGCTGCGGCAATCTGGTGCAGAATCTGCGCGGCCAGCAGCGGCGACTTCTCGCGGGCGCTCTTGAGAGCCTCGTCGAGCAGCACAAGCGCCTCGTTTGTTTCTTCGCGTTCCAGATGCCACGAGGCCGTGGTCAGCAAAACAAGTGCGCGAAGCTCGCCGTCGAGATCGCCCGGATCGGGCTTCTCTTCGTTCAGGCCAAAGGCAAAAGCAGCGGCTTCGAGCAGCGGCAGCATCTCCGCCGGCAGGCTGCTCTGCAATGCCTTGTACGCGCCTGCGACTGCATCCGCGTCCGGCGCCAGCGCAAAGCGATTCCATGCGTCGAGAACTCCGTTGCCGTGAATCGCGGCAAGAGCCTCGTCGTTCCTACCGTCGAGCGCAAGAGAATAGAAACGCCACGGGCCTTCTTTTGCATTCTTTGCGTCGCCACGCAAAAGTGATGCGAGAGCGGCGTCTGCCTCGGGAGCATCCGAGTGCGGAAGCAAAAGAAAGGATGCAGGCAGAGGAAATATCCCCACAGGCTGCGGGCGGAGGGAAATCGTTTGTAGTGTCATCGTCTCCGTCATTCGAATCAATATCCCAAATTATGCGCGTGCAGGCGGAAGTCCCTGTCCGCCGTGCGCTCTATCCACCCGGCGGCCACTTTGGCCCGCTCCTCGGTGGCAAAATCGGCAATGCGCTTGCGCTCGGTGCGAACTGCGAGCGCATCCGCGCCGGAAAATCCCATGTCGAGATAGACGACCCACCGGCCCTGTTCGCGCTCCACGATTGCCTTGGCTGCAATCGCGGGTTCGAGCTTACGTGGCGGTTCCGGTTTCGACACTGGTTCCGGCTCCATCTCTGACTGCGGCTGCGCGACGGGCTTCTGAATGCGAAAAGCCACGCGCAGCGCGCCTGACCGCTCATCCCAGAATGCCGGCCAGTGCCCCGCGCCAGTCTCCGGGGGCAGATACGGCGCGGCCAGCAGGCTGCGGTCGCCGTCGGCATTGCGCTGCTTCAGCAGCAAGCCGCCCGCCACCGGCCCGCGCGTGGGCAGCATCCATACCTCGTTGCCTTTTACCATCAGGACCAGCACATCGTTGGGAAAGTATTG
>JAATFM010000042.1 GCA_015655195.1 Terriglobales bacterium
CTGCATACCGAAGAAGGCGTGCGCGCCGGACTCACGCGCGAAGAGGCGCGCCGGCAAGCAATTCTTCATCTCGGCGGCGTGGAGCAGACGCGGCAGGCTTATCGCGAACGCGTCACGATTCCGCTGCTCGACGGCATTCTGAAGGATCTCCGCTTCGCCCTGCGCCAGATGCGCCGTTCGCCCGGCTTTGCGCTTACTGCCGTGCTGACGCTGGCGCTCGCAATGGGCGCTAACTCTGCCGTCTTTGCGCTGGTGCATGCAATCCTGCTGCGCCAGTTGCCCTTCAATGCGCCGGAGCGCGTACTCGATGTGGACAAGGCCATCGCAGTCGGTCTCGGATACAACATGGTTGGCGCCGACTCCCAGTTCGACGCATCCTTTAACGCGGCGGCGCAGTCCCTCCACACCATCGAGGCCGCGGCCATGTACACCACCAGCGGCGTCAACTTCAGCATCGATTCCAGCAGCGCAGCCGAGCGGCTGCACGCAGCGGAGACCAGCGCGCAGTTTCTTCGCGTGCTCGGTGTCACTCCACATCTGGGGCGCGGCTTCCTGGCCGAGGAAGAGATTCCCGGCAAGGACCATGTCGTGCTCATCAGCGACCGCCTCTGGCGCAGCCGATGGAACGCAGACCCAGCCGTGATTGGAAAGACAATCCACGTCAACGCATTCGATTTCACCATCATCGGCGTGCTGCCGCCGCGGATGGATTTTCCCACCAACACCGATCTATGGGCTCCGACGATTTTTGACGAGCAAACGGATCTGCGCGAACCCGGCGCTCTCTTTACGTCAGTTGTAGTACGCGCAAAGCCGAACCTGCCAATCGATGCGGTCCGCGCGGAGTTCACGGCGCGCGCTGCAAGCATGAACCCGAACGCGCCGAAGGGCGAAGATATGCGGCCTGTACTGACGCCCATCGCAGCGCAACTCACCAAGTCAATCCGCGCCTCGCTGCTCATGCTTTCCCTCGCCGTCGGCCTGATGCTGCTCGTCGCCTGCTCCAACCTGGCAGCTCTGGCGCTGGCACGTGCCACGCGGCAGCAGAGCGAATTCGCGGTCCGCACGGCGCTGGGCGCAACGCAGGGCCGGCTGGTGCGGCAGCAGCTTGTGGAGTTTCTCTCAATCGCCATTGCCGGCGGCCTGCTCGGTTTGCTCGTCACGCAGGGCATTCTGCAAATGCTCTACATGCTGAAGCCAGCGGCACTTGCAGATTTTCCGCGCCCGGCACTGGACCCCGTGGTTCTGGCCTTCACGGTCCTGGTCGCTGTCTTTGCCGGCCTCGTCTTCGGATTCGTGCCCGCATGGGTCGCGGCACGCACACAGCCTGCCGCTGCGCTCAAGCTCGGCGCGGTAACCCACTCCGCGCGCGGCACGCGATTCCGCAAGGTTCTCGTCGCCGGCGAAGTGGCCGTTGCCTTTCTGCTACTCTCCGCAGCCGGGCTTTTGCTGCGCACGATGAAAAACATGAACGATGTGCCGCTCGGATACGATGTCAAAGGCATTCTCAGCTTTTCCGTCTCGCTGCATGGCGCGCCTTACTTCAAAGACAAAAATGGTGCCTCCACGCCTGCGCTCGGCGATTTCTACACCGCAGTGCTGAGCCGTCTCTCTGCGCTGCCCGGAGCACAGGGCACAGCCGCGATCAGCACGCTGCCGCTCGAAAAGCGCCCGGAGATGCTGCTGCCCGTCACGTCAGGCGTTGCCGGCGATAAGCCCGTTGCAGCAGCTCCGCGCTTTGCGAGCAGCGGTTACTTCGGCGCGCTGGGAACTCCCATCATTGCCGGACGCGATTTTTCCCCGAGCGACGACAGGAATAACGAAAGAGTCGTGATTCTCTCGCGCGATCTGTCCGATAAACTCTGGCCGGGCCAGAACCCGATTGGCAAGCAACTGCATTGCCTCTGGTATTGCAAGACGCCGCCTGTGGTCGTTGGCATTATTCCGCCGGTCCGCCGTTACGGCCCGAGCGGAAGCACGCTCGCCGAATACTACATGCCTTACACGCAGCAGGATTGGCCCTACATGACCTTCCTTGTCCGCACCGGCTCCAATCCCGCCGCTCTGGCACCCGCCGCGCGCGCTGCCGTTGCCGCAATCGACCCCACGCAGGCCATTTACAACGTAGAAACCATGCAGCAGCTCCTCAACGACAACGAATCGCTGGTGCGCTTCGAGCTTTTTACCCTGAGCGCATTTGCTGTCTTCTCCGTGCTGCTGGTGCTGATCGGCCTTTACGGCGTAGTCTCGTATTCCGTGGCGCAGCGCACCCGCGAGATCGGCATTCGGATTGCGCTGGGCTCGCGGCGCGGGCCGATTCTTCGCAGCCTGATATGGGAGAGCGCGGCAATCGCGCTTGCCGGCGCCGCGGTCGGCCTTGGCGCATCGCTCGTCTTCCTGCGACTGCTCTCCCAGGTGCTCTTCGGCGTCACGCCGCACGATCCGCGGGCGCTGGGCGGCACCATGCTCTGCTTTCTCGTGGCCTCGATTGCCGCGGCCTGGCTGCCCGCGCGCCGTGCCGCCTCTATCGACCCCATGATCGCCCTGCGCGCCGAGTGAACCGCGGGCTCGTCGCCTGGAACCACAGGCGCCTTCGGCGCGTATAGCCTATACAAAAGCTATGCGCGCATCCGCCATCGAATTCCGCCTCCGCGTCGTGATCTTTGTCGCCATCATCCTGCTCGGCTTTTACTCGCCGTGGATTCAGATATGGGGAATTGGCAGCCGCACCTCGCTGCTCGAATGGCTGGCGCTGGAGCTATCGCGCCTCGGCCTCGTAAGCTTCGCCGCCGCCACGCCGATTTTCATTGTGCTCGCCATCCTCGTCGCGGCTCTTGGCGCGGCGCTGCGCGTGTGGGGAACGGCATATCTCGATCCCGGCGTGGTAAGCAACGCGCGGATGCAGGCCGGCGCGGTAATAGCCGACGGCCCTTACCGCTACGTTCGCAATCCGCTCTACCTCGGCAGCTTCTTTATGATCGCGGCCATTGCCTTCGCCATGCCGACGACTGGCGCGGTCTTGACCCTGATCTTGGTCCCGTTCTGCATCCTGCGGCTGATTCTCGGCGAGGAGCGGTTTCTCACCGGCAAGCTCGGCGAGCCCTACCAAGCGTATCTGCGCGCCGTGCCGCGCCTGTTTCCCATGCTGCGCAGCCCGCTGCCCAGTCTTTCCGCGTCTGGCAACGGAAACAAGCCGCACTGGCTGCATTCGCTGCTCGCGGAGGTAAACCCGATTGGCATTCTGCTTGTCACCGCCGTGCTGTGGTGGCGCTATGACAGCAACCTGATGGGGATAGCTTTCATCCTCTGCTTCTGTGTCTCGCTGGCCGTTCGCGGCTTCCTGACGCGGCCCATTCCCACGGCGCTCGCGGTAGTCTGCGCGGCGCTGCTCATCGAGGAGTGGAAGATGCCGTGGCCCAAGACGGCGCTCATCAGCTTCGGCGTGTGGCTGATTCTGCGCGCCGCGCTCACCTCGCCACGCAAGGCCGTTACGAAAGAGTAGCTTTACTCGTACGCCCCACACGTCCCAGATGCGTCCAGCCAAATCCCTGCGGAGACTTGAGTCCATAGCCGAGCAGCCGGTCCACTGCAATGTGGTTGGCCCAGATCAGCGCAAAGGGCAGCAGATGACCCGCTCCCGGCAGTAGCAGCGCACACGCCGCCAGCATTGCCGGCGCTGCATAGGAATGAATGCTGTTGTAAATCCTTGCGCCCCAGCACGCATTGATGAGATAGCCCAGCATGGAAAGGTCGGGCACAAGCCACAGCGCCGCAAAGAGCCACCAGCTTGCGCCGGTGCGCGCATAGAGCGCCGCGGCCACGGCCGCAATCGCCAGGCCCTCCAGGCGAAGAGTGCGCCGCAAGCCAAGCGGCAACACCTCCGGCTCCATCTCAGCGGAAGTCGAGTCGTTCATACCGTATTCGATGGATTGTTCCGCTGCAAAGCTCAGAAAAATCTTCGCATGCGCAAAAACGACGAGGGAGAAGCGGATGGCTTCTCCCTCGTCGCGTGCAGCAGAAAAACTACTTCTTCGGCGGTGCGATTATGTCCTTGGCGCTCTTGGCCACGGTGAACTTCACCACGGTCTTGGCCTTGATCTTGATGGCCTCGCCCGTCTGCGGGTTGCGGCCGACGCGCGCCTTGCGCTCAGCCTTCTTCAGCCGGCCAATGCCGGGAATCACGAAGACGCCGTTCTTCTTCGTTTCCTTGATGGCGGTTTCGGCCAGCAGGTCCAGGAAGGCTGCGGCCTGCTTGTTGGTCAGTTCGAGCTTCTCAGCCAGGTGGCGCGTAAGAGCGGTCTTCGTGAGTCCAGTTGCCATGCGTGTTCTCCTTAAAATACAAAAATGTTGCCCTGGGTTTCCGACTGCCGCGAGGTCTTTTCGCTTTCCCAAAGACCGCCCGCGCCTTACCGCATGGAGGGAGTCGACTGAGGCAACGTATGCACGAAACCCCTGTATTCATGCGGTTCCGGAGAACCCTACCGTTCAACACAATGCGGCTTTGGGGCGGTTAAAGTCAAGGAAAAACAGGGTGATTTCCACAAGTTTTGTTGGCATTTTTGGGTATTTGGGCCGGAATTCCCGATTTTTGCCTGAAATCGACCTGTTTTTATGACTTTCGTAAGCCCTCGGCAAGCGTTTCTCACCTCAGCCCGAAGAGCACTTTCTTCTTCGGCTGCGTGGCGGCAATCGACGTGTTCAGCGCATCGACCACGGGCGCGGCCAGCTTGAAGTAGCGGATCACGGTCGCGGCAATGTTCTTGTCAAGCGCCGTTTCGACGGGCAGCGTGGTGGCAAGGCCCCACTGCCGGCATTTGATTAAATCCATCGCCGGGTGGTCGGCGGGAAAACCCTTGGGCGGGCGAGTCAGCGCGTTGCCATCGAACTCGGTGTATGCCTTGCGGACCGCCGGCTTGGCAAGCAGCTTGCGAAACTCTTCGTGGTTGTCGAGCAGCCAGTGGCGAATCGCGGCGAGCTGCTCCTTCTCCGGCATGTAGGCTCCGGCGGCGATTACGACTTCCTTCGCGCCGACATGGAAGTAGTAGCCCGCTCCCCAGGTCTTCTCCATACCCTGATGCGACCACCATGCCGCGATGTGCGTCTTGTAAGGCCGCTTGTCATTTGAGAAGCGCGTGTCGCGATAAATCCTGAACAGACTTTTCTCCGCCGGCCGCACATGATTCGGCGCAAAATCGAGCATTGCGTCGGTAATCTTGCGAACGATTGCAAGCATCGGCTCCTTCAGCTCAACCTCGAAGACGGCCTTGCGCGGCTGAAACCATTCGCGGTCGTTGTTTCGCGCCAGGCCGCGCAGAAACTTCAGTGCCTCAGGACGGAAATAGGGAACAACTGCGACGGAAGAGGATTGCGACTTCAATGTACGCGCCATGACAAATCTCAGTTTACCGAATCAGCTTCAACGCGCCGCGGAACAAGCCATCAAAATCGCCGGCGAGCGCCGCTTCTTTGCTCACCGCCTGCTCGATGGCCTTCTCCGCGGCGGGGCGCTGGTAGCCGAGATTGACGAGCGCCGAGAGAACGTCTTCAACGGCTGCGCCTTTGACGCTGCTTGCCACGGGAGCCACGGCGAAGTCTTCCAGCTTGTCTTTCAACTCGACGACGAGCCGCTCGGCCAGCTTCTTGCCCACACCGGGAATGCGCGTCAGTTGCGCGTGGTCCTGCGCCCGGATGGCCTGCACCGTGCGCTCGCTCGACAGCCCGCTCAGCATCTTGATGGCGAGCTTCGGCCCCACGCCGCTCACCGTAATCAGCCGCTCGAAGAGCCGCTTTTCTTCGCGGTCGAGAAAGCCGAAGAGCGCGATGGCGTCGTCCGAGACCTGCATGTGAATGAAGAGCGCAGCCTCCGCGCCCACCGAGGGCAGCGCGGTGAATGTCGGGACGGAAATAGCCACGTCGTAGCCGACCCCTCCGGCCTCCACAATGGCCTGTCCCGGCTGCTTGTCGATCAACTTGCCGCGCAGATGAGCAATCATGCACTCGATTCTCCCCTGCCGGACGAGACTCGTGCAATCCGGGCTCGTGCAATCGGGCAGCTCTCTGCAACGATTTTTCTTTCCTTGACACCACTTCAAGTTGCGCTAATCTCAGTGCAGACTCCAGGGCCAACTTTTCTGTAACTTTCCTTCGGCGAGGCATACGATGCGGCCGCTCTTCCTTCTCTGCGCGTGTATGGGTGTTACGCTTCAGTTTTTTTCGATGCTGCTGAGCCTTGCGGGCGTGGCCATCGAGACGGTGAGCGTGCTGTGGATTCCGCTCGGCATGATCGCCGTTCTCATCGGCTTTCCTATCTATGCCGTCGTGCTGAGAAGCTCGCTTTTCTACGGCCTCTTCGATCTCGCGCTCTCGCCGAAAAAGAAGCTGCCCCTCGGGCATTTCTTCACCACGCTGGCGGCCTTCGCAGTCTCGGCCTCGGCGTGGTGCCTTTTGCGCCTGCTGCTGGTGGCCGGACCGGCGCGTCTGGGGTACAAGGCGCACTACGGGCCGCTTGTGACGTGGTGGGTCAGCCTGGATGACGTCTTCAGTCCGTGCAAGCTCGTGACCTCCATCGGCCCGCCGCTTGCGCTGGCGGCCTGGTTCGTGCTCTTTGCCGTGCTGGTCTCCGCGCATCAGGGCTGCTCCCCTATCCGCGCCTCGCTTGGCGTGCTGGCAGGGCTAGGTGTGGATGTGCTCTGCGGAGTAGGGGTACTGCTGACCGCGGTTTGGCTGCATAGCTCCAGCGCCGCGCAGGCCGCTCCCGAGAGCCTGACCTCGATACACGACCCGTTGTGGCGGCTTGGGCGCGGTTATATCGGATATTGGCCCGACCACGCTTTTGCCGTGATTGCCGCTGTGGTCACGATGCTCTTTTACGCCGCGCTGGGTATCATCGGCAGGCTTCAGCTTGGCAAGCAACACACCATTCCCGCGCTGATCGGGCCGCTGATGGCCGTACTGGTGCTGGGCTGGTGGGGTGCGGCGGCGCAGTTCTTCCTCGACGGCTGGCACATCCCTCTGCTGCTTGTCGTAGCGCTATGGGGGATCATCAACGGCCTCATCCCGTTTTCCGACCACACCTACCCGATGATGAAGCGCAGCGAAATCCGCCCGCCCGCGCCGTATGGAACGCTCATAGCAGGCGGGCGGACGTCTGCCATTGTCGTAGCCTCGGCCGGCGGCGGAATCCAGGCCGCGGCGTGGACGGCGAAGGTGTTGGAAGAGCTGCACACATTGCACGGACCAGCCTTTGACCGCTCGCTGAGCCTCATCAGCTCCATCTCCGGCGGCAGCATGGGTTCCGCCGTCTACGTGAACTGGATCGCGCAGGGAGCGGAAAGCTCCGGCCTGCCTGTGCCGTTCGAGGCGGCATCGGACAGCAGCCTGGACGAAGTCTCCTGGGGGCTGGCCTGGCCCGACCTGCTGCGTCTCTTCTTCCCGCTGCCGACGAGCATCATGATTGACCGCGCCCTGGCGATGGAGCGCGCCTGGGTAGGGAATTCATCGGCCATAACAGACGGCGCGCAACGGCAGTTGACCGGCGCCATCAGCGACTGGAACGAAAAGACAGCCAGCGGCGCGATTCCCGCACTCATTATGAACTCGACGATGGTGGAAACCGGCGGCCCGCTGCTGCTCGGAACCTCTCGCGTAGCCGGGCAGCGGAGCGGCGCATCGAGCAAGTGGATGGACGGCGACGCGCTACACGTGAAAGGCAGGCACGGCCACTCGAAGCATGACATTCCCGCCGTCCGCGGTGCGCGCCTCTCGGCCACGTTTCCCTTTGTCTCGCCGACGGCGCGTCCCGCGGGAGCCGTTCAGCAGCCGCACATGGTGGATGGCGGCTTCTACGACAACTACGGCATGGCGACGCTGACCGAGTGGCTCGACCAGGCGCTCGAAGAACAGGAAGCGGAAACACACGCAAAGAACATTGTGCCGCAGGTCGCGCGCGTGCTGGTAATCGAGATCAACGGCTTTCCGCCGCCGGAGGCGGATCGCCTCTCTCCCAATAAAACCCGCGGCGGATGGGTAAAGCAGATTGTCGCGCCGCTGCTGGCTCTGGCCAACGTCCGCACCGCGGGCCAGATCTCGCACCGCGACATCGAGCTATCGCTGCTGCGCCAGAAGTGGTCGGCACGCGGCATTGACATCGCGCGCGCCAATTTCGAGCTGTCGGAAAAAGATGCGCCGCTCTCCTGGCACCTGATGCCGAGCCAGATTCAAAAGATCGCCGAGGGCTGGAAGCATCCGGATACGAAGATGGTTGAAGCACAAAAGGCCGTCGCCGACTTTCTGGGACCCGTCATCTAAACTTTGTAATTCGCTGGGATTGTTTCGCAGAAACAGCGCCGGCTGAAGCGCTCATTTCGAATCCGGGCACTGCGCGCCGCAATCTCAGTGGAGGGCAGAATCCGGCGGACGCAGCATCCGGTCTGTTTTTTGCCGCGCCACTGTCACTACAATCGAAGCAGACGATGATTGAATACCTCTATCTTGGCCGCATGGATTACGCCGCGGCACTCGCATTGCAAGCGGAGCTGGTGGAACTGCGCCGCGCCGGACACATTGGCAACACGCTGCTCCTGCTGGAACACGAGCCGGTGCTGACGCTGGGACGCAACGCCGACCGTTCGAACGTGCTGGCCAGCGATGAGATGCTCGCCAGCCGCGGCGTCACCCTGCACCAGATCAACCGCGGCGGCGATGTAACTTATCACGGTCCGGGGCAGCTTGTCGGCTATCCGATCTTCGACCTCCGCAGCCTCAAGAACGCGAGCGGCAGCCGCCTCGGCCCCGTTGATTTTGTGCGGCGGATGGAAGAGGCTTTGATCCGCCTCTGCGGGACGTATGGCGTACGCGCCGGGCGGATCGCGGGATTGACAGGCGTCTGGTGCCCTGCGAGCGGTGGCTCTCTGGACGCAAGCGGGCAGGTGCTTGGAACAGCCGGGAAGATCGGTGCCATCGGGATTCACGTCTCCCGCGGCATTGTCTCGCATGGCTTCGCCTTCAATCTCGCTACGGACCTAAGCGAATTTGCGCTCATCAATCCCTGCGGCATCACGGACAGGCCCGTGGCGAGTCTCGACCGCGAAGTTTCCGATCCGGCGTGCCTGCCTTCGCTGGAAACAGCCGCGCATGAGGCGGCGCGCCAGTTCGGGATGGTCTTCGAGCAGCCGGTGCTGGCTGTTGAGAGTCTCGACGCGCTGCGGGCTCGGGCGCAGGAGTTTCCCGCGCAAGATACGCCGCTCCAGCTTCCCCGCGAGCTGGAGCAACTGATCGGCGACAAACACAAACCCGTCAATGCCTGACCGTAGGCCTGAGCGACGCGGCCCGGTGCGTCTCAATGCAGCCCAGCCCGGCATGCGCAATTTATAATCCCCGCTTGGGGCTGGATGTTTTTCGCGGCCCTGTTTGCGGAGCGATTCATGCCGACCGAAGTCATCATGCCCCAGATGGGCGAATCCATCTTTGAGGGCACCATTACGAAGTGGCTCAAGAAGCCCGGCGACGCGGTCGAAAAAGACGAGCCGCTTTTCGAGATTTCTACGGACAAAGTTGACGCCGAGATTCCAGCGCCGGCATCCGGCGTGCTGGCGGAGATCAAGGCCGCGGCGGGCGAAACCGTTGCGGTAAATGCGGTTGTTGCACTTCTCGCGGAGAACGCGGCAGAGGCTGCCGCAACCGTTTCCGCGCCCAAGGCACAGTCTCCGACAGCGGATGCAGCCTCGCAGGCGGCGGCCGGGATCGATGTCGTGATGCCGCAGATGGGCGAATCCATCTTTGAGGGCACCATTACGAAGTGGCTCAAGAAGCCCGGCGACACGGTTGAAAAAGACGAGCCGCTCTTCGAGATTTCGACCGACAAGGTAGATGCGGAGATTCCCGCTCCGGCATCCGGCATTCTTACGGAAATCAAGGCCCAGGCGGGCGAGACCGTCGCGGTAAACGCGGTTGTCGCAGTTATCGGCGGCGAGTCGATTGCGGCACAGCCCACCCCAGCCGCTGCACAAAGCGCCACAGCACCAGTAGCCACAGCGGCAACAACGCCGGTAACACCTGCGCCGCAGAGTGAGCCTCAGATTGAACCGGCGGCAACCGATGCCGCATCTCTGCGCTCTTCGCCGCTGGTGCGAAAGATTGCGCGGGAGAAGAATCTCGACCTGCGCCGGATTCGCGGCACCGGTTCGGCGGGCCGCATCACGAAGGAAGATGTACTGGGCTACATTGCCGCAGGAGGCGCAGCCGGAAACGCGTCAGGCTGCGCGGCAGCAGCCTCTGCGCCAATCGCATCGGCGGCTGTATCGCAAACTACACCGCAGGCTGCGCTGCGCGACGAGCTTGTTCCCATGAGCCGTATGCGCGCCATCATCGCCGAGCGCATGGCCGAGAGCCGCCGCACCAGCCCGCACGCCTACTCGATCTACAAGATCGACATGACGCGCGTGGCGAAACTGCGCGAGCGCGCGAGGGCCGACTTTGAGCGGCGCAACGGCGTCAAGCTCACCTACATGCCGTTCATCGCCGCCGCCGCGATTGAAGCACTGCGCAAGTTTCCCATCGTCAACGCGTCGATGGAAGGCAATGCGATTCGCTACCACGGCAACATTCATCTCGGCATTGCCGTGGCGCTCGAATGGGGCCTCATCGTTCCCGTCATCCGCGAGGCGGAGAAGCGTAGCTTCGTTGATCTCGCTCGTGCGATTGCCGATCTAGCCGAGCGGGCGCGCACCAAAAAGCTCAAGCCCGATGAGGCTTCCGGTTCCACCTTCACGCTTACGAACTCCGGCGTCTTCGGCGGCGAGTACGGCACGCCCATCCTGAATCAGCCGGAGTCGGCGATTCTCGCCATCGGCGGCCTGAAGAAAGAGCCTGTCGTGCTGACCGACGCCGAAGGCAACGACGCGATTGCCATTCGCTCAATGCAGACCTACTGCCTGGGCTTCGACCACCGCACCATCGACGGCGCCGACGCGGGCAAGTTTATGACGGCGCTCAAGGATGCGCTGGAAAACTGGAGTCAGCCGGTCGAGTAATCAAAGAAGTTTGCGGAATTCTTCAACGCTCAAGCCTGCGTCTCGCAGAATACCGCCCATCGTGAATGCGTTGACTGGATTGTGACGTGGAATTGTAAGAATACGCGTACCGTTCGTCATTACGATATGCGCGCCCTGACGCAAAATGCGAAAGCCGGCCTTCTCAAGTGCGGCAACGGCCTTTAGGTGATTAACACCTGCAATTTTCGGCATTTAGTGTAACTTTCAATTTCGCTAGACAAGCTATTTTTACCGATATTGCTTACGCCACTGCCACGTCCACTATGCGGCCTTCTTCACTGCTCGCCAATTCTTCAGCGACTTCCACGTATTCACGAATCGCAATGCGAATGTTCGCCAGCGCTTCTTCTTCCGTGGCTCCCTGCGACCAGCAACCGGGCAGGCCAGGACACGAAACGCTAAATCCTTCCTCGGATTTGTGCAGAACAACGTGATAGTTTGCCATACGGGTTATCGTACACCCGTCTTTCATAGATGAGGTGCGCCGCCTATGCGTGCACCTTCCACGGATCGTAGGTTCCCACACTCCAGCTATGACCTTCGGGGTCGCGGATAGTGAACTCGCGGCTGCCGTAGTCCATGTCTTCGATGGGCCGCACAATAGGCGCTCCGGCTTCCTGTGCGCGGGCGTAGACGGCATCCGCGTCGGTGACTGTGATGTAGATGCTGCACGTCTCGACACTGCCAAGTGCGCCGCCAAGCTCGATGGGCGACTGGAAACGCTGCGCCTGCGCATCCTCCTTCATGGAGCCAAGCATAATCATGCCGCCGCCAAGGGCCAGCTCGGCGTGGGCGATGGTGCCGTCGGGATTGGCGTAGACGGTATGTTTCGTGAAACCGAGGACGTTACAGAGCCACTTAATCGCGGCCGGCGCGTCCTTGTAACGCAGCGCGGGGAAGATCGTGCTCGGGGAAGCAGACATAAAAACCTCCGCGGCAAGGGTAACGCTTTCGGAGCGAAGCTTCCATGAAAAATCGCGGAATCGGGCCAGGGTCTATGCTGGCTGTGATGCCACTCCCTATGCGCGATTCCGAGCTGGTGCAGATCATGGACGCCACCTTTGCCGATGCGGCGCAAAGAGCCGGCACGTGGCTTGCCTGCCGGCCCGGATGTACGCAGTGCTGCCACGGAGCCTTTGCCATCAACGCGCTGGATGCGGCGCGGCTGCACGCAGGTATGGCGGCGTTGCGGCAGAGCGAGCCGGAACGCGTCACTCGCATGGAGGCGCGGACACAGAGCTGGATTGCCGAATTCGGCGTGCAATTTCCCGGCGACGCGGCGACCGGGATTCTCGGCAGCACCGATGCCGAGCGTGAGGCATTCGAACAGTTTGCCAACGATGCCGCCTGTCCGGCGCTCGACCCGGAGAGCGGCCTGTGCGACGTGTACGAGTGGCGGCCGATGACATGCCGTGTCTTCGGGCCGCCGGTGCGCGTTGAAACCGGCGAGCCGGATACAGCCTTGGCCTGCTGCGAGCTTTGCTTCGTCGGAGCGGATGAGGCGACGATTGCCGCTTGCGAGATGCGCCCGCCGCACGAGTTGGAAGAAGAGTTGTCGAGCCAGGTCGGAAACGAGCGCGAAACCATCGTGGCCTTTGCATTGATGCAGCCACGATAAACTCAACTCTTATGACAAACCGCCCATGCTGGGCCGAAATCGATACCAAAGCCCTCGCTGAAAACTACCAGACTTTGCGCGGCCTTGCGCCTGACGAGGCCGAGTGCCTGGCTGTCGTCAAGGCCAACGCCTACGGGCACTCGCTCGATCTTTGCGCTCCTGCGCTCCTCGACTCGGGTGCAGGCAGGGGCGCGGGCGCTCGCTGGCTGGGCGTTACCAGCGCCGAAGAAGGGATTCCGGCGCGGAAGCTTGCTCCCCAGGCGCGTATTTACATCATGGGCGGCTTCTTTCCGGGGCAGGCGGAGGCGGTTGTGAAGCATGGGCTTACGCCTTCTGTCTGGACGGTGCAGCAGCTTGATGAGCTGGAAGAAGCCGCGCGCACGGCTGGATCAGGAAAGGCGGGACAAGGAGCAGAATCCTTCCCCCTTCATCTTGAAATCGACACCGGAATGAGCCGGCAGGGCGTGAGTCTCGACGAATTGCCGGGCTTTCTGGCACGGTTTACGCCCGATTCGCCCCTCCGCATCGAGGCACTGATGACACACCTCTATGCCAGCGACGAGAGCGACCACGTCAAGTCCGACGAGCAGCTTGCACGGTTGGAAGAGGTGCTCGGAATCGTGTGGGCTGCAAATCCCGAAGCCGCGGCAAAGATCGAATTCCTGAGCGCGGGGGCTTCGGCGGCGCTGATCGGCGGCGATGCTGAGGCCGTGGCCGGGCTGGCTTCGCGCTTCGGACTCAAGCCGATGCTGCGCCTCGGCCTTGGGCTCTACGGCGTCACGTCGCGCTTCATGCCGGCACGGGAGTCCTCCGCGCCGCCGCCGCTTAAACCCGTTCTTACATGGAAGACCTGCGTAACAAGCCTGCGTGAAGTGCCTGCCGGGGCTGAGATCGGCTACAACGGCACATTCATCGCCACAGAGCCGATGCGGCTGGCGCTGCTGCCAGTGGGCTACGCCGACGGCCTCGACCGACGCCTCGGCAACCGCTTCAGTCTGCTGGTACGGGGCGCGCTGGCGCCGCTCGTGGGGCGCGTCAGCATGGACCAGTCGGTCATCGACGTGACCGAGATTGAGGGCGTGGAAGTTGGCGACGAGGTTGTAATTCTCGGCTCGCAAGCAGGGAACCAAGGCGCGGGAACCGTCACAGTGCAGGATCACGCCGACGCTTCCGGCACAATTCCGTGGGAGGTTTTTACGCGGATTGCAGCCCGCGTCGAGCGCAGGGCCGTCTAGCCCGCTACCGGCTCCGGCGTCCTTACCGGCAGACCCGCCGCCGCAACCGCGGCTGCAATCATCGCCTCGGTTCCCACCGAGGAGTTCAGCAGCAGGTGGTATAGCCCCCGCGCATTCCACTCCTGCCCGTAAAACCTTCGGATCACCGCAGCGCGGCGCTTGTCGTGGGCGGCCAGTTGCTGTTCGGCCTGCGCGGCCTGGCGCGGAAAGGCCTTGACAAACCACTCCCGCTTGGCCGCCAGCGTGGCGTAGACGAAGATGTGAAAGCAGCCCGGCTGACGCGCCAGAGCACAGGCCGCTCCGCGCCCCACAATCACGCAGTCGCCCTCCCGTGCCGCGGCTTCAATCTCCTTCCGCACCAGCTCGCACATCCGGGCACAGTCGAAGATCTGGTCGTCGCTGGGCGGCGGGCTGGCATAGACCGTGTCCTGCCAGAAGATTTTGCCGTATCGGTAGTACCACGGGTCCAGACGGTCGTCCATCTCGGCGGCCAGCTTCTCCGGCACGCCGGCGGCACGCGCCGCCTTGGCAAGCAGCTCGGAGTCCAACAGCCTCCAGCCCAGCCGGTTGGCAAGCTCGTGAGCGAACTCGGCCCCGCGCGAGCCGTACTCCCGCTCCACCGTAATCACGCGGACAAGACGCTCTCCCATATGCTTGCCCCCTCGCGACAGGAGCATACACCGAAACGCAGGAATTTTCCCATAAGAATTTTTGTGGCGATTTTAGGATGAGGCTCCTGGCGGGTCAGCGGTTGTGTTATCCCACCCTTGCGGCAGTAACCACCCCACGGACGAAGAACCCGTCCGCGGAGCCCCCGGCAGCCGCAAGGATGGGGCACGGGCCAGCAAGTCAGGGGCTCTCGCAGGTAGGCCAGTGAGCGCTTTTTGCCCCCGGCCTTCTTCCTTAACCTCGTTTTACACTGGGCATTACGATGCTTTCAGCCCTACGCCGTAAAAGTAGTTGTAGTTGGCAAACCCGGTCTTGCCGGCGGGAGCCCAGAAGCTTGAAAAGACGATGGTGCTCTTGCCGCCCGAGGTTACAAAGGCTGCAAAGACATCCTGCTGCGCTCCGCCCGAGGTCAGCCGGAAGGTAAACATGCCGTTGCAGGGCTGGAGCAGCTCGTTCGGCCTGTTGTTAAAGAGATAGCTTGCGGTTGCCACCGGCGTCAGCGTGCCCGTGGCCAACGTGCTGCCGGTGTAGACATCGGTCAGCGTCACGGCCCCCAGAGAGCTTACCGTCACGTTCACCGGGTCCACTATCGAGGTGCCGATCTCCGCGCCGATGGCGGTTCCCTGCACGTCGGTCTTCTGGTAGTAGATGCCGCTGTATGTGCCGGCATAACCGGGGTCAAAGGTGCTCGACGCGGTCTGCGGCAGCCCGATGATGGAGCCCGTGGGCGTATCGACAATGAGGCTGGTCGAAGCCGTGCCGACGATGGTATTCGTCACAGGGCCGCTGATGCCGTTCTCGATGGTGAGCGTCAGATAGCTGCCGTCGGAGGAGGAGGCGATCGGGGTTGTCGGCTTCGTGCTGCCGGTGAAGCCCGTGCTCTGGCCCGTATAGGGCATATAGGGCGAATAGCCGGTGAGCGTAATCCCGCTCGCCGCCACCCGCGCCGAGCCAACCTCCACACCGCCGCTGCCGGTGCGGAAGTGCATGTAGTTGTAATTGCCGGTGAGCCCGGCCAGCGAGGTCTGTCCACTCGCCGAGGCCGTTACCAGCGCCTGTGCCGCATTCTCCGGACCGGCCTTGAGAATGTGCACTACCAGCGCGTAACCGGGAACCTCATACGCGTTTACCAGGTTCTCCGCCGGGTCGCTGATGAGCAGGGAGCCGTCGTTCTGAGTGATGTACGGAATCGACTGGCCGCTCTCGTTGTTCGTCAGATCGGTGTAGCTGATGGTTCCCACGACCGGGCTGGTCGGCGTCACCGTAAAAATGAGAAAATCTCCCGCTGAGGCCGATCCGAGGTAGGTGTGCGGTGTCGTGGACGCAAGCGTCTTCGAGGACGCGTTCGGTTGCGACATGCCGCTCGACGTACAGCCGTCGATGCCGATCGCAATCAGCCCGGCGAGAATTAATCCGCAGACGATAAGGCCGGCCACCACGGTGTGCGGCCGCGTAAAACGAATCTCCATCTCCGTCTCCTGCTACTCCTTCTATCGGCAGAATGACGGATAGTACGACGGAATGGATCCTGCGCGCAAAAATATACGGCCCCGGAAGTTTCATTCCGGAGCCGCGTGTCTTTTTGGTGAGGATGGAGAGGGTTTGTACTATCCCACCCTGGCCGGAAAAACAGACCCGGCGAGGGTGGAGCACCCGGCTGTTTCTTATTGTGTGACCGGCTCGGCTGGCGGCTGGGAGGAGCGCAGGTGCGGGGCGTGGGGCACTTTGGGGACGGGAGGTACTTTGGGTGCATCCTGCGCCGAGCTGGCCCCCGAACCATTCCCGGTGCCGCGCTTGACCCGAACGTCGCCCACGTCCGTGCTGAGCGAAACCTTGGCCTGCCCGGAGCCGACGACGAACTTGGCCAGCTTGCTGTCGTCGTCGCCGAGCGAGGGCAGCGGGAAATCCGAGACAATGTCGCCGTTGCGCGTGCGCGCCTCCACGGTGGCTGAGGCGTTGGCGGGCAGCGTCAGCACCACGTCACCGTGGCCGCTGGCGTTGCGCGCCTCTACGCTGTAGTTGCCCGCCGGCTCGATGGTAATGTCGCCGTCGCGGTCGTCCACGAAGATGTCGCCGGTAATCTCGGCGAGGTCCACGTTCTTCGAGTGCGTTGTCACATGCACGCCGCCTTTGGCCTCGGTCACATGCAGGTCCTCGTCGTTCAGCGTCATGTCGCCGGGCAGGTCGCCGAACTGTACGTCGGTGATCGAGGTGTGGAGGTGCACGCCGCCGGCAAGGTTTTCCATGTGCACCTCGCCGAAGATGTCGCCGCTAATCGCAACCTTGCCCTTGATCTCGGAGAGCGTCACGTCCTGGCAGCGTCCGTCGGCAGTAAGGTCGCCCGTGACCTGGTGCGCGGAAAAGTCGCCCTTGTTGGCAGAGAAATGCACCTGCACGGAACCCTGAATGTCGCTGAGGCGCACGTCGCCGTGGCCGGCTGTAATCGTCGCGCCTGCGCCGAGGCCGGCCAGCGTCACGTCGCCGCGCCCGGCATCCACGGTGACAGCCGCGGATTTCGGAATTACGACGGTCAAATCAACGCGGCCCTGGTCGTGGCCGGCGCTTTTAATCACTACCGCGCTGCCGCTCACGCGCATGTCCGCGGCCTCGGCGGTAAATATCTTCTTTGCCTCGTCGTCGGAATCGGCAAAGGCGATCTGGTGCGCTTCCACCTGCACGGTTTGCGTGTTGCCGGCGGTGATGCTGACGCTGCCGCGCGGGTTCTGAATCTGGATGGTGGCGTTGGCCGGCACGGCGGTATTCAGCGTCGTCTGGTCCTGATCGTGCTGCGGGCGGCCGAGAACGTTGAAGAAATCGCCGTTGTCGTCGCCCAATTTGGAGCGCAGATCGTTCCAGTGGTCGCTGGCCGAGGCGGCGATTCCGGCTACGATGCCGAGGAAGGCGAGGAGAATAATCAGCCCCACAAAGCCGCCACCACGCCGCACCGGCGTCTGCCGCCGCATGTCGAGAAACCACTCGGCGAGCAGGCCGAGACCGGCGGCGATCAGCACCAGCGGCCACCAGTGCCCGTACCAGGTCCAGAACTGCCGGGCGTTGACGGTCCCGGTCACGAGAAGCAATCCGATGATGCCGATGGCAACCAGCACCAGCGGGCCAACGATGGAGGGCGAGCGGCGGACCTGATACTGCGCTTTCCAGGCATAACGCTGTGCCTTCCACGCATCGCGCTGCGCCTGCCAGGCCGCCCGCTGCTGCTCGCGGTAGGCGCGCCACTGCGTGCGCGGGTCGTAAGGTGGCGGCTGAGGAGGAGGAACGGTGCTCATGACTGGCCTCCGTCTCGATTGGAACCGGGGTGAGTGATCTCATCGCCGTGCACGGGGACGATTGCGGTCTCCGCTACCGGAGCCGGAGCGGCCGGAGCACCGGGGTATGCGCCCTGATACGAACCGGGGTAGGAACCCGGATACTGGCCCGTGTAGGCGCCCGGATACGGCGGCAGGTCTTCGTCCCTTATCGCCGCCCGCTCCAGGAGCATCATCACGCCCCAGAAGATGAGAAAGAGCGGCCAGGAGTGCCACCAGGTCAGGAGGTGCATCTGGTGAAGCAGCGCGATGACGCCAATCAGGAGAAGAAGCAGCGGCCAGCGAAGCCTGCAAATCAGGAATGAACGATTCATCGAGAGCCTCCCTTGGTATCTCCCACACGGCGCAGGATCATCCACACACCGAGCGCGATCAAAGCCAGCGGCCACGAGTATTCAATGATCCGGGCGGTCACATAGCCCATCTGGTTGAGCAGAAAGATCAGTCCCAGGCCGATCAGGATCACCGCACCTACCGGCTCCCGGCGACGCCAGTGGGGCGGCGGAACAGGAGGCATGGGCGGAATGGGCGGTGCGGCCGGATCGAAACCGGACGCAGGGCCAGCGGCCGGCGGCGTATACGCAGCCTGATACGAACTCTGATACGGGCCTCCGGCATAGGGCTGGTACGCGCCAGGATTCGGATTCGCGGCTGGGTTCGGACCCGGATTCCCACCCGGATTCGGCGCATTTCCACCCGCCGGATTCTGTCCCGCAGCCTTTGCCTGCTGCTGTTTCTCCCATTCCTCGGCGGGATTCCGGGAATGCCAGCTCAGGTTCAGCCAGTTGGAAACTTCGTTCAGCCCCAGCGGATCGGGCACCGGCTGGCCGTCGCGGCGCGCCTTGGCCGTGTGATAGGCCTCGAACGACTGGTAGAAGATCCACGCCGCGATAAACAGCCCGAAGATGTCGTAGTGGTCCGTGATGCTGATAAGCACGGCGAAGATCACGACATGGATCAGTCCCTTGAAGAACTGCCCGTTGTACATGGCTCCCACGCCGGGAATCAGTCCCAGCGCCGCGGCCAGGCCGGGGTTCGGGCCGCCCGGCGGAGGCGCTCCGAAGGCCGCGCCTCTGAATTGCCCCGCCTGCTGCCAAGCCGTGAGGCACTCCTCACAGAAGACCTGCGTGGCAGAGCCCAGTGACATGCCCTTGCGCGCACACTGCTCGCAGAGCGCCTTTCCGCAGTTCTGGCAATAGGCCGCGGCCGGTGTGCCGCTATGATTTACGCAATCCATCCCAGGCTCCTTTCCTTTCCTCTTCCCAAACGAGCCTCGAACGAATGCGCGGCCCTGCCTTTCACCTCAACCGATGTTTCCAGAAAATCCTCGTCCCTCTGCGCCGGCCTTGCCGACTGCTCGGGCGGATTGGCCCTGGGGTCGTCGGCCTTAGGATTCAGATGCGAGCCGCCATCTCTGTGACTCGGCGTGCGCTCGGATTCTCCGGACCCTCCGCCGGACGGCGTCTGTTGCTGATTCCTGCCCGGCGTCTGTGTGGACTCGCGCAGCTCCTTCATGCGCGTCTGCACCTCGTAAACCAGCCGCAGATGGTCGTAGTAGCGAACGATCGGCGTAGAGGCGAATGCGAACTGCCGCTCCATGTAGGAGCGCACCGCCTTGGGCCGAAGGTCGCCGGGCCGCACGCCGGTCAGGTTCAGCGTGAGCGCAATCGAGAAAAAGGCCATTGCCGCCGTCATCATCAGCCGCGGCTGGGCCATGCGGCGCGCAAAACCCAGGAAACCAGCCCGGAAGCCGGGCCTCTGCCAGGGCTGTATGGCCGGAAAAACTGCCGTGCCGCCCGCGAGCGTTGCCGGCTGCAACTGGCCGGGCAGAACTCCGTAGCCTTCCACTTGCCCCGGCCCGGTCTGGGCCAGAATTTTATCCACCAGATCGGCGGGAATCTCGGGCTCTAAAGCCAGGAAGTCCAGCCACTCCCGTCCGCGGCGCGCTTCATCGTACAGCGCCGAGCAGAATGGGCAGGTCTCCTTGTGGCTCGCGAAGAAGGCTTCGTCCTCGGGCCGGAGCAGTCCATCGAGCGCGTCGGCCAGCAGTGTCTCCCACTGCCCGCAGGCCGGGGAGGCCGGAATGTTTGCCGAAGTGCGAGTCTGTTCCGCCATTTACATCACCTCCCGTTTATTACGCTCCAGGAGCCGCGCAAGTTCCGCACGGCCACGGCTGATGCGGCTTTTCACGGTGCCCTCGGGAATGCCAAGCACCTGGGCAATTTCCTTGTAATCCATATCCTGCAAATCGCGCAGAATCACGGCCTCGCGCAGCTCGACGGAGACACGCGCCAGGGCCGCCTGCACCATCTTCTCAAGCTCCTTCCGCGCCGCCATCTCGTGCGGCGAGGCGGCGGATGAAACCAGCCGGTCGATGGGCTTGAGACCCGGATGCTCTTCGGAGGGTTCGCTCCAGCCCTCGTCGAGCGATCCGGTAACGCGCAGATTCTTCGTGCGGCGAAAATTATCCACCAGCAGGTTGCGGGTCATCGTCGTGATCCACACCTGCAGGCTGCCCCGCGCGGCATCGAAGCTGCCGAGGTTCGAGTAAATCTTCAGAAAAACATCCTGCGTCAAGTCCTCGGCGTCGGGGGCTGAGGCTGTAAAGCGGTAGCAGAGGCCATAGACGCGCCGGTGGTGGGCGCGGACCAGCTCGGCCCACGCCGCCGAATCCCCGTCCAGGCAGCGGCGGGCGGTCTGCGCCCAGTCGATTTCAAGCGGAGCCGGATCCTGCGGATTCAGCGATCTCACCTCCCCGCGCTTCGGGCGGGCGTCAGGGCGTATTCCGGAGTCTGGTCCGGAATACGCAGTTGCGGCAGTGCGCAGACGGGATTTTCCCGGCGTCCCGGCCGGTATCGGAGCCGGAATTGCGACCTCGCCGCCACGGTGGGTTGTCTTCGCCTTTGCGAATCCCAGCCCCGCCGCGCTCCAATCCAATGTACCAACGCACTGCATAGGGGGCTATACGCAGCACCGGCTCCACTGGTTCCCGAAACCCTGCGGAATGAATGGAGCGGCAGGCAATCGCACCAGATTCCTGCTATGCTCATGCCGTGCAGATCACGGTCCAGCTACCCGACGACCTGGCCCAATTGCCCGATCCGGGCCGTGAGGCGCTGGTCTCGCTGGCCGTGGAGGGATACCGCTCCGGCGTGCTCTCTCACTATCAGTCCGGCCAGTTACTGGGCCTGTCGCGCTTTGAATTCGAGGGGCTGCTCAAGCAACGCTCCATCCGCGAATACGCCTACGATGCTGACGATCTCGAAGAGGACCGCAAGACGCTCGACAGCCTGCAAGCGAAGGGCCTACTACGCCTGTACGCCGTCGCCCTTCACTATGAAGTGGGAGAGCGTCAAGCCGATGCTGAATCCGGCGTTTCCTGAGCCGGCGCAATAGCCGATGCAGCCACGTTCCAACTACACGGAATCGCGGCCAAGGATTGTGCGGTATTTTCGATACAGTCTCTCGAATACCTCGTCCGGCGCAATGCCGGGCGAATTGTCCTCGATTGCCTGCCGCCAAAGCTGGCGCAGGTCTTCTATGCTGGATGCATAGTCGGCATCCGGCGGCCTGGAGGCGTTCCGATCATTGTCATCTGAAGTCATTCGTCGGCCATCATGACGCATTCGCCTCAATGTTTCTGGAAGAAGTCCGGGGCGACGGGGTTCTCGAAGAGCGAGGTCTCGCGGGTCACGATCGTCAGGCCCGAGGGCGTGACGAAGTAGCGCTTCTTGTCCTCCACCGGGTCGTAGCCGATGACTGTGCCCTCGGGAATGTTCACGTTGCGGTCGATGATCGCCCGCCGGATGCGGCAGTGGCGGCCGATGTTGACGTGCGAGAAGATGATGCTCGAATCGACCTGCGAGTATGAGTTCACACGCACATCCTGCGAGACAATGCAGTTCGACATCGCGGCGCCGGAGATGATGACGCCAGCCGTGATGATCGAGTTCGTCGCCGAGCCCGTACGGCCCGGCTCGCCGAAGACGAACTTGGCCGGCGGGTATTGGCGGACCCGCGTCCGGATCGGCCACTCCACGTCATAGAGATTGAAGACCGGCGAGACCGAGCACAAATCCATGTTGGCGTCGTAGTAGGCGTCGAGTGTTCCCACATCGCGCCAGTAAAGCGCCTGCTGCTTGTTCTCGTCCACAAAGCTGTAGGCCATCATCTTCCGTTTGCCGAGCATGGCGGGCAGAATGTTGTGCCCGAAATCATGCTTGGAGTCGGGGTCCTCAGCGTCGGCAATCAGCGCCTTCAACAGCACATCGGTATTGAAGATGTAAATGCCCATCGAGGCATCGACGGCATTGGGGTTGAACGGCGAGCGGATGGTCGTCGAGGCCGGCTTCTCCTGGAAACCCAGAACCTCGCCGCTCTGGCCCACTTCCACCACGCCGAAGCGCGAAACCTCGTCCGGCGGAATGGGCAGCGTGGCCAGCGTGGCCTCGGCGTTCTGCTGCTGGTGATACTCCATCATCCGGCTGTAATCCATCTTGTAGATGTGGTCGCCGGAGAGAATAATCATGTACTTCGGCTGCTCGCTGCCGATGGAATAGATATTCTGGTAGACCGCATCGGCGGTTCCCATGTACCAGTTGGCGCCGGTGCGCTGCATGGGCGGCAGCAGCTCAAAGAACTCGCCCAACTCCTGCGCCACCGCCCCCGACCACCCTTCGCGGATGTGCCGGTTGAGTGAGAGCGCCTTGTACTGCGTGAGGATGAAAACCTTGCGCAGGCCGGAGTTGATGCAGTTGGAAAGCGTGATGTCGATAATGCGGTAATGACCGCCGAAGGGAACCGCCGGCTTGGCCCGGTCCCGCGTTAATGGAAAAAGTCGTTCCCCCGCCCCGCCCGCCAGCAAGACTCCAAGCGTGTCCCTCATCCCGTAATCCCCGCTGTTCTCCGCTCTCGATCCGGCTCGCAACTGCCGAACGGCTAACAATACCATACGGAGATAAAAGCTGGTGTCAATGCCCGGATCGGGGCAGCGCTCTGATGGAATTTCTCAGCAGTCCGACAACTGGATGGGATTGCCGTCGGGGTCCTTGCCGTCGCACATGCAAAATTTCTCTCCCTGCCGCACTTTGCCAAGGCTCGCACCCCGCGCCACCAGCGTTGCGCGCTGAGCGGCAACGTCCTTTGCGCGGAATACGATCTTCGGCCCCTTGCGCCCCGGCGACGACGGGCCGGAGTGGAGCGCAATCCGCGCCCCGCCCGCGTCGAACTCCTGCCAGCCTTTTTCGTCCGATGCGATCTTCGCGAGGCCAAGCACTTCGCCGTAGAACCTGCTCATCGCGTCCATCTGGCCAGTAAACAGGATTACGCGCGCCATTTTCATGCAAGACTCCCTGTATACGTTGCTTCCGCCAATCCCACACAGGCTGGCAGAGACGCATTACGCCAGAATCTTCCCCGCAAAAGAAAACCGCCGCAAGCCCGAAGGCTCACGGCGTCTATTCATCCAGAATTATTTTGGCGTCGCAGACGCGACTCTTCGTCCCTCGCCCTTCGTCCCTAGCGCCGCTTCTTCTTGAACTTGTACTCCATACCGACCGAGATGGCGAAGTTCCAGTTGTTGCGCGCACCTGCGGAAGAGATATTCGTCGCGTAATCGGCGTTATAGCGCGTCCATAGCGCGTCCGGTGTGATGCGAAAGACCCACTGCGGCGAGCGGTTCAGGTCAATGTGCCCGCCGATAACCCCTGCCGGCGCCACCTGATTGTTGTAAAAGTCCACGGTGGATGGCGGATTGCCACGCAGATCCTTCTCGAAGTCGCCGTAAACTCCGCCGAACATCGCATGAGCCATCAGCGCGCCGTGCTTGTTGTGCGGCCCCAGCCACTCCGGGCCGGCGGCAAAGAAGTACTCCGCGATGAACGGGCCCTGAATGCTTTCCACGCCGCCGTGGCCGTCTGAAATGTGGTTCGGCGCGGCGCCCGCGGTGCCGAGATAGGCGCGTCCCGTGCCCTCGACAGCAAAGCGCTTCGCGAACCAGTAGGAGGCGTTCACGTCCAGGCCGCCAAGGTTGGCGCCGAAGACCTGCGTGGGACCGGGCTTGATGTGCGCGTAGGCCGCGCCCAGCGAAATATCGTAGCGGTTGTCGTAGCGCACGCCAGCCAGCGGATCGACCGAGACGTAAGCCGGCGGAGCGGGCCGATCATCCGGCGCCTGCTGCACGGTGTTGTTGGAGGAAGACGACTGGGCCGGAGCGGGAGCCTGAGCCGCGGCGGCGGCGCATAGCGCCAGGGCGGCGGCAACGAAAGCAAAGACACTTACTGGGAAACGCATCATTTTAAGCTTACAAGACCGCGCCAAGAGCGGACAACGCGGGGCAGGTAGTTTTTGGACGCTCCAGGGAGGCTAAGGCGAGCAGGACTCCGCCCAGCGGGCATAGAGCAGATAGCGGGCGGTCTTGGCAATCTCAACTGCCGAAGCGGCCCAGCTTGCGTCTTCTGTGCCGGGTTCGAGCGCCGGAGCGGCGTGGCCGCGCCATTTGAGCGCAAGCTCCGCGGGCAGATGGCTGAAGATAATTCCGGCCCGCGGCAGGTGCTGCCGGCTTGTCACCACCTCGGCCGACTTCCAGCCATGCTTTTGCATGATTTGCGCCGAGTAGCAGGCATTCTGGATGGTGTCGAGCGCGCGCGGCTCCTGAAAAATGGCCTCAGCCGGCACGCCCTGCGCCCGCGCTACGCGAGCCATCGACTCGGCCTCAACGTATTGATTGTGCGCCGCCGCGCCGCTCAGGATCAGCCGCGGCGCTACACCACGCTGGTACTCCTTGACCGCTTCGCTCACCCGCGCCAACTGATCCGGCGTGGGGTTGCCGTCGCCGTCCGAGGGATAGCCGAGGACGATAATCGCGTCAAAATGCGTAGCCTGAGTGTTGCCCGCCGGAGCAAAGGCGCGTGCCAGCGCCGCCCAGCCTACGATGACAGCGAATAGGAAGACTGCGGCGAATATCCAGCGCACAGGGCCCGCGCCGCGCCGCGTTTGCCGCCTCGCAGAAGCCCTGCGCCGTTTTTGTTGTGCGGATGGAGTCAAGCGAAAAGCCTCTTCCTCCACTTTACTGTGTGGAGGAAGAGGCTGTGGAATGTGTCAGACCAGATGCCGCTCCGTGCCCCCCTCCTTGCGCCTTCTTATTGGCGCAAGGAGGGGATGAACACAACCGCCGGGCACCAGATGCTAGCCGAGATGCAGCGCTGCGCCCCAGCCGGAGAGCACGAACTCGTTCAACTCCTTGCGCGTCCGCGGGCTCGTCTCTATCTGCAGCATCCGCTCCACCGTCAGCAGCGAAGGCTCCCCCTGATACCCCAGCGCAATCGCCGCGCCGAGATGGTACTCCGCAGGAATGCCGAACGCCTCCCGGGCCTTGTCGCGGCTATAGCCGCCCATCTGGTGTACCGCCAGTCCCAGCGCCGTCGCCTGCAGCGCCAGAGTTGCCGCCGCCTGGCCCAGATCGTAAAGCGCCGACCCATTCGGCGTATTCTTCTGCGTAAGCCCGTTCGCCACGCCCAACATCAACACCGGGGCCTTGCCCGCCCAAAGCTGGTTCGATTCCACCAGAGAGCCCAGAATCTTCGTGTATGTCTCCGAGCCCTGCCGGCCCACAATAAACCGCCACGGCTGCTCATTCGAGGACGAAGCCGTCCAGCGCACCGCTTCAAAGATGGTCTTCAAATCCGCATCGCTCACCGGCTTGTCGGCAAAGGCACGCGGGCTCCAGCGGTGCAGCACAGCCGGAAGAATGTTTTCGGCCGCGGGGGCCTGCTTAATCTGATTGACTTCAACGGCGGAAAGCGTCATCGGGAGAATGCTCCTCAAATCCAAAGAATGCTTTGGTATCGAAATAAATTGCACTCGTTGGATTGCGGAGGCGGCGCGGAGGATTCCAAAAACGGGCTGCGTCCCTCCGCCATCACACGAGGGTTTATCATCAAAGACGGCGTGCGCCGTTGTGGGCGCATCTGAATTCTCTGCCGGTGCGTGCGGGGTTTCTCCTGCGCGGCACCGGTATTTCTGTGAAAAGATCGGATTTTTAGAGTGATGCGAGCGAAGACGGCAGTGGTGCTTGGCGCCCAGTGGGGCGACGAAGGCAAGGGCAAAATAGTAGACGTGCTGAGCGACGGCTTCAGCGCCGTGGCGCGCTACGCCGGCGGGCACAACGCCGGCCACACCGTCATCATCGGCGGGCAGAAATTCGTGCTCCAGCTCATTCCCTGCGGCGTGCTGCGGCCACAGTGCGTGGGCGTTATCGGCAACGGCGTCGTGCTCGACCCGATTGCGTTTCTCAAGGAAGTGGCGCGGCTGCGCGATCTCGGCGTCGGCGTCGATGAGCAGCTCCGCGTCTCGAATCGCGCACAGGTCATTCTGCCCTACCATCGCATGATCGAGCTGGCCGCCGAGAGCGCGCCGGGACGCAAGAAGATTGGCACCACGAGCCGCGGCATCGGGCCGGCTTACGAAGACAAGATGGCCCGCTCGGGCCTGCGCATTGTGGACCTGCTGAACCCGGAGCTGCTCAAGGCCCACATTGAGGCTGCCTGCGCGGAGAAAAACGCCATTGTGCACGCGCTCTACGGCACCGACCCGCTCGACCCGGCGAAGATGTTCGACGAGTACGCCGCCGCCGCCGAACAGGTGCGGCCCTTCGTCACCGACGCCGGCCGGCTGCTGAACAACATCCTGAAGGACGGCGGCAGCGTGATGTTCGAGGGCGCGCAGGGCACGATGCTCGACATCGACCACGGGACTTATCCGTTTGTCACCTCGTCCTCGGCCACGGCTGGCGGCGCTGCCACCGGAACCGGCATCGGACCGACGAATATCGGCACGGTCATTGCCGTTACCAAGGCATACGTCACGCGCGTGGGCGAGGGACCGTTCCCGACGGAAATTCACGAGCCCGTAGGCGACCACCTGCGCGCACGCGGCAACGAGTACGGCGCCGTGACGGGCCGCCCACGCCGCTGCGGCTGGCTCGACATTCCGCTGCTGCGCTACTCGAACCAGGTGAACGGCGCAGAGTGGCTCGTCATTACCAAGCTCGATGTTCTCGATGAGCTGGACGAGATTCCCATCTGCACCGGCTACGAGATCGATGGCAAGGTCAGCGACATCATCCCCGCCGACGTGCACGGCCTGGAAGCCATCAAGCCCGTTTATACGAAGCTCAAGGGTTGGCAGAGTTCGACCGAGGGGATTACCGACTTTGAAAAGCTCCCCAGGGCGGCGCAGGATTATCTGCGCTTCCAGGAACAGGAAAGCGGCGCGAAGATCGGCATGGTTTCCACCGGCCCAGACCGCGATCAGACGATGATTCTTCCCGAATTTGCCGATGTGCTCAAGGAAATTCACCGCTAAATTTGCATCCAAGGATTCAGAAACCGCCTTCAAAGCACCGAGGCTGTACGAGGAAGGGACACGTTTGCCCATGATCAGCTTCACGGTTCGCATTACCTTTTCCTCTGGAGACCGCTCCGAGATTGCCGAAATTCTTCATGCCTTGACTACCGCCTCGCGCCAGGAGCCGGGATGCGTCAGCTACACGCCGCACGCCCTTTACGACGACCCGGACACCATTCTTATCTACGAGCAGTACAAGGACAAGGAGGCGCTCGAAGCCCACCAGAGCTCTGAGCACTTCAAGCGCTACGCCGTGGGCGGCCTCTATCAGAAGATGCGCGAGCGGGTGCGGGAAGATCTTGTCGCGCTGCTTTAGCCGCCAGCGATTCCGCTCCCATTCCTTTCCGGAATCAGTCCAAGAAGAGGATTGAGTAGCGGCTTGCACCGTCGCATGGCAAAACTATTCGTTGACCCGTGCGCCGATTCAACGCTACCATCCAGTACGCGCCTATGCCTCGCAATCGCGTCCATCGCCTGACGAAGTGGAGCCGCATGCTCGCCCATATGGCGGCGCTGCTTGCGCTTGGCCTGACGCATGCCGCGGCCTGGCCGGCGAAGCAGCAGGCTCCCAAGCCCGCCATTCCCCGCTCCGAGCGGCACGAGACCAAGCACGAAATCGACCAGATGGAAGAGACCTGGCGCAACGCCGCGCTGCACCATGACGCCGTCGCCATGGGCGCGCTGCTCTCCGAGGACTACATCGGCATCTCCGCCAGCGGATCGCTGCAATCGAAGGATGAGACGCTGGCCGGCCTCCGCGCCGGCACGCTCCAGTTCTCCCAGCTTGAGCTCTCCGACCGCAAGGTGCGCTTCTACGGGCAGACGGCACTCGTCACCAGCCGCGCCGAAGTGACCGGCGCCGGTTCGAACGGCACTCCCACCGGCAGCTTCCGCTACACCCGCGTCTATGTCCGCGACAGCCAGGGCAAGTGGAAGATTGTCAGCTTCGAGGCCAGCCCCATCCGCGACTCCGACGATAAAAAATAACCCCGCGAAACGTCCCGAGAAAGAAAACGGCCCCCATATTTGTTGTTGCGATGCGCCGAGGCGCATGATACTTAGAAGCGTGGCGGTCTTTCCGGGCGCTCCGGCAGCAAACGCGTGGCAGATGCGCCAAAACTCCAATTCACCGCCGGGAAACCTATGCTCTTTTCAATGCCTTGCCTGAAAATGCGCCCCGCCGCGGCGGCAGTGCTGCTGCTGTCCGTGGCACTGCGGGCGCAGTCGCCTCAACCCGGCTCCGCCAATGACGAAATCCTGAAGCTGGTGCAGAACGGGATGCCGGAAGGCGTGGTCGTAGTGAAGATCAATTCGCTGGCGCCAAAGATCGATGCCTCTTCCGACGCGCTGCTTGCCTTTCAGAAGGCCGGAGCTACGCAGGCCGAGATGGAGGCGATTGCAAACGCGCCGCAGACCGCCGCGAAGCAGGCCGAACAGGCCAAGGAACAGGCCGCGCAGCAAGCCTTGACCGCGCAGCAGGCTCAAGCCGCACAGGCGCAGACTCAGGCGGCGCAGGCACAAGCACAGGCCGCGCAACAGCAACAGCAGCAAAAGAAGAGCGGCGGCTTGAAAAAACTGTTTGGCATGGGCGGATCCTCGTCCCCAGCGAGCACCCCGCCGGCTCCGAGCGTTCCGGCACCCGCTGCGCCTTCCGCTCCTGCTCCCAGCGTGCCTTCTGCGCCAAGCATCTCCGCGCCGTCGATACCGCCCGCACCAGCAGTGCCCTCCGTACCCGCGCCTGCGATACCTTCCGTATCGATTCCTTCGGTATCCGCACCCCCGGTCGCGATGCCTGCGATACCCGCGCCTCCGGCAAAGCCTTCCGCCAAAGGGTCCTCCCAGGCAACCGCTGCCGCACCTGCTCCGGCTGCCGCTTCCCCGGCACAGCCCGCCGCAACTGCGGCGGCCCCAGGCACTCAAACCCCAACTGTTCCGGCTCCGGCCCTGACTACTCCAGTCCCAGCCGCTTCCAACACAGGAGCGGCAACGCAGACCTCCGCTTCCACTCCAGCCGCTCCGGCGGCAGCATCCTCCAGCCCGGCAGCTTCGAGCGGCGGCGCCTCTGCTTCAGGACCGGCATCGGCGCCAATCTCGGCTCCGGCATCGGTCCAATACATTCCGGCCCTGTCTGCCTCCTGCATCAAGATGGACTTCAATGCGCCGTATCACGCCAGCCAGTACTACAACAACTGCGGCCAGAACGTGTATCTGCAGGTAGTGCATCCGGGCGGACAATCTTTTGCGCTGGACCCACTGATGACCGACAGGCCGGCAAGCACAGGATTGAGCCATGAGGATTACATCCAGTTCGGCTGGCCCACTCTCTACGTCTGTCCGGACGGGTATCTGCCGGTCGATGGCAGCGGAAACACGATTTCCAAGCCCGTAACAGATTTCAAATGCCGCAAGCGCTGAAACACCTTTGGGCGGTCTGGCTTTTAGAATCACTTCATGCCCGAGCTTCCCGAAGTGGAAACCATTGCTACCGGCGTGCACGAGCGCGTCTCCGGCGACCGCATTGTAGAAGCCTGGTTCAGCAGCCGCCGCGA
>JAATFM010000016.1 GCA_015655195.1 Terriglobales bacterium
CGCGGGACTTTACCTGTTTTTCCGCGTTTCGACACGCAGCGGTATTCGTGGAAGAACTTGACCGCGGAAACCAATAATAACCTCTACCCAAACACCGGAGTTGCGCGATGAATCTTTATCCACTGCTTATGACAGCAATGATTCTCATATGTGTGGCCTCATCCGCTGGACAGACTGCACACAATTCCAAATCAACGAGCAACGCCGGCAGCACAATCTCAGACTCATCCTTTCACACCGATAGCCATGAAGGGACGGAAGACTGGACGGCGCTGCCCATCGACAAGAGCGGACTCAATCGCTCTTCAAGCGGAGGAGTAGTCTTGGGGAAGTCGGAGCACCCCGAGTTCACCCGCGAAGTGATTCACGTGCAATGGCGGGCTGGCGACCCGATCGACCTCTACGTGGTCCGCCCTTCCGGAGTGGCAAAGCCGCCCGTGATTCTGTTTCTCTATGGCTATCTGTCGGACACGGACCGATTCCGCAACGATGCATGGTGCAAGAGGGTGGTTGAGCATGGATTCGCGGCCGTCGGCTTTGTTTCGGCACTAACTGGGCAGCGTTACCACACCCGGCCAATGCGGGAATGGTTCGTCAGCGAGTTACAGGAAGCCCTTGGAACATCGGCGCACGATGTGCAAATGATCATCGATTATCTGGCCAGCCGGGGAGATGTGGACACGACTGAGGTTGGAATGATGGGTGAAAATTCTGGAGCAACAATCGCAATTCTCGCCGCGGCGGCGGACCCGAGAATCAAGTTCGTCGACGCCATCAATCCATGGGGCGATTGGCCGGATTGGCTGAAAGAGTCCAGTGTCGTTCCCGAGGAGGAACGGGCAGCCTATCTCAAGCCTGAATTCCTCCAGAAGGTGGCAATGCTGGATCCGGTGAAATACCTGCCGCAGCTTCAGCCAGGAAGACTCCGGCTCGAACAGGTGGTTGGCGATCCGATGACGCCTAAGGACGTGCAGGCAAAGATTGCCGCGAGTGCGTCTTCCCCGGACAACGTCGTGCAATATCCGGATGTGCACACGCAGGTTCATGTATGGATGACGCAGAACTGGTGGCTTAAGGAGCAACTACAGTCTTCTCCCGCTCCGCCGACAACAGCGAAAGTCAATAACAACGCCCCAGAACACTGAGACACCATCAAGACGGAAAGCTCGCATCATGTTTTTGCAGGATTACAGTTTGCGTCGGGCTTTATGGCTGGCGTGTCGCTTTTCACTGGGTACTTCCTGGAATTTTTTCGGGGTTGATGGTTGGGAAATCATCTCTACAATCGTTCTAACTAATAGAAGCGCCTGATTGCGCCAATATCTGCTTGGATGGCCTCTCAGCGATATTGGCGCAATCAGTCTGGCGTCGCGAATCCAAAGTGTACGGCGCTATCGTTTGTGTCGCAAGTTTGCTTGACTCTGGTTATAGACACGCTTGACCTGCCTGAAACGTAGCCCACCGTCCCATAAGTGTCGATCGTAATTCCACTCCAAAATGCCGATTGTGAACGGATGCCGTGACCGGAATCAGGATAAGACTGAGTTGAGCCCGGGAACTGGAAAAATCATTGTGGGTGTTCCTTTAACTGTGGCCAACGGCATGTGACGTTGGGCCAATCTTAAGCCAGATAACTCTTCTGCGCTTCTTGACGGTCATTCGGATTTTGGATACTCTGTTGCCTATTTGATGTCATGAAGAACATCTGTCACCTCTTCATCATAGGCCGCTCGCTTGTGGATCCGTTAGCTAGCTCTTGGACAGAGGGGTTATCGCCGATGAAGCCCGAGCAGGCTAAGAAAAAAGCTGGAGAAGCAAATCTCCGTGCCGAGCATGAGGCAGAGCATCGAAGGAAGTGTGCGGCGCATCATCGCTACTGCGGGCAACGGTCCGTAGCCTGCATGAGACCACGCAATACTTGAGACAACCGCGATGCCGAGGCCAATGAGCAATAACAGTCCGCCGATCACGAGGCCGACTTCCAGAGTAATGTAGCGGAACCAGCGTTCGAAATTGGGATCTTTCGGCAACAATCCTTCGGTGGTGGCGAAGACTTTAGCCGCAATTCCGAAAAAGACCAATTGAAAGCCGATTAATACTGCTACAACGCCGTAGGCGAGAGTATCTATCCCCAGGTTCAGGTGCCCAAATGGTCGCTCTGACGGCATAAGCCACAGCATGAGCGTGATGCCCAGGAGCATCAGTAGCAGGCCCGGCGCCAGGAACAGCCAACGCGGCGAATACAACAGCAGGAAGCGCAGGTGCCGCCAGCCATCGCGCCATGTTCGCAAGTGAGGGGGCCGCGAGCGGCCGTCCTTCCTGAGCGTAGTTGGCACTTCCACGAGGCGCTGGTCGTGAAGCGAGGCCTTGATGACCATTTCACTCGCAAATTCCATTCCCGTCGTGCGGAGGTTGAGTCGCAAGTACGCTTCTCGTGAAAACGCCCTCATGCCGCAATGAGCATCGCCAATCGGCGCGTGGAATAGAAATCGCCCAAGTAAGCTCAGCGCCGGATTACCGAGATATTTGTGCAGCGGCGGCATTGCGCCAGGTTCAATGCCGCCGCGGAAGCGATTCCCTACAACTAGGTCCGCCCCATTTCGCAGTTCGACAAGAAAGCGGGGAGTGTGCCCAAACTCATAGCTGTCATCGGCATCGGCGATCAGCACATAGCGCCCCCGTGCCGCCAGAATGCCTGCATTCAGAGCTGCACCGTACCCCCGCGTGCATACCTGGATGACGCGCGCACCGTGAGAGCGTGCAATCTCTGCAGATCTATCGGTCGAGCCGTTATCGGCTACGATGATCTCACCGCAAATGCCATTGTCTCGAAGGGCCGCTTTAGCCTTTTCGATGCAGATAGCCAGCGTTTCCGCCTCATCTAAACACGGCAGAACAATCGTAAGCTCTGTCGCTGAATCATCAAGTCGTGGCGTTACTGCAGCGAACATAGGTCACCATCAAGGAATTACGCGCCGCCTGGCAATGGCGGTGAACCAGAGACTGCGACCGCAGTCGGTTGCGTAGAGCAATGTCACAGAGTCGTTCTCCCATGACGGCTGGATCTGGTTGCACGGCACATCGGCAACACGCTGCCTTGCCCCGGTTCTCCGATCACGGACCCATAAATTCCACACGCCGTGCTCAAGATGGCTGTATGCCATCCACAGTCCATCCGGCGACAACGCCGGATAACGAGCCTCACCTAGCGCGAGCAGCGTGTTCGAGTGTGTTGCATCGGTGACATAGATCTGCGGAGGCTTCCCATCCTCCACAGCAGAAAAGGCATATTCCTTCTCCGAAAGAAATGTTGCTTCGTAAACATTGAGTGAAGGTGGCGTAAGTGCTGTCTCGATTGTGCCCTCGGGTGGGGCGATTCTCCCTACCATCAGACGTCCCAAGCCATGATCATCGCGCATAAAGGCAAGGCTCCGACCATCGGCGGAAAGTATTGGGTCCTGCGCATCGTTGAGAGCCACACGCGATGGATCCTGCACATCGACGATCTTCGAGTATGGACTTGAAGCTCGTTCCACCCAAATGTGCCCTATGCTGCTGGCGAAGGAAAGATCGTCATCAGAAGAAGGATCGACCCAGGTCGAGTTCGGACTCGCCGTCACCATGTGGTATCCGCTCTGTGTGAGCGCGACGTAGCCGGTAGCCTCGCCCAGAGACCTCGGGTTTGCCTCGAGTAGCGCCTGCGCCGTTAGCGGTAGCCGATACGCATACTCCTGCCGCACGGCGCGTTGCAGGTGAAGCGTGGAAGGCACGCTGATTGCCACAGAAACCGCTATAATCGCCATCCACGCGTACTGGGTCCAGTCCCACGAAGAATTCTTGACTGGATGGTCGCGCCATAGCAATACATAGATCCCCAAAAGAAGCGCGAGCATCAGGAAAAGGCGCGGCACATACAACAGAATTGCCAACCCCATGCTTCCACTTGGACCGGGCATAGGAAACCCGATGCCGAGATAAAGGACCAGCAGAACCGCCAGCCACCAGTACCATCGGCGCTCCACCAGTCTCGCTGCCAATACGCACACGGGCAGCGCCATAAGCACAAAGTGATAAGACGCCGGCATAGTGGAGATGGTCAAGGATGCGGTCAACAGCGCCGCCCACTCCAGCAAAATCCGATCTCGCGTGCGGTCATCCTTGCGGATGAGCAGCACGGCAGGCGCCAGCACTAACATTTGCAACGTAGGCTGCAACAGCGAATACCAGAACGGAGAGTAATGCCACGGATGCGGATTCCATTGGGGCTCCGTGAGGAATAGATAGTGCAGAACGCTGGAAATAGATGCGCTCGATGTTACATAGGGTGGCATCCCCTCGCCGTGCAATGTCCACGGTAGTATCTCGTGCAAGTAGGTGCGATGAAGGTTCCAGCCGAAGACCGCGACGGAGACAGCAACGGCGGCCAGCCCCGTAACGACTCCCGAGGCCAGGGCTCGCCAGGATCGGCGCTGTAAAAAAAAGACAAAAAGCAGGACTGGGAAGATCTTACAAGCTGCGGCGACTGCTACCAGAGCGCCGGCGAGCACATAGTATTTACGCAGATAGGTCCAGCACGCCGCCACGATCAACACCAGCAGGAGCACATAGAACTGGCCGTACAGCAGATTGCGATGAAGTGGAAAACTCAGCGCGAAGACAAGCGCAACACGCTGGTAGCTGAGACCGGTCATTGAGCGGAGCATCCAGCAAAGCGGGACCAGCAAGGCAAGATTCACCAGCATCCAGACATGCTTGGCCGCGAGCGGTGCCAGTCCTGTCAGCGGCCACATTACCAGCGTCGAAAACGGCGTGACGGGGATCAGGCCAATGATCCTGTCATCGACGCTGCGATGGTCCTTCTCGCGCTGTAGCCAAACCCACTCGTACACGCGAGCGGTATCGTATCTCTCATGCGCCAGGCGGGCCGTCAGATAGTAGTTCGGGAAATCGGTATTCAGTTTGCCCCACGCCCGCGGCATGGTATGGATACACAGATAAGCAACGAACAGGATCAGCGCGCAACGCTCAAGCCAATGGACAAGGCCACGATCCTGTAATCCGCTCATACCTCATCATGGCTGAACCTTCGAACCGTGGTTGTCACTGGTTTGTCATTTAATAGTCGCAACTTTGAGTGCAAAATGCGGCTGTCAGCTGAACCATCGAACCAGCACGAATCGCGTTTTGGGTTTTATTCTGGTCAGCAGCCTTGCTCAAAGTGGCGACTTATCCGATGGGGACATCGCTGTTTAATCGTGAGACGGGAAGAAAATAATTGCTCATGCCGACATCGCTCACGGGAATCGAGGCAGGACGATATGGCAGATGAGCTTCGCGCGTATTCGGCTACGAATAAAGCATACTGCTTCCATTCATGATTGGAGGGCTGTCTATAGAAGCCGATGTCCGGATGGATCACCATCCCGTCATACGCCAGCATCCAATTGTGGATTCGCTTTCGCACAGAAGGGGCAATGTGCTCCTGCGTCGCTCGATCGATGAAAAGCACACGCGGCTGGAAAATCAGCGCGATTCCTGGGCCGAGGTTTCTGCTGCGCCGCTGCCGATACGTGAGCGATGTCCCCACGACGAACATCTCACAACCTTCGAACGAAAACTCCCACAGCGGATCTTCGGAAGTCCGCACGACGGCTGGAAGACATTTCTTACCGGGAAAAACCAGTCCAGGTGGAGGTGACAAATCAGCCTCCGCTTCCTGTAAGCACTTCAACGCCTGCCCCAATTCGTGTAGGTCATCTACCCTTACTCAGAAGGCGGGCAACAAGGGAGGACGCCCCATACGAGGCAAATCCAATTATTCAATCAGATGTTGAGATGACAAGTGTAAGGCTTGTCATAACTTGCGATGGAGAGTTGGTCGAGGCTATAGGAGGATTCGCCAGAACATCCATAGGGAAAGCGGATTCATCCGTAATCATCCCAATATGGTTGGGATGCAGTTTTCAGGAATTAGCCCATTGTTCGGCCCATCCAGTCTGGATTTATGGATATATGGGCGAAGACCCCAGTTACATGCTCAAGCACAAAAACTTACCAGGCCGCTTGAGTCAGTTTCTTGTACTCCGACACGGGTGATTCAACTAGTTTCATCAAAGTATCGCGGAACAGGTAGGGATTGGAGCGATTGTTGAACCGGAACATCATTTCATCGAGGTAGGCGGAGAGATGCGTTGCGGAGACTTTATGCCACGACCCAATGATGCCGCGCTTGAGCGGCGAGAAAGCGGATTCAATGGTGTTCGTGTGCAGATCGCCGATCGCATAGATTCCGTCTTTGTGCTTAATCGTCTTATGCTCTGCCAATATTCCAGCCTTGGCAATGGCACCGGGGTATCCGCCAAATTCCTCCGTCATAATCACGTCAACGTCCTGAGAGATATTCTCTTTGATGTACTTCGCCAGAGTGCCGGACTTCACATCGTCCACATGGAAGAACCGCAATTCGCCTCCACGTTGACGGATGCCGATTACTACCTCTTTCTTGCATTCTGGATGCTCTGGCTTATGCTGACGGCCGCGCTGCTTTCCTCCGATGAAGGTTTTATCGACTTTCACGGTCCCGCCAAGCTTGTCTGTCTGCGCTTCCTTCATTGCTGCCCGGATTCGGTGGCACAAATACCACGCGGTCTTATAGGAAATGCCCAGTGTCTGCTTGATCTGGTTGGCGCTCATGCACTTCTTGGATTCACAAAGCAGGTAGACGCAAAGGAACCACTTCCAAAGCGGGAGGTGGGAGTCATTCAGAACCGTTCCAGCAGTCACAGAGAACTGATAGCGGCAATTGTCGCTATCGAACTGGTTGCGCTTTGTGATCTACCGCGAAGGCGCTAAGCAGGGTACGGTCGTCCTCAAATATGGCCAGCAACTCCAGATGAGTATGGTTGGCCGGCAAAACCTCGGCGAGGCTGCCAGTCGCTCGGCATTTGCTGATCGGTGAGATGGGGCATGTGCGTTTTTCTCTAAGAAACACAGTCAAAAATTCACTGGGATCGCGTATAGTTTTTTCACGATGCGTTGAGACGGACAACAGGTAGTAGTTTGAGCTATCCTCCCCGTGTAAGCGCATGCTGGGTCTCCGGCGGCGTAATCGTCGCATCGGGACAAGATCGAATGACTGAAAAGAGGTTGCAATGCCCCAGTCACCCTTATCACCAAGACATTTGCCGGTTGCGCGGCTGGCGATCATTGCTGCAATCATCGGTGTCGTCGCTGTCGCTTTCGCGTATACGGCTGGTTGGCTTTCGCCGCATCGGCTCACGCCAGCTAAGTTGGTAGCTTCACTGGCGCCTCCCGGTGGCCCGGCACTCGGCCATCGCCGTAACCACGCCAAAGGCATCTGTTTCACCGGCACATTTGAGGCGAACGGCAACGGTTCGGTGCTCTCCAAGGCGCAGGTATTCATCCCCGGCCAGTATTCGGTGGTGGGACGCTTCAACCTCGCCACCGCGGATGCGAATGCCGCGGATGCAATGGTGCGCGTGCGAGGCCTCGGCATTCGTATTACCCCACCGAATGGGCAGGAATGGCGTAGCGCTATGATTGATGCGCCGATCTTTCCTGTTTCCACGCCGCAGGGCTTCTACGAGTTGCAGATGGCCTCCGGCAGCAAGGACCCGGATGCAATGAAGAAGTTCATTGCCGCGCATCCGGAGTTCGTTTCCTTTCTCGGTTGGGCCAAGAGTGCCCCTTGGACCGGAAGCTATGCAGAGGAGCGCTACAACAGTCTCGATTCCTTTCTATTTATCGATGGGTCCGGTACCAGGCATCCGATACGCTGGTCATTGGTTCCCGTAGCGCAATCTGTCCCCATCTCGCCGGATGAACTGGCCAAACGTGGTCCCGATTTTCTGGAGCAGGAGATCACCGAGCGTGTCGCTGCCGGCCCTCAACGCTGGAATATGGTGATAACCGTTGCCAATCCGGGGGATTCCACGGCAGACCCCAATAAGGCTTGGCCTGCGGATCGCCGCACTGTCGAGGTTGGCACGCTCACAGTACAGCAGATCGAGCCGGAGGCTGACGGTCCTTGCCGCGATATCAATTATGATCCGACCGTCCTGCCTTCCGGTATTACAACGTCAGACGATCCATTCCCCGCCGCGCGCTCGGCCGCCTATTCCCGGTCGTATAACAGCCGCACATCTGAGGAAAAGTACTATCCGCATACCGCGACAGGAGCCAGGCAATGACAACAAGCCGCAAACGCTTCACCGCATCGCAGCGATTGCTTCACTGGCTCATGGCAATCTGCATTCTGTCCATGTTGTTCATCGGTGTCGGCATGGTCTCCACCATTACCCCCAAGTACCTGACGCTGGTTCAGATTCATAGGCCGCTGGGGATCGCCATCCTGGTGCTGGCGCTCATTCGTCTGGCGCTACGCATCCGTTACGGCGCACCGTCGCTGCCGGCCGATCTGCCGGAGCCGATTAAGCTGGCCGCGTATAGTTCGCAATATATCTTTTACGCGTTGATGATCGGTATGCCGCTGATCGGCTGGGGCATGTTATCCGCAGCAGCCTATCCCGTAGTGCTGTTCGGCAGTGTGCATCTGCCATCCATCCTGCCCGTAAGCCCCAGCCTGCACACGCTGCTGTGGCGTGCGCATTATTATCTGGCCTTCGTCTTCTTTGCAACCATCCTGATGCATTTCGCAGCGATCCTCTACCATAAGCTGGTCAGGAATGATGGCGTATTCGAGGCAATGGCGCCTGGGCTCACCCGCGACCAGTCAGAGTGACTGAGCACCTCAACGCTTGGCACCATTTAGCCATGGCGCCAGGCGTTGAGATATACGCAGCTACCGAGTGGATCACTGCCAA
>JAATFM010000326.1 GCA_015655195.1 Terriglobales bacterium
GAAGATGAAACCAATCTCCTGGTTGCGAATGCGCGAGCGCTCGCCGAAGCTGAGATTTTCCACCGGCTTGTTGTTGAGCAGATACTTGCCGCCGGTGGGCGTATCGAGCAGGCCGAGGATCGAGAGCAGCGTAGACTTGCCGCAGCCCGATGGGCCGCTCATAGCCACGTACTCGCCGCGCGAGATGGTGAGATGAATGCCGGAGAGCGCGTGCGTCTCCACCTCATCGGTGTAGAAAACCTTGATCAGGTTATCGATTTCAATCAGCGTATCGTTTGCCATTCTGCTCCCCCATCAAATCTGGTCTTAGTCCCTACGTCCCTGGTCCCTGTCTTTTTCACTGCAATTGAATGCGATCCACGCCGTCATAGTGCGACATATCGGAGAGGATCACCGTGTCGCCTTCCTTGAGCCCGTCTAGCACCTGGATGTACTGCACCGAAGCGCGTCCCACCTTAACCGCGACGCGCGATGCGCCCTTGTGGTCCGGGTCTTCCTTGAAGAGGCTCAGCGTGGAGCTCTCATTGCCCAGCGCAGGGCGGCCCACGTAAAGCACATTGGTCAGGTTTTCGAGGTCGATGGTTCCATCCACGCTCAACTGCGGCACCGCGCCGGCGGGCAGCGGGCCGTCGAGCTGCACGTCTACGGTACGGGTTCCATTCACCACGGAGGGATCGATGCGGACAACATGGCCGGGAACGACGCCGTTATGCGTGTCGATCGAAGCCTTCAGTCCGATCAGGATGTCGTGGGCCTGCGTCTCGGCAATCTGGAGCGCGGCCTTGAGCTTGTCAGGCTGAATGACCTCCGCAAGCGATGTTCCCGTCGTCACATGCTGGCCTACTTGCAAAGGAGTCGCCAGCGGTGCAAGCTCACCCGCAATGCCGGCGCGGACTTCCAGCGCCGCCGACTGCTTTTCGTAGAGCGCGAGCAGAGCCTGCGCCTGCTCCACCTTGGCGTGCGAGGAGGCAAGCTGCACCTCGATGGCCTTCTGGTTCACGTCGAGCTGCTGCAGGCTGAGCTGGTGCTGCGTGTTGAGCTGGTCGGCGGTGCCCTTCGACTTCTGGTAGGCAAGGCCGGAGATGACTCCCAGATCGTAGAGCTTCTGGTCGGTCTGCGCCTGCAACTGGTCCTGCGTGTAATCGGCGTTAACCTGTGCGGCGGAGGTCTTCTTGTCCATGAGCGTGGATTGAAGCTGCGCCTGCATACTCTTGTAATCGGCCTCGGCCGCCTTCACGGCAAGCTGCGCGTCGAGCAGCTTCTGGTCCAACTCCGGGGCAGCGAGGTCCATCAGGATGGTGTCCGGTTGCACCTGCGCGCCGGGCAGCACGCGAATGTGCACCACGGTGGCATCGGTCAGCGCGGGAATCAGGCGAATGGCGTCCTCGCGCGGTACCAATAAGCCGGTGGACCCGCGCACCTGGCGGACCATGTCGCCACGCTTGACAGTATCGGAGTAAACCGTAGAGGCGTCAACGTTCGGCGATGCGGGCTTGAGGCGCGAGACAGCGAACCCAGCCGCGACCAGAACAATGACCGCGAGGATAACCCACACGACGAGCTGGCGCCGCTTCTTCTGCTTAATATCGGGGCGTGCAATGTCCATGACGGAAATGGAAAGAGCATTTTCCGTGCCAAAGCAGCGTGCATTGCAGATAGTTGATTGCGTGGGGGTTATAGCGGCACGCGCAACTCAGAAACGGCCGCGCGATTGACCGCTAACAAACTCGACTGTCCAATTTCGGACAGTCGCCGCGCGGCTCCGAAGGCACCGGCTCTTAGCCAGCTTGCTGCAACAAGGCCAATGCCCAACCAGCACAGCACCGGAGACGAGCGGGGCGCGCAGACGGACGCGATCATGCGCGGCTCTCCAGCGTTTGGAATGTTGTTTCGTGGGCTGTCGGCCCAACGATAGCCCACGCAGGAGGGAACGAAAGGCCGCGGTATTAACGGATAAAAAATGCCAAAGCCGCAGCCACAACTCCGCCGAGGGCAAAGGCTAGGCCGAGATACCAGTAGACGCGGCTTCTGGTGAGCAGCGTGACGGAAGTGATGACAAGACCAATCTCAAGAAGCGCTTCGCCGAGATCAAAGCGGTTGGCGCGCAACTCGGATTTCTTTACCTCGTGCTCCAACTCCTCGGCCTTTTTCTGGCCGTCCTTGAGGTCGGCATCCCACTTGGCCTGATGGTCGGCGTAGGCCTTGAGAGTCTGCTGTGCGGTTTCTTTATCGGCCACAGAGACGACATGGAGAAGGTCGACAATCAGCGCCGTATCGTTCGAGCGAATCTTCTTTGCCTGGTAGAGGTTCCACTGGTCGGTAGCCTTGTTCTGGTCCAGCACGGCCTCGGTATGTGTGCGATGCCCCAGCACCGTGGTCATGGCCACCAGCACGGCCAGCACGCTCATGGTAAACGCAACCGGGCGCATGGCGGACTCGTGCGCGCCATGCTCGGCGTGCTCCTGCAATTCGTGGGATTCGTTGGCTTCCATATGAGCTTATAAATCCTCTGGTTTCAAACCTGTTTTCTTGGCAATCTTCGCAAGCATTACTGGGCCAATTTCATCCCCATCGTGAAATGCCCATGTGTATTGATACGGAAAATCCGGATGAACCAACTGCCGATGCGAACCGCTTGTGCTGATGCGCTGCTTTTCGCGCCAGCCGATTCTCTGAAGCGCGCTCAAGACCCGTTTGGCTTTAGACGCTGGAAATTTCATGTGGACAGTTTCACACCCGTGCAGCTCGCCGCCAACAGACGGTTATAAATAATGCCGAGATTCTAATTTTGATCGAAGGCTTTCGCTCTAGAGCCAACCTGAGATTAGGCAGCCGCGAACCGCACCATGCCAGCCGTTGATTGCTCGCTCTCAATGCGATCAGCAATCACGCGCAGGGCAAGAGCTTCCACTTTAGACTGCGCTTCTTCCTTGGTTACCCCATAGACAAGCACACCGGGCAGGCTTTCAATCTCGGCAATCCAGCGGCCGTCTTCCTCGCGATCAAAAATAATCTCGAATTCCATTGAAATTCCTCCGCGGAAGTATCGTTGTCAGTTTACGCCAGATAAGCTACTTCCGTTTCCAGCGCACGCCGTCCTTCGAGTCCTCGATGACAATTCCCTTCTCGGCCAGCTCATTGCGAATCTGGTCGGCGCGGGCGAAATTGCGCGTCTTTTTGGCTTGCGTGCGCTCGGCTACCAGTGCATCAATCTCCGTGTCGGTGAGTCCCTGGCGAGCCAGCAGCTCGGGCGCGATCTCGCGGCCCTCCTGCGCGGCCCAGGCAACGGCGCGCTCCGTTGGGCCGGCGTCGCGGTCTTCGATCACGTCAAAGACGGCGTCGAAGTCCTTCAGCACGGACAGCACGGCATCGCGGTCGCCGGCAAGGAACTCGCCCTTGTCGAGCGCGGTGTTTGCGGCGCGGACGAGATCGAAGATCGGCGCACGGGCGTCGGCGGTGTTCAGGTCGTTCGAGAGCGCGGCAAAGTACGCGACGCGTGCCTTTTCCGCCGCAGCCTGCATGGCCTCGCTCGTTCCCGCAGGCAGAGATGCCGCGACAAGCCGCACATGGAAGGTCCGCAGGCGATCAATGGCGTTGGTCGCCTCAACGAGCCCGTCGAAGGTGAAGTTGAGCTGGTGCCGGTATGGCACGGAGATGAGCGCCATGCGAATCGCCGAAGCTTTGTAGCCCTTGAGCAGCAAGTCGCGCAGCGTGTAGAAGTTGCCTTCGCTCTTTGACATCTTCTTGCCGTCCACCAGCAGGAAGCGGACGTGCATCCAGTGGCGCGCGAAGGGCTTGCGCGTGGCCGTTTCGCTCTGCGCAATCTCGTTCTCGTGATGCGGGAACATGAGGTCTTCGCCGCCGGCGTGCAGGTCAAAGCTCTCGCCGAGAAACTCCATCGCCATCGCCGAGCACTCGATGTGCCACCCCGGCCGACCTCGGCCAATGGGCGTGTCCCACGCGGTTTCGCCGGGCTTCGCGGCTTTCCACAGCGCAAAGTCGCGGGCCGAGTCCTTCTCGTACTCGTCCACGTCAACGCGGGCGCCGTCCTCGATGCCGCTCAAATCTTTTTTGCTGAGCTTACCGTACTCGGGAAATGCCGCGAGGCGGAAGTACCAGCTTCCGTCCTCGGTTTTGTATGCCGCGCCGGCTGCTTCAAGTTTTTGGATCAGCGCAACCATCTTATCGATGTGCTCAGTGGCGCGGGCAATGAACTCCGGCCTCTCGACGCGCAGCGATTCAAGATCATCGAAGAACGCATCGACGAACTGCGGCGTGTACTCGCCGATGGGAATGCCGCGCTCCGCCGCGTTGCGGATGATCTTGTCGTCCACGTCGGTAATGTTCATTACATGGCGGACGGGCGTGCCGGTGAGCTTCAGAAAGCGGCGCAGAACGTCCACTTGCAGGAACGTGCGGAAGTTGCCGATGTGGCCGTAGTCGTAGACCGTCGGCCCGCAGGCGTACATGCGCAACGAGTGGCCGTCCGCAGGGGCAAGCTCGTCCAGTTGTCCCGAAAGAGTATTAAAGAGGCGAAGCGTCATCGAGCGCAAGTTGCGAAGGTTGGATTCGGCACGTTTAAGGCCTTTTTGATTGTAGCAGCGCGACTCAGACGCCGAGCGCCAGGGAGGGATCGGCGGAGAGCGCGCTTTCGGCGAACTCGCCGGCCTGGAAGCGCGGCCAGGCCGCGGCGGCAATCATCGCGGCGTTGTCGGTCGAGAGCGCAAGCGTAGGAAACGCAACGCGGACGCCGCGTCGCAGGGCTTCCACGGTGAAGCGCTCGCGCAGCTCGCGGTTGGCCGCCACGCCGCCGGTAACGAGAATGCGTTTCACGCCGAGCGATTCCGCCGCGGCGAAAGTCTTTTTGAGCAGATCGCCGACAACGGCGTGTTGGAAGCTCGCAATCAGGTCCAGAACCGGCTGCGGCGCGAGTTCGAGCGCCTCGTCTTTTGTTTTCGGCAGTTTCGCCCCGGCAAGGATTTTCGCGGCACGTTCGGAAACTCCTTCGCGCAGATTATTCAGCTCCACGTAGCGCAGCACCGCGGTCTTGATGCCGGAGAACGAGAAGAGAAAGCGCGGGTCGAGATCGGCAATCGGCGCGGTTTTCGCGGCTTTGGTGCGCGGCGCTTTGCCGTGCAGGTGAATCTTGTGCTTGATCCGCGCGAAGGCGAACGGCACAGCCTTCGAATTGCCGAATTTGGCCAGCACATCGATCCACGGGCCTCCCGGATAGCCGAGTCCAAGCAGCTTGGCAACCTTGTCGTAGGCCTCGCCGGCGGCGTCGTCCAGCGTGCGGCCCATGAGCTGATAGGTCCAGCCGCTGTCTTGCGAATCGCTGTCTTCGGAATGCTGGCCCTGCGGCGTAGTGAAGTAGAGATGCGTGTGCCCGCCCGAAACAACCAGCGCCAGCGCTGACTCCTCCTCCACATGGGCGCCCCATCCTTGCGGCGTTTCTGTTTTTGCCGCTAGGGTGGGATCGCTCTCCGCTCGTTGTTGGCGCTCATTCAGCAGCACCGCGTGAATGTGCCCTTCCAGGTGGTTGACAGCGATAACGGGCAACTCTTCGGCAAAAGCCAAAGCCTTGGCGTAAGTAATGCCGACGAGTAGCGCACCCGCCAGCCCCGGCCCGCTCGTCACGGCAATCGCATCCAGATCGCCGAGCCCCACGCCTGCTTCCTTCAGAGCCGTTTCCACCACCGGCACAATTGCCCGCAGGTGCTCGCGGCTGGCTAGCTCCGGCACCACACCGCCGTAGCGGGCATGGGTCGCAATCTGCGAGGCGACAACAGACGAAAGCGTCCGCGCCCCACGCTCGACGACCGACGCCGCTGTCTCGTCACACGAGCTTTCAATGCCGAGAATGAGGCCGCTTCCCATCTATTCAGTTTAAGGCTGCGCTTGCGGACTCCACGCTCCGCCGCGCGACAATAAACCAGATGCCTGTCCCAGCTTCTCAATTCGACGCCGCACTCCGCATCGTGCAAGCTCTGCGCGAGGCCGGCCATGAAGCGTGGCTCGCCGGCGGCTGTGTGCGCGACCTGCTTCTGGGCCGTGAGCCTGCGGACTACGATGTGGCAACCTCCGCGACACCGGACGTTGTGCTCGCTAGCTTTCCCCGCACCTTTGCCGTGGGCGCGCACTTTGGAGTGGTTCTCGTCGCCGACGAGGATACTGTTACCGAAGTTGCGACCTTCCGCTCCGACGGGGTTTACTCCGATGGACGCAGGCCGGACTCCGTGCACTACACGACGAGCGCTGAGGAAGACGTGCAGCGGAGGGATTTCACCATCAACGGCTTGTTGCTCGATCCCGTGCATGCGGTCGATGCGCTTGATAATCCAGCGTCACTGCGCGAGGCCGCTCTTGATTATGTCGGCGGCCTCGCCGATCTCGACGCCGGCGTGATTTGCGCCATCGGCGAGCCGGCGCGGCGTTTCGAGGAAGATCAGTTGCGGCTGCTGCGAGCCGTTCGCTTCGCGGCGCGCTTCGGCTTTGCCATCGAGCCGAAAACGCTGGCAGCAATGCAGGCTCTGGCTCCGAAGATTGCCTCCGTCAGCCGCGAGCGCGTCCGCGACGAGCTGACCAAAATGCTGACCGAGGGCCGTGCCCGCCGCGCTTTTGAGCTGCTCGACGAGACCGGCCTGCTCGCCGAGGTACTGCCTGAAATCGCCCGCATGAAAGGCGTGGCCCAGCCGCCGCAATTCCACCCCGAGGGCGATGTCTGGACCCACACGCTGATGCTGCTCGAACAGCTTGAGCCCGGCGCGCCGCCGACGCTGGCCTGGGGAGCGCTGCTGCATGACGTCGGCAAACCTGCAACCTTTCGCATCGCGCCGGACCGCATCCGCTTCGACGGCCACGTCGAGGTCGGCGTGGCGATCGGCGCCGAAATCTGCCGTCGCTTCCGTTTTTCGAACGAAGAAACGCACCAGATTCTTGCGCTCATCGAGAACCACATGCGCTTTGCCGATGCGGATCGGATGAAGTCCTCGACGCTGAAGCGCTTCTTCCGGCTCGACCGCTTCGAGGAGCACCTCGCGCTGCACAAGATGGACTGCATGGCCGCGAGCGGCAATCTCGACCACTGGAACTTCGTCCGCGAGCGCTATGCGGCGATGCCAGAGGAGGCGGTTCGGCCCGTGCCGCTGCTCACCGGGCGCGAGTTGATTGCCGCAGGCTACCAGCCGGGGCCGCGCTTCAAGGAGATTCTGCGCGCAGTCGAGGACGCGCAGCTCGAAGGCGCGATTACCACCATGGACAATGCGATGGCGCTGGTGCGGGAGCGATTTGGTGATCTCCCGTAGAGACGTGCCATCCTGAATCTGCGACACAGTTCAGGGGGGGGATGAAATGAAGCGGTGGATGGCAGCCGGAATTTTATGTATTGCGGTGCAAGTGGGCTGGAGTCAAAGCGTGAATCAAGACGCGGCAAAGCTGGCGCTGATGCCGCTGCCCAAGTCGGTCGCGATGGGGCAGGGCGAGCTGGCGCTGGACGGGCATTTCCATGCCGGATTCCCCGGCTCGCCGGATGCAAAGCCGGACGCAAGGCTCGATGCCGCGCTGAACCGGTTTCTGGTGCGTCTCGACCGCGAGTGCGGCGGAATTCGCCGCGCGCAGCATGAAGCGAAGGATTCCGACCCGCTGACGCTGACGCTGCAAGTGGCTGGTCCGGGCGAAGCCGTGCAGGGACTCGACGAGGACGAGAGCTACAAGCTGACCGTGACGCCGTCCGGCGCAACGCTCTCGGCTGCGACCGACGTGGGTGCAATGCACGGCCTTGAAACCATTTTGCAACTAGTGCGGATAGGCGCCAGCGGATGCAGTCTGCCGGCGGTGACGATCGACGACGCACCGCGTTTTGCGTGGCGCGGATTGCAGCTTGATGTCGTCCGGCACTTCGAGCCGGTGAGTGTCATCGAGCGCACGCTGGACGGAATGGCAGTGGCGAAGCTCAACGTCTTCCACTGGCACCTGAGCGACGACCAGGGCTTTCGCGCCGAGAGCAAGAAATTTCCGCGGCTCACGGAAGTCGCCTCCAAGGGCCAGTTCTACACGCAGGACGAGATGCGTCACGTTGTGGCCTATGCGCGGGCGCGGGGGATTCGCGTCATGCCGGAGTTCGACATTCCGGGGCACAGCTCAAGTTGGGTGCTGGCCTATCCGGAGATCGGCGACGGGCGAACGCTGGCGCGGCTGCCGGACGAGTACGTCGAGCCAGTGGTCGAGCTCGACCCGACGAACGAGAAGACCTACAAGTTCCTCGACATGTTTGTAGGCGAGATGTCGGCGATCTTCCCTGATGCCTGGTTCCATATCGGCGGCGACGAAGTGGAAGGCAAGGGCTGGAAGACGAACCCCAAAATTCAGCAGTTCATGCAGAAAAAGGGATTCAAGACGAACGATGAGCTGCAGGCGTATTTCAACCAGCGACTGCTGCCAATCCTGAAGAAGCACGGCAAGCGGATGGTGGGCTGGGACGAAGTCCTGAACCCCGCGCTCCCCAAAGACATTATGGTGCAGAGCTGGCGCGGCGAGGAGTCGCTTTCCGCCGGCGCAGCTCAGGGCTACGCGGGGATTCTCTCTGCGCCCTACTATCTCGACGGGCAGAAGACGAGCGAGACGATGTTTCTCGCCGATCCCATCCCTGCCGATACGAAACTGACCCCGGAGCAGCAGAAGCTGATCCTTGGCGGCGAAATCTGCATGTGGGCCGAGCAGATTGACTCCGGCACCATCGACTCGCGCATCTGGCCGCGGTCGATGGCCGTGGCGGAGCGCTTCTGGTCTCCGCAGAGCGACCGCGATGCAACTGATATGTACCGGCGGCTGCGGATTGCTTCGCTTGAATTGGAAAGCGTCGGGCTGATGCACATTACCGGCCCGGGGCGGCTGCGGCGGAATCTCGCCGGATCGTCTGATACGAAGGCGCTCGATACGCTGGCCGCGGTCATCGAGCCGGTGAGCTTCGGAGAGCGCGAGGACCATCAGCATACCGACGCCTATACCTCGCTCAATCGGCTCGTTGACGCCGTCGTCGCCGACCCTCCGGCGCGGCAGGAGATTGCCGCAGAGGTGGATGCGGTGACAGACGGGCGCTCGAAGGCTACCGGGGCGGCTCTGCGCAGCCGCTTTGAAAACTGGCAGCAGGCCGCGCCGGAACTGCTCGCGCTAACCGGACAGTCGTCGCGCCTCTCCGATGCCGGGCCGCGGGTACAGCAACTTGCGGCGCTGGCCGCACTGGGCCTCGAATCGCTCGCTTATCTCGACGCACACTCCATACCGCCGGCGGGCTGGCTCGACAAACAGAAGGTTGTGCTGAAAGACGCGGCGCAGCCCAGCGCGTATGTGCGATTCGTCTGTCTGCCGGCGCTTGAGAAGCTTGCGGAGGCAGCGGCGAAATAAGAGATCAGTTCTTCCACCCCTGCGGCAGAAAAAAGCCGCAAGGATGGGGCACGGGACCGCAAGAGAGGGTTCGTGCTATCCCACCCAAGGCGCAAACACAAGAACGCGCCGTGGGCGGGGCACCCGGCGATTTGGCATCAAAAGCATACCTCAGAGCCTGAAGGCCCGACTCGTTTGGCTGGACTTAATTGCCAGAGATAAATCCCCGGCCTACCCAACCTGCCGTCATTGTGCATCAGAGCCATAATGGCGACGCGCAAAGAAAAGCGGCGGCTCTTGAATGAGCCGCCGCTTTCGTGTTGCAGGAACAGTGTTAGAAGTTGACGCGCCCGCTGAACTGCAGGGTACGCGCTCCTGAAGTCGGCGAGTAGGGCTGGCCAAAGCTGGTGACGTAGCCGAAGGTTCCGCCGCCTACAGTGGCGTTGGGGTTTGTGAACAGGAGCGCGTGGTTGAAGACATTGAAGGCTTCAAAGCGGACCTGGAACTCGCTCTCGCGATAGATGTGGAAGCCGCGAAAAAGGCTGGCGTTGAAGTTGGAGACGCCGGGGCCGCGGAACTGGTTGCGGTTGGTGTTCGGGAAGACCGGTGAGGCATTGCCGGGGTTGCCGGCCACGGTGGCTGAAGGCTCGACAGGATTATTAAAGGCGGTGGGATCGAACCATGACCTGCCGCCGCTGACGGATGTTCCGCCGGCTGCGCCGCGGTTGTGGCCGCCGAGTTGATGATAAGGCTTGACGAGCTGGGCATAGGTGGTGCCGATGCCGGGCGCGAAGCTGCCGAGGGAGTTGCTGGCTGCGGTCACAGAGAAAGGCGCGCCGCTCCAGTGGCTGAACTGCCCGTTGAGCGTAAAACCGCCGACGATCCAGGCAACGGGGCCGTGATTGGCCCAGCGCTGGCCATAGCCGAAGGGCAGGCTGTAGACGGTGTAGACCTGCACGTTGTGCTTCTGGTCGTATCCGGCGAGGCCGCGGTTGCGATAGTAATAGCCGGGATAGTTGAAGGTGGTGCCGCCGGAGCCGGAGCCCGCGCCATTGTCCTCGAAGTCGATAGCCTTCGAGAAGGTGTACGCAACGCCGATAGAGCTGTTCTTGCTCATGTTGCGGCTGAGCTGGCCCTGCAGCGCGTTGTAGAAGGAGCGGAACTGCGGCGTGTTGAGGTTGATGCCGCCGGTGTTGTAGCAGGCCAGATTCGTGGTTCCCTTGCACCACTGCTGGTTGATGGCGGTGTTGATCTGGAAGCTGCAACCACCGGTAAGGCCGGTGCTGGGGTTGTACTGGCCGTTGGGCATACAGGGGCTGCTGGCGGTAGGCAGCGGCGCGGAGTTGTAGGGCGTAACGGTGGCGGGCTGGCGAACGTACTCCGTGCCGACGTAGCCGACATTGGCGACCCACGCGCCGGGCAGCTCGCGCTGGAAGAAGAGGTTCCAGCTCATGATGAAGCCACGGTTATAGTTGAGCGGCACGGTTTGCGTGTTGGCGGCCACAGGCAGCGCGACGAAGCCGGATGAGATGTCGGGATAGGCAATTTTGGGGATGCCGTAGTCGAGCGTCATCGGCGCGTTGTTGTTTGCGGGGTCAACTGCGAGAGTGCCCGCGCCGGAGCCTGTATAGCTAACGGTGACCGAGCCGGGGTAGGCATCGCGGATGACACGATAGCTGTCGGGATCGGTGGTCATGCCGAAGCCGCCGCGGACGACGGTCTTTGGGTCGAGGCGGTAGTTGAGCCCGACGCGCGGGACGAAGTTGCCCCGGCCGACTTTGAGGCCCGCGGCTTCCGGATTGCCGTTGACGCCGCCGATTTCCACGTTGCCGGTTTGTGGCAGCTCGGGGTGCACGATGTAGGGGCCAGTGTGGTCCTTGTACGGCGGCGGATAGTACTCGTAGCGAACACCGAAGGTAATGGTGAGCTTCGGCGTCACCGACCACTGGTCCTGCGCGTAGATGCCGATGGTGGTCCAGCGGAGGGAGTTGGGATCGCGGGACTGTTCGGCCTTGGAGATCGGAGCATTGGTGGCGCTGGTGCCGTTGTTGGGGAGACCGAGGATAAAGTCGGCGAGCGCGTTGTAGTTGTTGACGGGGCATTCGCCGGTGGTGCAGGTCATCTGCCCGCTGAAGATGAATCCGCCGCGGGGATTCGAGACGCCCGAGCCGAGGTTGGGCTGGAAGTGGTTGAGGTCGAAGTGGTAGTAGGTGAAACCATACTTGGTGACGTGGCGGCCCTTGACCCAGCTCAAATTCACGTCGCCGGTGAACTGGTTGTCGCGGAATTTGAAGGGGTTGGCGGTTTGGGAGTTGCCAAGCGTGGAGAAGGCGCTGCCCACGGAAGTCGGCGTGCTGGTAAAGGCAAAGATCGGCTGGCCCTCGTAATCGGGTCCAACGCCATTGGTGCCGGGAATTTTGAGAATGTCCGTGCCGAAGTCGCCGTCAGCGAGATCAAGAGCAGATTGTGCGCCGGAGACCTGGCGGGTGTATCCAAAATCGGCGTCCACTACGAGATTGGAGTTGATAACGTGGCTCCAGCCAAGGCCAACATTCTGGATGCGGCCGGCTGTGAGGCCGGGTTGGCCTCCATCCACGGGCGAGCCGCCGGCTTCGCCGAGAGGCTGCGGATCGAGAATGGTGAAAGGCTCAATGGAGTACTTGCCGAAGATGTGACTGTTTTGATCGGGAATGTAGTCGATTTTTGAGTCGGACGTCTTGCGGGTGTAGGAGTAGGTGTTGGCGACGAGAACGTCATTCGCGAGTCCCTGCGCGTAAGAAGGAGTTGGTTGTCCGGAAGCGCCGACCAGGGCGGAGATGGGCTGGAGCAGCGCGAGCATGGTGGAGGCGGCATAGGACTGGCGCGAAGCGGGAATACAGTTACAGCCGTATTCTTCCAAGAACGTGGTATTGCGGGCTCCCGGAGCGAGATAGGGCCCCGTGCCGCCGGGCTGCGGATCATAAAGGATCGGGGAGCCGGCGCCGGAGGGCAAGGTGATGTCCTGGATCTCAGAGAAGTCGCCGCCAAGCATTTTGACTGTTGGCACGGTTACATTGCCGCTCTTGGCGATGCGCTGCGTGGTGCGCTCGAAGTTCTCAAAGAAGAAGAGCTTCTTTTTGCCGGTGAGGATGCGGGGGATGTAGACCGGCCCGCCGACATTGAAACCGAACTCGTGGAAGACGCTCTTGGGAACGGCAGTGGGCACGGTGTAGGTGTAGGGGCGGGCGTTGATGGACGCGTCCTGATAGTACTCCCAGCCGCCGCCGTGAAAGTGGGCGGTGCCGCTTTTGGTGGTGATCTTGATGGCAGCGCCGCCAGCCTGCCCCTGCTCAGCGGTGAAGGCGTTAGTGGTGAAGCTGACATTTTCAATATCATCGGCCGGCGGAACGTAAGCGATGAGGTACGGCAGCCAGCCGTAGTAGTTCACTGCGCCGTCGATGCGCGTCGTGTTGCCGTTGTAGGAGTTGCCGTTGATGTTCACGCTCATGGAGCGCGAGGGGTTGGCGGAGGTGGAGTTCTTCTCCTGCACGGCGGATGCGCCGGGAATGATGGTGTAAAGCGCCTGGTAGTTGCGGCCGGCGCTCGATGTCGTGGGCAGCGCATTCAACTGCGTCTGGCTGATCTCGGAGTTGACCTCGGCAGTCTCGGTTTGCAGTTCGGCGGCCTGCGAGCCGGTCACGGTGACTTCGGTGGTGACGCCGCCAAGCTGAAGCGCGATGTCAACGCGAACCTGGCGGTTGATCTCAACCCGCACGTCCCGAATACGGTAGGCGGAAAAGTGGCCCATCGACGGCACGGAGACCGTGTACACGCCCGGAAGCACGTTCAGGAGGTTGTATTCGCCGGAGCCGTTGGACTGGGTTCCGCGCGTCTCGCCCGTTTCCTGGTTCAGGAAGGTAACGGTGGCGCCCGGTATCACAGCGCCGGTGCTATCGGTCACGGTTCCGGTAATGGAGCCGTAGAGAATCTGTGCATTCGCTCTGCTCTCGCTGCCAAGCAGGATTGCGAATGCCAGCGCCGCAAGCGCGGCGATGCGGAGTGCCCGGTATATGCAACTGATTGCCTGTGCCCTTTCCGTCATAAGTGCCTCCGTAAAAGTTGTTTTGTTTCATCCCTTTTTCGGCCGCGCCCGAGCGCCGATGGTGTGTTTTTTCTTTGCGGCAAACTAGTCCCTTCCCGGCGACATGCCTGCCATGCAGGCGCGTACCGGAGAGCGTCTTTAATTTGCGACCCGAACTATATGACTGAAAAAACAGAATTGTCAAGCGCCAAAAGCTGTACCTTTATGCGCGTTGCCTCGGAGTTAACAGGCTCCCATGGCGGCCCGATATGGCATCCTGGGGGGCCGCACGCAATTTTTCACCAAAAGAGCGTTTTCAAGCGGGCGCGCGGGCCGTTACAATCGGGCGAAAAGAGCGTCTGGCTGATCGTTTGCGAACTTTGGCCTGCGCCGGAATGGGCGGCGGTTGAGTTGCGCCCGTTACGGCCGAGCACGAGTCCAAACTCGGGAATCCAGACTCTCAAATCCAGACATGTTTGAAGGCTATGACCACCGTTTGCAGACACCCTAGAGTACGCGTCGTCTCCCGGCACGAAGACACCGAGTTTGTCGAGTGCCTGGAGTGCGGCGAGGTCTTCGATTCAGAGGAGTTCCGAGATATGGCGATCGAGGAGACCGCGGAAGAGGAAGAAGCGGAGTCGTAGGCTCTGTCGACTCGTCGCTTCTCCTTCCCGCTTCATTTCGGCGTCCTATTTTCCGTGTCCAGAACCGCCGTTTGTCGGCGCATGCTGCGTCCTGCGGCTCACGACCCAGGCATAATGCAGGCCGGAAAGAATGGCCAGGGCCATGGTGGCGTCAAGCGCGATGGCGGCAAGCTGACGCACCCAGTTAGCCGCCCCATGTACGCCCCCGCTTGTATTGCATACCCGTTCAAGCAGGACAGCGGCCACGGCCACGATCTGGGCAAAGGTGCTGGCCTTGCCAAAGATGCTGGGCTTGAACTCGCGGCGGCCCACCGAAGCATAAAGGATTGCGGCGACGGAGAGAATGCCGAGATCGCGGCTGAAGACAAGTACCGTGACACGGGCCGGAATGAGTCCTTTATAGGTAAGCACAAGAAAGAGCGTGCTGAGCAGCAACTTGTCGGCGACGGGATCGAGATATGCGCCGAGAACGGTTCGCTGGCGGAGCAGCCGGGCGAGAGTTCCGTCCAGCGCGTCGGTAAGGCCGGCAACGATGAAGAGCCACAGGCCGAGCATATAGCGGCCATCGAGCATGGCCATCACAAGGAACGGCGCCAGGCAGATGCGCGCCAACGTGAGAATGTTCGGTGCGGCGCGCAACGGGTTCGTAATGGATGGGCTTGCTTGGTCTGGCATGGCCGCAGCTCAGAAAACCATCTTACATAGCCGAGGGCCTGTCCTCGAATTCCGGTAACAGGCCGGCTTGAAAGGTACGGGCTTAGCCTCCGAGGGATTGCCCCTATCAAACTGCCCCGCGGACGAGGCGACGAGGCCCTTTGACGGCGGCGATAATACTGGTAAACTAAAAAACGGGCCGCTTCCCACCTTATTCGGCGGCCTGTTCAATACGCACAGGCGCGTAGCTCAGTTGGTTAGAGCGCTTCCTTGACACGGAAGAGGTCGCTGGTTCGA
>JAATFM010000254.1 GCA_015655195.1 Terriglobales bacterium
CAACAAGCTTCTGGATGATGGCCTCGCCCAGCTCTGTGACCTGCTCGATAGGAGTCGATGGGCCGCCCGACATGGCCTGCATTTGCTGCTCGACCTCCTGGCGCTTCTCTTCCTCGCTCTTGATGTCGATCTTCCAGCCCAGCAGCTTGGCAGCAAGGCGCACATTCTGGCCCTTCTTGCCAATCGCCAGAGACAACTGCGTGTCATCGACGATCACTTCAAGCTGCTTATCGGTCAGGTCGGAGATGGAAACGCGGCTAACCTTGGCCGGCTGCAACGCCTTCTCGGCAAAGGTCGTAATCTCCTCACTGAACTCGATAATGTCGATCTTTTCGCCGCGCAGCTCGCGGATGATCGACTGCACCCTCATGCCCTTCATGCCGACGCAGGCACCGACGGGGTCCACATCCTTGTCGCGGCTCATCACGGCAATCTTGGTGCGCTCGCCGGCCTCGCGGGCAATAGCGCGAATCACCACCGTGCCGTCGTAAATCTCCGGCACCTCGCTCTGGAAGAGGTTCGACACCAGCTCCGGCGCGGCGCGAGAGACAATCACCTGCGGCCCCTTGGCGGCGCGGTCCACCTTAATCAGCACCACGCGGACGCGCTCGCCCACCGTGAACGACTCAAGGCGCGACTGCTCGCGCTTGGGGCAGCGGGCTTCCGCTTTGCCGAGGTCGAAGATCACATCCTGGCCCTCGATGCGCTTGACGGTCGCATTGAGAACTTCCTTCTCACGGTGCGCGTACTCCTGGAAAACCGTATCGCGCTCGGCCTCGCGGACTTTCTGGAAGATGACCTGCTTGGCAAGCTGCGCTGCGATGCGCCCCAGCGGGCTTGTGTCCTTGTAGATGCGGATTTCGCTGCCCACTTCCACGCCCGGCGCAAGCTCGCTGGCCTCGGTGAGCGTGATCTGGTTCACCGGGTCTTCAATCGTCTCTTCGTCGGCCACCACGGTCTTGTAGACATAGGCCGTAATCTCGCCCGTCTCCTTGTTCAGCTCACCGCGCATGTTCTCCTGCGTCTTGTAAAATTTGCGCGTGGCCAGGGCAATAGCCTCCTCCACTGCGCCGACAACGATGCCGGGATCGATTCCCTTCTCCCGGCTCAACATCTCGATGGTCTGATACAAAACGCTGGACATAACTGCTTGCTCTCTTCCGAATTGTGGTTTGGCGGAGGGTTGTGGCCTTCGCCGGGTGTTACGTCAGGGACCAGGGACATAGAAACCAGGGACCAGGAGGTCGGTTCGTTGCGTTTTCCAGCCCCTATGTCCCTACTCCCTGCGTCCCTGTCTTTCTCAAATTTCCGGTATCAACTGCGCCTTCTCGATGTTGCCGAGCGCAATCTCCACTACGCTTACACCGGCCTTGCGGCTCTTGGAATTCTGCTTCACGGCGCCGAGGTCGATCGTAATTTCCTCGCCCGCCGCCTCGGTCAGCCTTCCCTGCCAGTGCCGGTTGTTGCGAATCGGCTCAAAGGTCTGCACCTTTACCAAGCTGCCCTTGAACCGCGCAAAGTCTTCCAGCTTCTTCAGCTTGCGGTCCAGCCCCGGAGAGCTGGCTTCGAGCAGGTACTCGCCGCCCGAGACCAGATCCTCCACGTCCAGCAGCACGCCAAAATCCCGGCTGAAGGCGGCACAATCCTGGTGCGTAATGCCGGAAAGCTGCTCGACACTCAAAGTTCCTTCGCGCAACGCCTCGGGCCATTCGGCCAGCTCTGTTTCATCCGCTGCTGCAATCTGCGCTTTCAGCTTCGCGCGCCCTTCGGCGTTCTTTTCGAGCGTCACGCGCAAAATCTGCTCCCGGCCCGCGGCGGCAAACTCCACGTCCACCACATCCAGCCCCAGCGTTGAGGCCACCCGCTCCGCCGCGTTCCGAATCTCGTCCAGCTTTGCTGCCATCTTCTTCAAAAACCGCCGTTTGCCGCTGCTATCAACCCGCATTTCCGGCTGAAAATCCGCCCCGAAAAGCCTGGATTCCGCGCCGGACTTTAAACCAAATAAAAAGTGGGCTGTTAGCCCACTCATCTCTCCGCCAGCCGGTCAATTCACGGTTTCAGGCGGACAAACTCGTCTGCCTATCTATATTACGGTGATTCTCAGGGAAATTCAACCGGCGCGGTAGCCGCATCTGCCAGATGCGGCGTACATCCAGTCCATCGAGCTGCATGTCAGGGCTGAAGATAGGGCACCCATCGCCCGGCGATTCTACTGTTACATCGTTTAGAGATATTGACATTCACATATACAATGTATATACAAAAAGCAATGGATGTTTATTTTCTTTTTCAGGGCCAGCGCTTTGTATGGCACTCGGAAAAGGCATCCGAGAATACCGGCAAGCATGGCGTAAATTTTGAGACGGCGTGCCAGGTCTTCTTCGATCCATTTGTCTGTATTAAAGACGCAAGCGCCGGCGGCGAGGAACGGGACGCAGCCATCGGCCTCACGGAAGACTGGACCATGCTGTTCGTTGTCCACATTGTGCGCGAAGGCGAAACTATCCGCATCATCTCAGCACGCCCGCAACGGCCCAGGAAAGGAGATCATATGAAGACGGTGAGTGAACGACTGGAGCAGCGTTTGAAAAAGAACCGTCAGATGACGGTTATCAGTATGCGCATTCCCGACGATGTGATTGAGGATCTGAAAGAGATTGCGCCCTCGCTCGGCTTCTCCGGCTATCAGCCGCTGATTCGCGCATATATCGGGCAGGGATTGCGCAAGGATCAGGCCCGGATGGAGAATTCGCAGGTGCAGGCGCTAACCGAAAGCCTGCGCAAGCATGGCATCGCGGACCAGGTGATCTCCGCGGCCATTGCGGAAGCACAGCTCAAGAGTGCGTAAACGCGCATTTCAGACAATGCCCTCTTGACATTACTGGCAGCGTCGCTGACGCTGAAAGCCATGCGACCCGTTGCCCGCTTTGTCTTGTTTGCCGGATTTCTTGCCTGCCTTGCCGCGCCGCTTGCACACGCCATTGAAAAACAGCCCGCCGCGGTCTACCACGCACGACGCGCAGCGCTTGGCGGCAAGCTGCTGGGTGGCGTGGCCGTCCTCTTTGCCGCCGAGGAGCCGCTGCTCGACTTCATGCCCTACCGCCAGGACGAGGATTTCTACTACCTGACCGGCTGGGACGAGCCCGGCGCGGCGCTGCTCGTGGTGGGCGATTCCTCGGCCTCGGCCATCAACTCGACCATGTACCCCGAGGCCGGCCACAAGTACGAGGAAATTCTCTTTCTGCCCACGCGTAACTTCCGCATGGAGAAGTACACCGGCGCCAAGATGGACGCCTCGACGCCCAGCGTGGCCCAGAGAACCGGCGTGGATGAAGTGCGGCCGATGACGGACCTGCCAAAAATGTTAAACGACCTCATCGCCGCCGACCGCCGCGTGGCAGGCCGCATCTGGACGCAGGCCGGCAACGCAACCGCAACGGGACTCATGCAGCTTGCCGCAACCGAACTCGGCACGGCAAGCCTGCCCGCGCCGCACGATCTGGCCGATCTCACCACCGAACTGCGCGTCGTGAAAGATCCCGGCGAGATCGCGCTGCTCCAGAAAGCGAGCGATTCTTCCATGGCCGCGCAGCGCGTCATGATGCGCGCCGTGCGGCCCGGCGTTACCGAGGCCACGGTCGCCGGCCAAATGTACGCGGCCTGGCTCGAATACGGCTGCGAGCGCGACTCCTACGCGCCGATTGTCGGCTCCGGCATCAACTCGACGACGCTGCACTATGCCGCCAACTCGCGCGTGATGCAGGACGGCGACATTGTCGTCGTGGACGCGGCCTGCGAATACTCGATGTACGCCGCAGACATTACCCGCACAGTGCCTGTAAGCGGCCACTTTACTCCGCGCCAGCGCGAGATTTACGACGTGGTGCTAGGCGCACAGAAGGCGGCTATCGATTCGTTCGTTGCCGGCAAATCGAAGATCGGCGACCGCTACCTCACCGATCCCGACTCGCTCGATCTCGCCTCCTACAATTACATCAACACGCACGGCAAGAGCCTCGACGGCAAGCCCCTCGGCAAGTACTGGATTCACCCCGTCGGCCACATGGTTGGCATCGACGTGCACGACCCCTCCATTTACCCCGCTGTGCTGAAGCCGGGAATGGTTTTCACCATCGAGCCGGGCGTCTACATTCCAGAGGAAAAAATCGGCGTGCGCATCGAGTGCACCTTCCTCGTCGGCGCTGACGGCAAACTCATCGACCTCACTGCCGACCTGCCGCACACGGCGGACGAGGTCGAAGCGTTTATGAAGGGCAAATGAGCGACAAGGAAGAGAATCCCGTGGAACCACCTGAAATCGACGCCGAAGAATTTTCCCCGCTGCTCGCAGCATTTCGCGAGCAGCTCATGGCGTGCCTCGAAGAGTGCGCCGGCGGGCGGCGCGGACTCTTTGCCGAGCCGGTGCAAATCGGCGAGCACGAAGCCGGCTGGCCGGAAACCGCACAACTACGCGAACTGGCCGGCGCTTTACAGGCGATACTAGCTCAATCCGGCGAGAACAGCGCCCTAGCCGACGAGTTCCTCGACCTCTGTACCATCCACGGCGAAAGCAA
>JAATFM010000097.1 GCA_015655195.1 Terriglobales bacterium
GGCCCCGCGAAAGTAGCCGAAGGGCGACTCGGCCATCAGTTGAAACTTGAGCTTGAGCAGCGCCGGCAGGCGTCCTTTGGCGGCGCGTTCGAGTAGCGTCAGGGCGCTGGTAGTCCGCGCCTTGGGCCTCAGTTCGCCGTGCTGCTGCCGGCCCACCTGCTTGCGGCGCGCCTGCCCCAGCTTGCGCCTGTCTTCGGAACTCGACCAGTGCGGACTTGCCCAATGTTTACCAGCCAAGCTCATGAGTGGAACCATACAACGCCGGGCTTGCGGCGGCAAAACCACCCTCTTCGGCGCTCTCTGCGAAAATCAAAGAAGAATGTTATCGCTTCAAAATGCGGGCAAGCGCTTTGGGCCGCGCATCCTTTTCACGGAAGCCAACTGGCTCATCCGCTCGAAGGAGAAGACGGCCCTCGTCGGCGCCAACGGTACGGGAAAATCCACGCTGATGAAGGTGCTGGCCGGCATCGAGCAGCTCGACTACGGCGAGATGCAGCAGACGCGCGGAATGTCCATCGGCTATCTGCCGCAAGAGGGATTGCGCCTCACCGGCCGGACAATCTTCGACGAGTGCCTCACGGTTTTCGACGAGATTCATGCCATGGAGCGCGAGATCGAGCAGTTGGGCGCAAAGATGTCGGAGTTGGCCGATTCTCGAAATACTGGCACGGAAAGCGCCGAGTACGAGCAGACCGCCGAGCGATTTTCGCTGTTGCAGGAACGCTTTCACGCGCTCGACGGCTACGCGCTCGGCGCGCAGGTCGGCTCTGTCCTTACCGGCCTCGGCTTCTCGAAAGAAGACTGGTCCCGCAAGACCGACGAGTTCAGTGGCGGCTGGCAGATGCGGATTGCGCTCGCCAAACTCCTGCTCGCGAAACCGAACCTGCTGCTGCTCGACGAGCCGACGAACCATCTGGATTTGGAAACCCGCAACTGGCTGGAGGATTACCTCAAGTCCTACCCGTTCGGCTACATTCTCATCTCGCACGACCGGTATTTTCTCGACGTGACAATTGACCGCACCGTAGAAATCTGGAACAAGCGGCTCAACATCTACCAGGGCAATTACACAAAATATCTCTCGCAGAAAGATGCGCGGCGAACGCAGCTTGAATCCGCGTATCGCAACCAGCGCGAGCAGATCGAACACCTCGAAGCCTTCATCAACCGCTTCCGCGCTCAGGCCACAAAGGCCAAGCAGGTCCAGAGCCGCATCAAGGAACTCGAAAAGATCGAGCGCATCGAGATTCCCGAAGAAGAGCCGGTAATTCACTTCCGCTTTCCGCAGCCGCCGCCTTCGGGCCGCACGGTTGTGGAGGCTGAGGGGCTCTCGAAGAGCTATGGCGAGAAGCAGGTTCTCTCGAACGTGCGTTTCACCATCGAGCGCGGCGACCGCGTGGCGCTGGTCGGCGTCAACGGCGCGGGCAAATCCACGCTCATCAAGCTGCTCACCGGAGCGGAACAGCCGACGTCCGGCACGGTCAAACTCGGCCACAACGTTGTCAGTGAATATTTCGCGCAGGACCAGTACAAAGTCCTCGATCCCGAGGCGCGAATGCTCGACGACATTGGCCGCGCCGCGCTGAAGGTTCCGGAATCGGAGCTGCGCTCACTTCTCGGCTGCTTCCTCTTCTCCGGCGACGATGTTTTCAAAAAGCTCGGCGTGCTCTCCGGCGGCGAGCGCAACCGCTTCGCGCTGGCGCGCATTCTCGTCTCGCCGTCCAATTTTCTTCTTCTCGATGAGCCCACCAACCACCTCGATATGCGCGCCAAAGACGTGCTGCTCGAAGCCATTGCCAGCTTCAGCGGCACTGTCGTCTTCGTCTCCCACGACCGCTACTTCCTCGACAAGCTTGCTACGCGAGTGCTCGAAGTGGAAAACGGCACGGCGATGAGCTATGAGGGCAACTACGAAGACTACACGCGCCGCAAAGAAGGACTCGCCGCCCAGGCGACTGCGCCTGTGGTGCTATCCGTGTCCGCTTCCGCACCTGTCGTTTCCGTCTCGTATCAGGGCACGACTTCAGTCGTGCCGAACGATGACAGTAAAAATAGAAATGGGGCTTTAGCCCCCGCTGGCAGTCAGCCTAACCCCGAGCCTGCAAAAGAAAAGTCGAAACGCTTGAATCCCATCAAGCAGAAACAAATGGAAGACCGCTGCGCTTTCCTCGAAGAAGAAATTCCACGCATCGAGGCATCGGTCGCCCACACGGAAGAGCAGCTCGGCGTCTTCGTCTCCGCCGCCGAAACCCAGCGCCTCACCACGCTGGCCGAAGACCTCCGCTCGCAACTCGCTTCCTTAACCAGCGAATGGGAAGACCTGATGCTGCAACTCGAAGAGCAATCGGCTTAAGCTGTATCGACAATTACGATCTTCTTAACCTCTTGCAAATACAAAGAGCTTGTCATCCTGAGCGCAGCGAAGGATCTGCGGTTGTCTTTCGTTCGTTCTCCCAAAACACTTCCGTGCCCCATCCTTGCGCCTTCTTTCTGGCGCAAGGGTGGGGTAGTGCAAGCATTGCTTATCGGAAATGGAATACGTATATGTCGATACGGCCTAAGCCGATACACTCTGGCTGGCGCGCTTCTCCGTCGCAAAGTATGCCAGCGCAAGAACCGGCAGCACGATCCCGAAGAGCGAAGCGAAACTCCATCCGCCGCGCGCATAAGCCCACGCGCCCAGCGCCGAGCAGACAGCGCCGCCGGCGAAGAATGTCGCCATGAAGAGGCCGTTTAACCGGCTGCGATACTCCACCCCGAGCGAGTAAATAGCACGCTGCCCGATGACAAGGCTCGATGCCACGCCGAAGTCGAGCAGGATCGCGCCCAGCGTCAAGAGCGCAATCGCCGCAAACGATCCCGAGTGCAGAATGCGCGTAAGCAGAAAGCCGCCCAGCACGGAAGCCATCGCGATGCCGGTAGCAGCGCGGCTCCAGCCGTGGTCGGCCAGCGTCCCGGCCAGCGGCGCCGCAAACGCGCCCGCCACACCGGCCAACGCAAAAAACGCAATGCCGCTCTGCGAAAGATGAAACAGCGGACCGGCGAGCAGCAGCGGAGCCGTGGTCCAGAAGAGAGAAAACGCGCCAAAGAGCAGCGCCTGGTAAAAGGCCCTGCGCCGTAGCACGGGCTGCGTGCGGTAAAGATGCGCCATCGAGTGCAGCAGCGCGCCATAGTGCTTGCCCGCCGCGGGCCGCCACTCCGGCAGCAGCGTCAGAATCGCAATGCTGATTGCAGCCATCAATCCCGCGGCGACATAAAAGATCGCCTGCCAGCCCCACAAATCCGTCAGAAAGCTGGCCGCGGGCCGCGAAAGCATGATGCCGATGAGCAGGCCGCTCATCACCTGGCCCACCACGCGCCCGCGCATCCGCTCATGTGCCAGATGCGCGGCATATGGCACGAGAACCTGCACCGCCGTGGAGCTTACGCCGATCAGCAGCGATGCAAGCAGAAACTCCGGCGCATGGTGTGACGTGGCTGCTACCAGCAGCGCGGCAAAGCTCACCGCCAGCGCACACAGCGCCAGCCTGCGCGTCTCAACCAGGTCGCCCAGCGGCACCACAAAGAGCAGCCCCAGCCCGTAGCCGATCTGCGTCAGCGTCACGATGAACCCGGCCGCGCTAACATCCATGCCAAGCGCATGGGCAATCGGCCCAGCCAGCGGCTGTGCGTAATAGATGTTTGCCACAATCACGCCACATGCAACGGCCAGCAGCAGAAGCACGCCGCGTGGCACGGTATGCGGCGCGGCTGCGGATTCAATCGATGCGGTGCTCAGAACTTCTCCCATCTGCGTAAAAGCGGCTGCACAAAGGCGACTGCACAAAGGCGCAATATGACATCGGCGAAACGCGTCCGCCGTCTCTTATTGGATGTAGCGTGCATGGCTGCGATTCACCGGGAATTCCTCGTCGATACTTGAAGTTTCGAGCAGTAATTCTTACTCTTACCAGTAGGAGTAATACCAATGCAGATTACAAGCAAGGGTCAGGTCACCATTCCGCAGGAACTCCGCAACAAGGCCGGACTGCTGCCCCGGACAGAGGTAGAGTTCGAATTCGTCGATGGCAAAGTGGTGATTCAGAAGGCGAAATCCGGAGCGAAATATGGGCCAAGAGGACAAGCCATGATTGATGCGCTCAAAGGGTCTGCTGCTAACTTCGGCGGCTGGACGACGGATGAAATTATGGCGATGACGCGCGATTATCCACTTCCCGGAAAGAAGAGAAAGAAAAAATAATGTCGGCGCTCGAAAATCTTGCCGAACGTCTGCGTGGCCGCCATGGCGTTCTAGTGGACAGCAACATCCTTATCGACATTCTCAGCAAAGATCAGAATTGGGCAGAGTGGTCGGAAAGCGCCCTGGCTGAGTGCGGTGAGCTTGCAACGCTCTATATCAACCCAATCATCTATGCTGAAATTTCTATGGGCTACACCTCCATGGAAGAGTTGAATGCGGCTTTCCCGGCTCCGCTCTATGAGCGTGAGGATCTGCCGTGGGAGGCGGGCTTTCTTGCGGCAAAGGCTTTTGCGGCATATCGCCGCCGGGGCGGTCCGCGAACGTTGCTGTTGCCTGATTTCTATATCGGAGCGCATGCCGCGATTGGCAATCTCGCGCTCCTCACCCGCGATGCCGCGCGATTTCATAACTACTTCCCAAGACTTGAGATTCTCGTCCCACGTCGCAAGTCCTGACGCACGGCCGTCGTGCATAATCAAGGTACGATGACACTTTTGTGGAGTCCTGCGAGCTGGTCCGAGCGGCTGGCCGAACTGGAAGCCCGCTCCGGTAACAAGAAGGCTGCACCGCTGCGCCGCGATGTCCGCTCGCTCGGCATTCTGCTTGGAGAAGTTCTCCGCGAGCAGGCCGGCGATGAGCTTTTCAATCATGTCGAAGCCCTGCGCCAGGGCACCATCAAGCGCCGCGACGCCGAAGCCCGCGGCAGTGAGAAGGAAGTTGCCCGGCTTGGCGAGAAAGCCCTCAAGCTCGTTCACTCGCTTCCTCTCGATCGCGCCGTTCTGCTCACCCGCGCTTTCGCCTTCTACTTCGAGCTCATCAACCTGGCCGAGACCAACCACCGCAAGCGCCGCCGCCTGGCGCTGCAATTCACGGGCGAGGCCGCCGCGCAACGCGGCTCGCTGGCCGGTACACTCGCGGCCATGCAGCGAGTCGGCATCGGCGCGGAGGAAGCCCTTGCATGGCTCCAGCGCGTACTGATCGTGCCGGTCTTCACGGCGCATCCTACGGAAGTCGCGCGCCGCTCCGTCATGTTCAAGCGCCGGCGCATCGGAGAGTTTCTTGCCGCGCTCGACCGCATCCCCGTGCCGCCGCAGGAGCTGGCGCGCCTCGAAGATTCGATCCGCGCCGAGATTACCAGCCTCTGGCAGACCGATGAAGTCCGCTCGCACCGGCCCACCGTCTACGACGAGATCAAGATGGGCCTCGACTACTACGACGTCTCCATCTTCGCCACGCTGCCCGCGCTCTACGAGGAAATCGCCGAAGCTCTGCGCTCGGTCTACGGCCTCGAAATCGAGCCGCACGCGTTGCCGCAGGTGCTGCGCTTCGACTCGTGGATCGGCGGCGACCGCGACGGCAATCCCTTTGTCACGCCCCAGGTCACGCGCGATTCCATCCGCCTGGCGCGCGCCCATCTGCTGGCCTTTTACCGCCGCCGCCTCGAACGCATCATCGATCTGCTCTCATCGAGCGTGCAGCAGATTCCCATCAGCAAAGAGCTGCGCCGCCGCCTCGACGACTACATGGCGCAGTTGCGCGTACCGCAGGAACAGGTCTTTGGCGAACAGTTCGAGTTCGAGTACTACCGCCGCTTCCTGCTCTGCGTTAAGGCCCGCGTGCGCCGGACTTTGGAGTCCACGGCTGGGGAGTTCGCTTCCGGCGGTCCGCTATCCGCGGTTAACGGCGCTGCCGCGACTGGAAATACGGTGCAGGGGCACGAGGCTCTCGCACAGTCCCTGCCGCCTTACTGCTCGGCCTCCGATCTGCTCGTCGATCTCGAAGCCCTCCGTGCCTCGCTTGCCTCCAACCGCGGTCTCCGCATTGCCCGCTCGCTTGTCGATCCGCTCATCCTCCAGGTCCGTACCTTCGGGCTGCACCTCCACACGCTCGACATTCGCCAGCACGCTCACATCCACGCGCGGGCGCTCCGGGAAGCCAGCGCCGACGCCATCGCGCCCACGCTCCCCGCGCCGCTTTCGGCTGAGGCGGCCTCAGTGCTTGAAACCTTCCGCGTCGTCGCCGAGGCCAAGCAGGGCTGCTCGCCGGAGGGCATTCGCCAATACGTCATCAGCGGCGCATCCTCGGTGGAAGACGTGCTCTCCGTCGTTCGCCTCGCGCGCATCGGTGGAGTGCGGGTTGAAGGTTCTAAAACAGATCCCGGCCTCATGCCCGTGCCGCTCTTTGAGTCCGTCGAAGACCTGCGCCAGGCGCCCGCCATCTGCCGCGAGCTCTGGTCGCGCCCCGACTACCGCAAGCTTCTCGCCACATGGGACAACTGGCAGGAAGTCATGCTCGGTTATTCCGACTCGAACAAGGACGGCGGAATGCTGACCAGCACATGGGAGATCTTCCGCGCCCACCGCGACCTGCACGTCGTCGCCCGCGAGTGCGGCGTGAAGCTGCGCCTCTTTCACGGTCGCGGCGGCACCGTGGGACGCGGCGGCGGACCCACGCACCGCGCCATCTTCGCGCAGCCCATGGACTCCTTCGAGGGCCAGATCCGCATCACTGAGCAGGGTGAGGTTCTCAACTTCAAATATGCCGACGAGGTGCTGGCCGAGCGCAATCTCGAACTCATGATTGCCGCCTCGCTCGACGCGCTGGCCCGCCCCAACGCGCGCGATCCCAAAGGCCACTTTACCGGCATTCTCAAGCCGGAGTGGGAGGCCGCGCTCGACGAGCTTTCGGAGATTTCCTTCGGCTTCTATCGGGAAAACATTCTCGACAACCCCGGCGTGATTACTTA
>JAATFM010000221.1 GCA_015655195.1 Terriglobales bacterium
ATGTGCGTGTGTTCGATGCGGCTGGGCGCGCAGTCCTCGCCGAGAACCTCTGCCATGTAGGCCACGAAGCCGGTAAGCTCGCGTTCGTAGGCCCGTAGCGTGTGTGCGGAGGAGCCGCGCTCGTTGGCCAGCATGTGGAGGTAATCCGAGACGAGAAAGCTCAGGCCCGATCGAGATAGAGTTTCATGGGCAGCAGCTTGCAAAAGCATACCTCAGGGGCTAAAGCCCCATATCTGTGTCGCCGGCTGATTGCTGGGCTAAAGCCCCGGCCTACCTGTTGCTCTCATGCGCTTTCCTCAAGCAGTTCGGTTGCCGCCGCGGGATTCGCCTCGCCGCTCGACCGCTTGGCGCGGGGATGGTGCAGCCGGTGCACTTCCTTGAGCCGGCCCAGCGCCAGGTGCGTGTAAACCTGCGTAGTGGAAATATCCGCGTGGCCCAGCAGAAGCTGTACGCTGCGCAGGTCGGCGCCATGTTCCACCATGTGCGTGGCGCAACTGTGACGCAGCATGTGCGGGCTGGCGTCGTGGTTGGCCTGCTTCACTAGATGCCAGACCCACTGGCGCGTGAGCGGCATTCCGCGCAGCGAGAGAAAGAGCCGCGCCGTACTCGCGGGGCCTGTGCCTACCGCGTCGCTGCCCCGTCGTGAAGTCCCGATGCGCGCCAAGTGCGGGCGGCCTTCGGCGAGATAGATTTCGAGCGACTCGATGGCGGCGCGGCCCAGCGGCACGATACGCTCCTTGTCGCCCTTGCCGCGCACCAGCACGCGGCCGTGGTCGAGCGCGAGATCGCTCACGGAAAGCGTTGTGACCTCCGAGACGCGCAGGCCGCCGCCGTAAAGCAGTTCCAGCATCGCGTAGTCGCGCAGCGCCGTGGCGCGGGCCTGCGGGTGGTTGGCGGCCAGCGCGGCGCGTTCCAGCATCTCGGCCACCTCCGGCTCGGCGAGCGATTTGGGCAGCACCTTCCAGCTTTTCGGCGATTCGATATTCGTGGTCGGGTCGTGGTCGATGCGCCGGTCGAGCAGCAGCCACTTGTAAAGGCCGCGCAGGCAGCTCAGCTTGCGCGCCACGGAGCGCGAATCCATGCCGTTACCGTGCCCGCGCAGGTGTTCGAGAAAGGCGGCCACATCTTCCTGCGTGGCGGAGAGAAAGACGCCGTGGCGGGTTTCGAGGAACTCCGCGTAGGTCCGCAGATCGCCGAGGTATGCCTCGCAGGTGAGCGGGCGCAGGCCTTTTTCCACGCGCAGGTAGGCGTGGTAATCCTTCAGCAACGCGGAGTTGGCCTGCGGGTTCATTAGGTCGATTATCCGCGTGGCGAAGGCGGCGTGCGCCGGATACGCCCTTTTGCGAACCAGCCTGATTACGGAATCAAAACTGCCACTATGGCGACGAAACAAGAGCTTTTTGTGAGAGATAGCGGGTTAGCGCACCGCGCGCCAGCGAGTCAGCAGGTTCGCTGGAACCCGCGTCAACGAACCTTAACGTGCAAAATGCGCCGGTTTCACGGAAAATAGAATCGAGACAAACTTTCAGACAGGGTAAAGCGAGCCGAATGGAAACACAGTTGGAAGCTGAGCGCTGGAGCGCCGGCGAACTGGAAGAGAAGATTCAAGGCGTGAAGCCTGCCGTGGCGGTTTTCGATTGCGATGGAACGCTGTGGAAGATTGATTCCGGCATGGGCTTCATGGAGTGGTCGATTGAGCAGGGGCTGGTTTCGCGCTCCACGAGCGACTGGATCGATACGCGCCACCGTGCTTATCGCGCAGGCGATGTGAACGAGCGCGACATCTGCGGCGAGATGGTGCAGATTTATACCGGGTTGCGCGAAGAAGAACTGCGCCGCGCGGCGGCTGAGTACGTCCGCGAGTTCGTGCGACCGTCGGTCTTTCCGGAGATGGCGCGGCTCATGCACGGTCTGCGCGAGAGCGGCGCGGAGCTTTGGGCTGTCAGCTCCACCAACAAGTGGGTTGTGGCGGAGGGCGTGCGCGAATTCGGCATTCCGGAGAGCCGCGTGCTGGCCGCAGAACTCGCCATTGTTGATGGCGTGCTGTCGAGCGAACTGATCGACGTGCCGACCGACGAGGGAAAGGCCACGTCACTGCGCCGCGCCGGCGTGGTGCGGCCAGATGCGGTCTTCGGCAATTCGATTCATGATCTCGCCATGTTGGAAATGGCCGTCCATCCTTTCCCGGTGAACCCCTCGGCGGAGCTGCTCGAAGTACTGGCCGCACGCGGCTGGGGCTACTTTCTGCCGGGTTCTGTCGAGCGCGATTTTGTGACGCTCGCCGGCAAATAACTGCTCTCGCTGCAGTTGCGTCGGGCAGGAAGAGTGCTTAACTTGCTTCCCACCGCCGTTTGCGGCTGCCCTTCGCCACGGTGGTGCGGATACACTGGTGGCGTGGAGAACGCTCAGCACGATTCCTCCAACGCACGTTCATCCGGCCCGGCCCTTCGCTTTGTGGCCGCCGCGCTGATCCTTCGTGGAAACGAGATTCTTATCGGTCAGCGCCGGCCCGACCAGCCGATGGCGCTGCAATGGGAGTTTCCCGGCGGCAAGATCGAGCCGGGTGAGAGCGCCGAGCAGGCCCTGGCCCGCGAGCTCGACGAGGAACTCGGTATCTGCGCGACTGTCGGGCCGCTCGTCATCCATATCCGCCACAACTACCGCAACGGCGGTGCCGTGGATCTGCAATTCTTCATCGTCCGCGAGTTTTCCGGCGAGATTGAAAACCGCATCTTCGCGCAGATTCTCTGGGCGCGGCTGGAAGATTTGCCGAATTATGATTTTCTGCCCGCGGACCGGGGGCTGGTGCGCGATCTGGCGCAGGGGAAGTTACTGTAGAGCCATCTTTTGTGCTATCCCACCCATGCGCCAGAAAAAAGGCGCATGGATGGGGCACGGGGCTTTTGTGATATCCCACATCCCAACAATAGGGATGTGGGGTGCCCGTCCGTAGTGGGAAATACACAGCCCGCGTCAGCTGGTTTTGCTCAGTGTCCCGGAATCATTCCCCACAGCATTACCAGCGTCATGCCGATGACGATGATGCTAGTTCCCCACGCAATCCAATTCCAGAGGCGCGAGTTTTTGTACTCGCCCATCAGGTCTTTGCGGTTGATGAGCAGGAGCATCAGGATGATGACAACGGGCAGCAGGATACCGTTGAGCACCTGCGAGAGCACGGCGAATTTGATGAGCTGTGAGTCGGGCAGCAGCAGCACGGTCACCGCGCCGCCGGCAACGAGCAGCGTGTAGAGCCAGTAGAAGACCGGCGCCTGGCGGAAGCTTTTGCTTACGCCGGACTCGATACCGAGGCCCTCGCAGACCGTGTAGGCTGTCGAGATCGGCAGGATGGATGCGGCGAAGAGCGAGGCGTTGAAGAGGCCGAAGGCGAAGAGTACGAAGGCGTACTCGCCAGCTACCGGGCGCATGGCTTCGGCGGCGTCCGAGGCCACCTGGATCGCGCCCATGCCGTGAAAGTAGAGCGTGGCGGCGCAGGCCACGATGATGAACCAGGCGACGAAATCGGTGAAGAAGCTGCCCACGATCACGTCGAGCCGCGAGGCGCCGTAATCCTTTACGCGGATACCTTTTTCGACGACCGAGGATTGTAGATAGAACTGCATCCACGGCGCAATCGTGGTGCCGACGATGCCGATGGCTGTATAGATGTAATCGCGGTTGCGCCAGACGGACTG
>JAATFM010000143.1 GCA_015655195.1 Terriglobales bacterium
CCCGAAAAAACCTTCTACCTTGAGACCTTCGGCTGCCAGATGAACGCCCATGACTCGGAAAAAGTCATCGGCACGCTTCAGCGCGAGGGCTACCGACAGGTGGACTCCGAAGCCGAGGCCGGGCTGATTCTCTACAACACCTGTTCCATCCGCGACAAGGCCGAGCAGAAGGTCTTCAACCGCCTTAACGACTATAAAAAACTGCACAAGGCCGGCAAGCGCTTCGGCGTCCTCGGCTGCGTGGCCCAGCAGGAGGGCGAAAAGATCTTCGAGCGCGCGCCCTACGTCTCGCTCGTCTCCGGCTCCGCCTCCTACCGCAAGCTCCCCGAGATGCTCCAGCGCCTCGAAGCCGGCGAGACCCGCATCACCGGCCTCGACGACCGCCAGACCGACGAGACTTTCGAAACCGAGTTTACCGCCCGCCAGAATCCTTATCGCGGCTACATCACCATCATTGAGGGCTGCGACAAATTCTGCGCCTACTGCGTGGTACCGTACACCCGCGGCAAGGAGCGCAGCCGGACTTCGACCTCCGTTCTGGAAGAGGCAAAACGCATCGCCGGCCTCGGCTACACCGAAATTCAGCTTCTGGGCCAGAACGTGAACAGCTACCGCGACCCAGAAGGGAAGTTGTCCTTCGCCGATCTGCTCGCCGCCGTCGGCCAGATTCCCGGCATCCGCCGCGTGCGCTTTACCACCAGCCATCCCCGCGACTTTACCCGCGACATCGTCGCCGCCATTGATGCCGTCCCCACGCTATGCGACCACGTACACTTGCCGGTCCAGTCCGGCTCGTCGCGTGTACTCAAGGCAATGGCCCGCGAGTACACCCGCGACTGGTATCTGGAGCGCATTTCGTGGATTAAGGCAGCGAAGCGCAAAATTTCGCTCTCGACGGATATTATTGTGGGCTTTCCCGGCGAAACAGCCGACGATTTCATCGAGACAATGGACCTGCTGGCCGAGGTTCAATACGACTGCGTCTTCGGATTCAAATACTCGCCCCGGCCCAACACGCCGGCCCTGGTAATGATCGATTCCATCTCTGAGGCGGAAAAAGCGCAGCGGCTTCAGGTATTGCTTGAGCGACAGCGTGAAATCCAAAGAGTTAATTATTCCAATCACTTAGGGGAAACTCTTGAGGTGATGGTGGAGGGCCAGAATCCGGCACGTGGCCAGGTTACGGGCCGCAGCAGCCAGAACAAATCTGTGAACTTCACCACCACGCTGCCCATTGCTCCAGCGCCCGGCACGTATATGCAGGTCAAAATCACAGCCACACATCCCAACAGCCTCGTGGGCGAAGCAGTCCAAATGTTTTGAAGCGCGATGCAATTTTTGCGAGATGCCGCAAGTCAGCATTGGGTGTAGAGTAGGGAAGAACTGGAACGAGCTGAAAGCGAATGGCTGGGAGCTGTTTTTCGATGGACCTCGAAGTCAAAATCCGCGGCCTGATGATGGACCCGGCTACCAATATGCCGATCGTGGTCCTCAAGGATGTGCGCTCGGATTCGGTTATGCCGATCTGGGTCGGCATCTTCGAGTTCAACGCCATCTTTAACGAGATCGACAAATCCGTCGCCCCACGCCCCATGACACACGATTTGCTCAGAAATATCATTCGGAACTTGAATGCTGAGTTGCACCGCGTGGTAATTACAGATATTAAGGAAAACACCTTCTTCGCCGCGCTGTGCCTGACGCAGAATGGCGAGCAGGTAATGATCGATGCACGCCCCTCGGATGCGATTGCCCTGGCGCTGCGCTACGATTGCCCGATCTACGTGAACGAAAGCGTAATGCACGCAGCCCGCCTCAATCCCACCGGCCCCGGCGAAGGCGTCTCCGGCGACCAGTTTCGCGGTTGGCTCGAAGGTCTGAACGACGAGGATCTGGGCCGCTACAAAATGTAGCTGAAACTGAGTGTTTCTGGCGTGAGCGTGAGCAGAGGTCATGATGCGGCTTTTACGCCGTTCAGCGCTTTGGTGGTGGCGCGAATGTCTGCCGGGCACGAGTACACCATGTATGCGCTTCGCGAAGCAAGGAATAAGCTGTCGATTGTTTTTGTTTACAGAATATCTGTTATCGGACATATAAAAAGTTTTCAAAGTGTTGCGATTTGCTAAATAGAATGAAACACATACATATCCACTACCTTATGCTGAACACGATTACGCGGTAGATTTTGTGTGTTGCGTCGGATCTGAACGAATA
>JAATFM010000024.1 GCA_015655195.1 Terriglobales bacterium
GATGGAACGTCGGAGAGCGTTGTACCCAATAGCCATCAGCCCAATGCCATCAATGATGGCAATAATGCATTTTTTGAGTGTGTATAAAATGCATCTTTAGCGTTAGTTTGGTGTCAATAAGCGCTGGCTTTACCGGTCATAAACTATTTACTATCAATACCGTATGGGTTGGCTGCGCCGAGGCATGGAAGAGGTCATCGGTTCGAGCCCGATCATGCCTTGCCGCTCCGTCAAGATTCCAGTTCACAACTTGGCTCCTGCTTTGGCATGACTCGAAAGATGCGCAATCGTGGGACCGTGAATGAGTGTTTCCAAACGCGCGTTGCTCGAACACGGAATCGTCGCCACAGCGGGACTTCAAGTTAGCGGCTGGGCTGAGGCTGAGCGGCGCTCTGCGCGCGCAATGACTCGATGTATCGCGACAGCATTTGATGCCGGCATGAAACGCTTGCTTGAATGACCGAAATACCCTGCAAAAAGTCTTTTGACAAATCAAGTTCAGTGTAAGTATATTTTATTCACTATTTTTGAAAGGTTTCAAACTGTCTTCTTTAGGAACCTTCCTACACATCGTTCGAAGGGGTTGTCGAGGAAAGCCGGCTACTCCGGCGCGTCGTGGCTGTGAGTCTGCTTATCTTCTCCAATTGCAGCCGAGAACAGGATCAGAAACCTTCGATGAAAATCAACAGGTATGACTTGAAAAAGGTCGCGATGAACACAATAGCTAGCTTCATTAAGGCATCCGTGCCCTGCACAGTTCTGGCAGTATGGTTAACACTGTCGCTCGCGGCACAAGATAGTGCATTTGCGCCCAGGGGTCAGCAAGTTCCTTCCCCGGAATGCTTATCAACCGCTGGCGTGTGGCTGGGCCATGTGTCCTGCACACCACAGAGCCACCAGGATTGGCTGACGGATATAACGCATTGGCGCAACGAACGGCGAATCAGAACCGGATACGATCCGACGCGCTACGAATTGCCAGCGCTGAAGTGGGCACAATCAAGTTTCATACAGCCGCAGATGATGGTGCACGACCGCTATTTTTACAATCCTGTTCTGGGCAAATATACAGTCGACCATTATCTGGATGACCTGGACAATCGCTATGGCGGCATTGATGCCGTACTTGTATGGTCCACGTACCCAAACATGGGTATCGACGATCGCAACCAACTGGACATGGTTCGCTCGCTGCCGGGCGGAGTCGAGGGCGTCCGCGGGATGGTTGCCGATTTTCACCGGCGCGGCGTGAGGGTCTTGTTCCCGATGATGATGTGGGATCAGGGAACGCGCGATCCCGAAGTTCCCTGGCCGGATGCAATTGCCGCGCTGATGAAGGAGATCGATGCCGACGGCATCAATGGAGACACGCAGGACGGAGTTCCGCTTGCGTTTTCCATCGCTGCGGAAAAAATCAATCACCCGCTGGCGTTTGAGCCGGAGGGCGGCCCGCATGATGAAGGCCTTGCCTGGAATGTGCTGACCTGGGGGCAATATCAGTTTCAGTTTGTGCCAACCGTAGATAAATATCGCTGGCTTGATCCGCGGCACCAAGTCAACATTCAGGGGCGCTGGAATCGCGATAAAACGAATGATCTGCAGTTTGCATTCTTCAACGGCGAAGGCTGGGAGAGTTGGGAAAATGTATGGGGCATCTGGAACGGCGTGACTCCCCGCGATGGAGAGGCGACGCGGCGTGTGGCAACCATCGAGCGCGCTGTTGCGCCATTTCTCATCAGCCCGGGTTGGGAGCCGCTGTATCCGATGCACAGCTTTGGCGTCTTCGCGAGCCGCTGGCCGAATGGCAGGCAGACACTGTGGACCATTGTGAACAGAAACGAGTTTGATGTGGTTGGGCGTCAGATGACGGTTCCATATCAGAATGGAACGCGTTATTTCGATCTCTATCATGGTGTCGAGTTGAATGAGATTGTGGAAGGAGATAAAGCTGTACTCGAGTTTGCGATAGAGGCTCACAGTTATGGCGCTGTACTGGCGACTCCCGACACGCCCGACGCCCACATACAGGAACTGATGGCAAAAATGCACGCGATGACTGAAAAGCCGCTTGCAAGTTATTCGCATGAGTGGAAACCGATGACACAGAGCCTGGTTGAGATTCCGCCGACGGAGCCATCCAGCGTCACGCCGGAAGGCATGATTCATATCGATGCCGCTAACTTTCTGTTCCAGGTTGAAGGAATTGAAATTGAAGGATCGGATGATGTCGGTGTGGACGTGCAGTATCCCTGGGAAGATACGCCGCGCCGATTCCATGAGCGGCAAATGCATATCAAGCCGTTTTATATCGATAAGTATTCGGTTACGAATGCGGAGTTCAAGAAGTTTTTGGACGAGTTTCATTATCGTCCCGCGGATAACTTGAATTTTTTGAAAGATTGGAAGAACGGAACCTATCCGGAGGGATGGGCCAACAAGCCGGTAACCTGGGTCTCGCTGGAAGATGCCAGGGCGTATGCAAAGTGGGCAGGAAAGCGGCTTCCTCACGAATGGGAGTGGCAGTATGCGGCGCAGGGTAGCGACAATCGGCTCTACCCGTGGGGAAATTGTGATTGGTTCCCGTTGGCGCCTCGTGCGGCAAGCGCATCGCAGACTCCCGCCGCGGAAGCCTCTCGATCCTCGTCGGTCTCCGGCAAGACCTCTGCCTGTAACCAGGGCGCTGACCCCAAAGATGCGCCTGCGCCCATTGCCGATCGAGGGCGTGTCATGCTCCCGCCAAGCGATGGGAACGCACACCCGAATGGCGCCAGTCCATTTGGAGTAATGGACATGGTGGGAAATGTCTGGCAATGGACAGATGAATACGTCGACGAGCATACGCGAGCGGCGATTGTACGAGGAGGGAGCCATTATGCGCCCGTAGGATCGATCTGGTACTTTCCACAGGCTTACAAGAATAATCAGCACGGCAAGTTATTGCTGATGGCTCCGTCCTACGATCGATCGGGAGCGATTGGATTTCGCTGCGTGAAGGATGTGAATTGAAGGCGGCAGGATCATTGGAATCCGCTTTGCAGGGAGTTAGGTCCTGATGGGATGGGACATCGCGCAAACTACCGGCCTGCTGCTGCAAGCGAGCTCGACACATAAAGATGAATCGGGAAATGCATGAAGAGTGTTTCTTGTTTACTGGTCTGCCCGATGTTTTGCACCAGTAGATTGTTGGTGTAGCGCGTTTCAGTTATTGTCGGCTTGTGACCAGATTGAGGTTGTTTGCCAGTAAAGATTCCACCTCGGAGGCGTCGGGCATCGAAGGTTGCGCACCGGCGCGCGTTACCGAGATTGCCGCTGCGGCGGTTGCAAACTGAGCGCTCTCGCGCGGATCTTTGCCCAGCATGAGCCCCACAGCAAATGCGCCGTTGAATACATCTCCGGCCGCGGTTGTATCCACTGCTTGCACGCGAGGCGCTGGAACAAAACATTCCTCGCCGTTCTGCCTTGCAAGATAAGCCCCATGCGCGCCCATCTTCAAGATAACGTCGGAATTTCCTTTGCTTAAAATTTGCTTTGCCAGTTCTTGAACGGACTCAATGCCAATATCGCTCGCATATTTACTTTTTGAGTAGAAGGCTGCCTCTACCTGGTTGGGAGTGAACCACGCGGCGCGTTTGAAAACCTCAGATGGAAGCTCTGTTGCGGGAGCAGGATCGAGGATCAACGAAACATTCGCTCGTGAGCAGATCAAGGACAGGTATTCGACTGTCTCGATGGGAATCTCAAGCTGTGCGAGAACAATTCCGGCCTGACGAATTATCTCGATATTGGTGTCCAGATCGTGTGGCGCGACTTTTGAATTTGCGCCTGGCGTGACGACAATACTATTCTCGCCCTGCTGGGAAACAACAATTGTCGCAATCCCGGAATTGCCCTCACTCGTGGCAACGCCGGCAATGTCTACGCCGGAACTTTCGAGATGGGTTCTAAGCTGCGCTCCAAATGTGTCGCTGCCTATGCGCCCAATTAATCGCACAGGATAGCCTAGCCGCGAAATGGCGACAGCCTGGTTGGCGCCCTTGCCTCCGGGATGAATCTGAAAATCGGTGCCAATTACGGTTTCGCCCGCGGAGGGCAGTCGCGTTGCGACCGCAACCAGATCAGTATTGATGCTGCCGACAACAACAATTGGCTTTCTACCGGTCAAGATGATTCTCCTTGAGTGTATGAATGTGCATGAAAGAGATTGATTCCTCACAAAAAAGTGGGCTGACGGCAATTGCCGACAGGCCGAATAAGAAGAGGACAAACATCCATACCAAACATGTTTTCGATCGAGGTGGCGCCGCAGCAAACTCCCGCCAGATAAAAACTCCCCAGCCCGCGGAGATCATCGTAGCCCCTTGTCCGATCGAATAGGAGACAGCGGGACCTACGATGTGCACCTGCGATGCTACGAAGTTCATAACTGCTCCCGTGCACCAGATCATGCCGCCGACTATACCCCAAAAGTGCCAGCGCGTTTGAGCTTTCCAATAGAAACGCATGGACGTCGGCTCACGTTTCTCAAGAGGCATGCGCATCAGCAGGTAATTCAATGGAAACGAACAGGCGGCTACGCCAATGACAAAATACAACACCATTGCGTATGGACCCGGTGCGTGCGGGACCGAGAAGGCCTTGGAAACAAATGGATAGAAGCAGCCCATCAAGATGCCGGCCACGAGACTCAGGACGATGCCTCGTCCACTCATCGCTGAGCGCCTGGCCTCACGAAGTCGATATGCAATTGCATCCAGCAGAATCGCGGCCAGAACCATGGCGATTCCGCCAAACAGCAGGAATGGATTCCCTTTGGGCGAGATCAGATAATTGCCGACTGCGCCGATGACAAGCGCCAGACCAATGCCGATCGGGAACGCAACGGCCAGTCCCGCAATATCGATTGCCGCGACAAGAAGCAGGTTGGCGGCATTGAAGATGGCTCCTCCGGCAATGGCGAGAAGAATTGAAGCAGTGCTGGCATGTACAAGGTCACTGTAAAAGGCACTGCCCGTGCTGCCAAGGCTTCCCAGGGTGAGACCCCAGGCCAGGGCCCCCACAATCAATCCAATGACATAATCCCAATAGAACAACTGAAACCTGAACCCTGGGCACAGCTTTAGCGTATTCGCCCATGAGCCCCAGCACAGCATGCTGAGGATCATGAACGAAAGCGCAACCCCATACGCTTCCGGCTGGTACATGAGTAATCTCCCAGGCGAGTCAAACTGGAACAGCGGACCTGCGCGCCTTCAGGTCTTTGCGCTCTTAGAAATCCAAGTGCGTCTTGTAACTCCTTTACGAGATGCGATCCAATGCTGCGACCGATCTGTAAAGCTTAGTGCTATGTCGCGTAAAACCAACCACTCATGCAAGCGTTCAAGACAACTCTCAATGAAGGTCTTAGAAGACTACCTTTGCTGCAACTTGACCTATGCGTGCCTCCCGCGCGGCGTTGACCTGTCCAAATGGGTACTGGTCACTGCCGCTCGGATAGGTTGTGTTAACACCGGTCCATTGGGAATGATTCAAAGCATTGAAGGCATCTGCGCGAAATTCAATATGCAAATTCTCATACAGATGAAATGTCTTGCTGAGTGAGAGATCGACATTGTTTTGCCCCGGACCTCTCACTGTACCAAGGCCAGAGTTTCCACGAACGTCCATTGCCGGAACAGAGAATTTTGATGTGTCGAACTGCCGGAAGAATGTTTTCTTGCCGTGAGAGATGTTGGGATTGCCGCTGACGTTGAGTTCGTCAAAGCTGTCTCCATCCTGTGCGCTGGAGCCATATCCGGATGGGCACGTTGTAGTACCGGTGTCTGCGACCGGGCATGGAGCGCCGGTACCGCCGTTGGATACGGTGAGCGCGTCACCGGATTCCAGCGTGAAGATTCCACTCAGGCGCCACCCGGTCAGGGGTTCTTTCATCCATGCGGGCCATTGCTTGCCATATTCCGGAGACCAGATACCGCTGAAGACAAACCGATGCCGATGTGACTGATTTGATTCTCCGCGATTGTATAGGTTGGGATATTGAAAGCCAGGATTACCGCCACCGCCGCCAGATCCGTTGATCCCAAGAGTGTTGGTCCAGGGATAGTCGGATACGGTCTTGCCCAACGTGTAGTTACTGGTAATCTGGTAGCCTTTCGTGAAGTCGTGCCTGTACTGCACGATCAAGGCATTGTAGAAGGAGTTCAGGCGTGGCCGGATGACATAGATGTCGCCAAACCTGCCCGCGGAATTGGGCCGTGCAGCGTTGAAGGTAGGGTCACCGCCGCCGCCGCCGTATATCCATCCAGTCTGGTAGGAAGGCAGGTTGAGATTTTCCACGTTTTGCCCTTTGCGGCCCTGGACTCCCGCATACGATAAGGTGAAGACATCGTGCCCGCCAACCTGCTGCTGAACATCAAGCAACATGCGCTGATAGTAAGGAAGCGGAACGGATTTCTGGTCGTAATACGTGACAGTTGAATACTGCCCGTCTCCTTCATAGCCCTCTCCCTTGCCGGTTGAAACAGGAAAGGAGCCGAGCATAATACTCTGCGGGGCAGGAAATATATCCGACAAGCCAAGCACAGGAGTGTCTGGAGGAGCTCCGAGAGTTATGTTATTGAGATTGTAGTTCACGGTTGCGGACGTTCCATAGATGGCGTTGTTTAAGTTACTGGAGATCTGGCTCGCGCCTGTGTCGTAGAAGATGCCGTAGCCTGCCCGCAGCAACGTTCGCGGAGTAAAGCTGTACGCGATGCTGATACGCGGTGCGAAATCCAGCTTAGGAGCTTTCAGGTAATGATTCGGCAATCCATTCGCAATACCCGGATACCTCAACACTCCACCATCAGAGGTTGGGGTGTAGATTGCACAGCATGGACCGGCAGCCGTATCCGGTGTGTAATCCGGGATGCTTAACTCATAGCGAAGACCGGCGGCAATGGTTAACTTCGGGGTCACACGGAACCTATCGTTTCCGTACATGCCCCAGGAGGGAAAGACAATGTTATAGTCCGGCGCTGTGGCATTGCCGCCACTAATAGCGTAACGAACCCACATGTCGTTCGGAAGCCCCATCATCAAATCTGCCATGGTATCGCCACCAACATAGCCCAGGTCGCCGCCGCTCGCGCTGAAGCCGCCAAAGTAGACATCACGTGCGATATCCCAGTCAAGCTCGCTCTTGCGGAAGAAATTCAAGCCTGCTGTGAGGGTGTGCCGGCCATGAATCCACGTCAGGTTGTCGGAGACCTGGTAGGATTCATTCTCCGCGCGAAAAACCTCTCCATCGCCTGGCGCCGCATAATCCGTACCGATGGAAAATATTCCTTTGGTGATTCCGTCGCCAGTGTTCTGAAAGAGCGTATTCAGCGGGTTGCTATTGCTGTTGGTCCAGGCAAGCTGCGATTGTGACATCGTGACCGTCGCGCTGTCTCCGAACCCAAAGATGAACTCATTCGTCAGGTTCGGAGTAAAGATATGCACATAATTGACCGTGACGAGATAGGACTGGGCGGCAATTGGGAAGTTATATAACTCGGTCGGCTCAAGACCTCCCGAGAGAGTTGAATGCCCGTTTGATTTGGACCATGTAACAAACATGGAATCCGAGTCGGTGATTTTGGCATCGAAGCGGGTGTCAATGTGGTAGTTGGAGAAATCAGACTTCAGATAGGTGACGTAATTAACTTCGTTGCTGGGCACGTTTGCGACATTCGGGGCGGGCCAGAGCGTGTTAAGAATGTTTGCCGCGTTGGGGGAGATCAAGGGAGATCCATCTGGTTTGGTTGCAAGGTCAAGGCGATTGCCAGGGACGGGCTGACGCGAGCTCGTGCCATCGTCGCCATACATAGTGGTGAATGGATTATAAAGTTGAGTCGGATTCTGGTTCGGAGGCAGCAACTCGCTGAAGTCGCCTTTGCGTTCCGCGAGAGACGGCACGGAAGCGGCGATCAGTTGGTTGCCGCCGTGATCGATTGTGTCTTCGTAGTTTACAAAGAAGAAAAACTTGTTTCTCAGTTGCGGCAATAGTTTTGGAATGTAGACCGGACCGCCAAGGTTCCCGCCAAATTGGTTGCGGTGCAGGATTGGCTTAACTGACGGCGTATTGGTAATCAGCTCGTCTGCGTTGGCCCATGGGTTGATGGCATTTAGAGCGGTATTTTCCATAAACTCAAAAACTTCGCCGTGGAATTTGCTCGACCCGCCCTTAGTCTGCATTGTCAGCGAAGCGATGTCATGGCCAACTGCGGCCGAGAAATCTGCCACCTGCATGGTGCCGGTGCCAAGCGCTTCTGCGGAAGGCTCGTAACTGATGCTGCTTTCATAATTGTCGTTGATGTTGACTCCATTCACATAAAAGCCGCTGTCACGCGAGCCCTCGAATGAGCCACCTGCGCTGAATTGCATTCCGCCCGTGGCAAACATCACACCGGCGGAGTTGGTGCCACCGGGATTGATGTTGGCTTGTGGGTACGTGGAAACGCCTGGAGCCAGCGCCGCGATCGAGGTGAAGTTACGGCCATTGAGCGGAAGATCCTCAAATTGTTGCGCGGTCACATTGGTGTCAATGCTGATCTTATCGGTTTCCAATCCGCCGACCTCGCCTGAAACCGTAACCGTCTGCTGTACCGAACCGGCCTTGAGACGGAACTCATAATGTGTCATCGCTCCAAGGTTCACCGCTACAGCTTCCGAATTGGCTGTTCCGAATCCTGCGATCGACGCGGTGAGTCTATATTGCCCCGCCGTAAGATTGCTGAATTCGAAGTGCCCGGCGGCATCAGCATATAGCTCGCGAGTCTGGTTCTGCGCGATGTCCAGCAGGGTAACCTGCGTATTGGGAAGCAAGGCTCCCGACGAGTCGAATATGGTTCCTTCAATGCCACCACGCTGCGCAAACTGCGCTGACAGGCTTGTCGTCACAAGGAGCATTGCCAAAAGAATTATTGGAATCAGTGTGCGTTTATTCATAGCCGACCTCGAAGTGGAAGGTGTTTATTCGATGTGATTGAAAGCTTTCAAATTGGAGCAGAGAAAGACTAGTTCTGACTCTATAAAATTGTCAAGCAGATTTTTGTGACGCGTTACGCGCAGTTTCTCCAGTGCGGAAATTTTCAATGCGGAGAGGAAAAATTGATGCGGTCATCTAGAAACAATTCGTGAGAGCTTTTTGCTCGGAATGCGAGTTTCCTGTCGTGTTATGTGTCCGGTAATACATTGATAAAAATATATTTATCGAGATAATTTTCCATGTCCGAGCCCTTGATCGAGAGATTGCCAGATGATGACGTTCCAGCAGCGCTGCCTCTGGAAGTGTCCCGCTGCGGAAAGCCAGACTTGCTAAAAGCAGTCTGCGGGCAGCGGAGCGGCCTGAGAACTACAATGATCTCGACGGGCACGCCGTACTGCGGCAGGAATTTGAAACCTTATAATCGGCGATATACCAGTCGTCTTATGCGCGAGCGCGAAGGGAGCCCAGTTAACTCAGATTGCTTCCTGCGGAGGTGGAAACGCCATGTCTAACATGAAAGAAATTGCCAAAATGGCGCGCGTCTCTCTTGGCACCGTCTCGCATGTGCTCAACAACTCCGCGGGCGTGAGAGATCATCTGCGGAAGCGGGTTCTAGATGCCGTTGAGGCCGTCGGCTATCAGCCGAGCCAGCTCGCCCGCGGGCTGCGGCGGGATAAAACCAATATGATCGGAATGATCATTCCCGATATTACCAACCCCTTTTTCCCGGCTGTCGTTCGCGGCGCGGAGGACATTGCTTTCTCGAACGGCTATAGGCTCATCCTTTGCAACACTGACAACGATCACTCCAAAGAGCTGGCGCATCTCAACGAGCTTCGCACCTATCTTCCAGCCGGTCTGATCGTAATTCCTTCCGTCTTCAGCGATCTCACCGTGCAGGCGGCATTTTACCGGCGCGCTGGCGCAAGTGTGGTGTGTATTGACCGCCTTCCCAGGAACTGGAACGGGGACAGCGTTACGGCAAACAACGAAGACGGCGCCTACAATGCAACCCGATTTCTGATACAGATGAGGCACTCTAAGCTAGCCGCAATCACCGGCCCTCTTCACCTGACGAATGCCCGAGAGCGCCTGGATGGCTTCAAGCGCGCACTGCGAGAGGCCCGGCTGCCGATTGCGCCGGAGTACATTCAGGAGACAACCTTCGACAAGCAAGGCGGATACTCCAAAACATTGATCCTGCTGCGGCACATTCCCCGGCCGACCGCGATCTTTGCAGGCAACGACATGGTTGCGCTTGGGGCGCTGCTCGCCATCCGCGAGGCGGGGCTTCGCTGCCCGGAGGATGTTTCTCTCATGGGATTCGACGATCTCGATCTTGCGGAAACGACAAATCCGTCGTTGTCATCTGTATCGCAGCCCGGCTATCAGCTTGGCGCAACTGCTGCGCGGATGCTGCTCGATCGCATCGAGGGCGACACGAGTCCCGCAAAACACCTCGTGTTGGAGACAGCCCTCAAGGTTCGACGTTCCGTGGCTGAGTGCTCCGAAGCAACTCATCCCAAGCTGAAAACGACAAGACGGCGGACAAAGGCAAACAGCCACGCATGATGCCAATCTCGCCTGCCGCAGCCTTTTGGCCAGGCATTTGTATCTGCAGCCCGGTGGCATCCTGCCGAAGCGCAATGGTTCCTCGTGGCCGGGTATGAATCGAATGAGGCTCAGCAAGGCCAAGGGTCCAGAATGCCAAATTTTCTGCGCGTTGGTTGTGCGGCGGCACCATTCTCATCTCTTCTTCTGATTCGAGTTCACCGTGTGCATCAGCGCCAATTGCCGAAAGCTGCTGATGAGTGTGTTATCTCGCCGCGGCGACCACGCCATCACGAATTCGACAAACGCGCTCTTCGCTTTCAGAGGACAAAAGGCCAGATCCCGCGTCCGAAACTGCTGCTCGTTCAGAGGCAGCAGCGAAATACCCTCGCCTGCCTGCACCATCAGCACAACGCTGGACCACACCGAGGAGAGGCTGGCGATATACGGAGAGAAGCCAGCCTCGGAACAGAGTTCGATGACCTTGTCGAAGACGGCCGGAGAAGTCTCGCGCGAGGAAAGTACGAAGCGCTCATGGGCCAGGTCGCGCAGGTCGACCGGGCCGGGAACAACCGGGTGATTCTTGGGCAGGATGGCGACAATCGGGTCCTGCTGCATGACGACCGACTGCAGTTCCGAGCGAAACTCCGGTTCGAGCCTGCGCGTAAATCCAACGTCGATCCTGCCTTCTACCAGGGCCGGCCATTGCTGCGTCGGTGTCATCTCCACCAGCGAGAGCTGCACATCGGGATAATGCTTTCGAAATGTCTGAATGAGACGGGGAAAGTTGATGCCCGTTCCGCCTGCGAAGAAGCCGATGCGTAAAGTTCCCACCTCGCCGCGGTGCGCTCTTTGCGCCAGTTGGACTGCGTGCTCTGCATCCTCCAGCGTGCGCCGCGCCTCGGCCAGAAATATCTTGCCGGCCACAGTCAACGCAGTCTTCCGGGGCGAGCGCGAGAACAGCGGTACGCCGATTTCGTGCTCCAGGTCGGCGAGTTGCTCGCTGATTGCGGACTGCGCAACATGCAGAGTCCGCGCCGCGCCGCTGAAGCTTCCCTGCTCCGCAACTGCTACCAAGTAGCGCAGGTGCCTGAGTTCCATGAGGTTAAGCTATCGGTTTTTCCGATGGAAATCAACGGAAAGAACTGCGCTACATTTAGGCGCGTAGCGAATCAGTAATAGTACAGGATATGACAGCTCTTTTGGAAATCGCGGAAATGAGGCGGCAGGACGCATGTGGATCGTTAGAGTAGCTCTCAACCGGCCTTATACATTCATTGTTCTCGCGTTGCTGATCCTGCTTGCCGCACCGGTGGTCATCCTGCGCACGCCCACCGATATTTTTCCCAATATCAACATCCCGGTGGTTTCGATCGGCTGGCAATATACGGGGCTCAACCCGGAAGAGCTTGAGGGCCGCCTGACCTCGCCGTACGAAAAATCGCTTACCACGCTCGTCGACAACATTCAGCACATTGAGTCCACCACATATAACGGCGTGGCCGTTGTGAAAGTTTTTTTGCAGCCCGGTGCGTCGCTCGATACAGCTAACGCGCAGATTACGGCCGCATCGCAATTTTTGTTGCGCCAGCTTCCTCCCGGCATTCTGCCGCCGCAGATCATCAACTTTTCCGCGTCCAGCGTTCCTATCCTGCAGCTCGGAATCTCAGGCGATGGCTTGTCCGAAGCACAGTTGAACGACTACGCAACCAACTACATCCGCACGCAGCTCGTTACGGTACCGGGCGCGGTTGTGCCCTCGCCTTACGGCGGCAAGCAGCGGCAGGTCAGCATCAATATGGATCAGGCCGCGATGCAATCCAAAGGCATCGCGCCCGGCGATATTCTGGATGCGCTGGCTACGCAAAATGTGGTGACTCCGTCGGGAACCATCAAAATTGGCCAGTCCGAATACGACGTGCGCACCAACGGCTCTCCGCGCACCATTGAGGACCTGGCAAACATCCCGCTCAAGCAGGTCAATGGCACTACGATTTATCTGCGCGATGTCGCCAGCGTCAGCGATGGCTTCCAGGTGCAGACCAACGTCGTGCGCCAGGACGGACATCGCGGCGTGCTCGTGTCGATTCTGAAGAACGGCAACGCCTCGACTCTGGACGTGGTGAAAGGCGTGCGCGCGCTTCTGCCGCGCATTGCCAGCACGGTACCGCCGGAACTGAAAATGACGCCGCTCTCCGACCAGAGCATCTTCGTTCGCGCCGCGGTTGAAGGCGTGGTCCGCGAAGCGATCATTGCCGCGGCGCTGACTGCCATCATGATTCTCGTTTTTCTCGGCAGTTGGCGGTCCACGCTCATCATCGCGGTTTCCATTCCGCTATCGATTCTCACCTCGGTGATCGTTCTCGGCCTGATCGGCGAAACCATCAACACCATGACCCTTGGCGGCCTGGCGCTGGCAGTCGGCATCCTGGTGGACGATGCCACCGTAACCATTGAAAACATCGAGCGATTTCTTGAAGACGGCTACTCACTGCGCGATGCGATTCTCGAAGGCGCCGCGCAGATTTCAGTGCCGGCGCTGGTCTCCACGCTCTGCATCTGTATCGTGTTTCTGCCCATGTTCTTCCTGGGCGGCGTGGCGCGGTACCTGTTTGTGCCGCTCGCCGAGGCGGTGGTTTTCGCCATGCTCGCCAGCTACGTCCTGAGCCGCACTCTTGTGCCTACGCTGGCCATGTATCTGCTGCGCGTGAAAGAGCACGGCGCGGTGGCCAAGGGATTCTTTGCGCGCTTTCAACAAGGTTTCGAGCGGGTCTTCGAACGCGTTCGCACTCGTTACCACTCGTTGTTGCAGATGCTTGTCCTGCGCCGGCGTATTTTCATTCCTTCGTTCCTTGGGCTTTGCCTGATTGTCTTTGCGCTGCTGCCGTTTCTCGGCGAGGATTTTTTCCCGGACACGGACAGCGGCCAGTTCATCATGCACGTGCGCGGCCCGACAGGTATGCGTATTGAAGAGACAGCGCAGCTTTTCGATCTGGTCGAGGGCGAGATGCGCAAGGAGATTCCGCCGGCTGAAATCGACAACATCCTCGATAACATCGGTCTGCCGTATAGCGCCTTGAATACGCAGCACCTGACCAATGGAACGCTGGGCGTGAGCGACGGTGACATCCTGGTAACGCTCAAGCCCGAGCACCATGCGACTGCTAATTATGTGAAGGCGCTGCGCACCAGCCTGCCACGCCTTTTCCCAAATGCAACCTTCTACACTCTGCCCGCGGACATCACCACGCAGATTCTCAACTTTGGTTCGCCCGCGCCCATCGACATACAGATCGAAGGCAATGACGTGGATGCCAGCAAGGCACAGGCCGACAAGATTCTCGCCCGGTTGCGCCAGGTTCCAGGCCTGACCGACCTTCGCATTCAGCAGCCCTTCGACTATCCCACGTTGCAGGTGGACGTTGACCGCACCAAGGCCGCGCAGGGCGGCTATGCTGAGCGTGATGTCGCGAACAGCGTGTTGAACACGCTCAGCGGCAGCTTCCAGGTGACGCCCATGTTCTTTCTTAACTGGAAGAATATGGTGAACTACAACGTGGTCGCGCAGACGCCGCAGTACAAGATGGATTCAATGCAGGATCTCCAGAATATCCCCATCAATCGCGCGTCGCGCGTCGCACCCGCCGCATCCGCTTCCTCGAATCCTGAAATTCTCAGTGACCTTGCCAACGTGCAGCGCGGCCATGAGATGGCTGTCGTCAACCACTACAACATCCGCCGCGTGGTCGATATATTCGGCGATGTGCAGGGCCGCGACCTGGGCAGCGTGAGCCGGCAGATCACACAGATTCTCGATGGCAACACAAAATCTCTTCCGCGCGGCACATTTGTCACGTTGAAGGGGCAGGTTGAAACGATGCGCAGCTCTTATATCGGCCTGCTCGGCGGCTTGGTCTTCTCCATTGTGCTGGTCTATCTATTAATCGTGGTCAACTTCCAGAGCTGGGTCGATCCTTTCATCATCATCACGGCGCTGCCCGCGGCGCTGGCCGGCATCGTGTTGTTCCTGTTCCTCACGCACACCACGTTGAGTGTTCCGGCGTTGATGGGCGCCATCATGTGCATGGGCGTGGCTACGGCCAACAGCATCCTGGTTGTTTCGTTTGCGAAGATCCGCCTTGAAGAGCACAGCAACGCGATTCGCGCGGCTGTAGAGGCCGGCACCACGCGCTTTCGTCCCGTCATTATGACTGCGCTGGCCATGATTATCGGCATGGTGCCCATGGCACTTGGCCTTGGCGACGGTGGCGAGCAAAATGCCCCGCTGGGCCGCGCAGTGATTGGCGGACTATTCTGTGCCACGATCGCGACTCTGCTCTTTGTGCCCAGCGTCTTTGCGCTGATTCACGGATCGAAGAAAAGCCGGCACGCGCGGGAACTGAAACGCTTGGTAGAGGAGCACGCATGAGCACCACGAATGAAACTCTTGATCCGGAGAAGCCAATGATTGCACAGGAACAAACGCCGGAATCCGCAGCGGCGGATGTTGTGCCCGCGCACGCCGATGCTGGTCATGTGCAGGCTCCTATTGAGAATCCCGGCGGCGGGCGCATGGTTGTGGCCATCTGCGCGGTCGCGCTGCTGATTGCAATCGGCTATGGGCTCTACCTGCGCTCCGCCAATGAGAAGAGACTATCTCGCGTGACGGAAGAAGCGGCTATTCTTACCGTCAATGTGGTGCGTCCCGCCGCGGGTTCGCAGGCGGATGACCTGTCTCTTCCCGGCAATGTGCAGGCATTCACGGAGACGCCGATCTACTCGCGCACCAACGGATACCTGAAAAAGTGGTACTTCGACATTGGCTCCCGCGTGCGCAAGGGACAGCTTCTCGCCGAAATCGAAACCCCTGAAATCGATCAGCAACTGCAACAGTCGCAGGCTGAGCTTGAGCGTATGCAAGCTAACGCGCAGCTTGCCGGTGTTACCAGCAATCGCTGGGATGCGTTGTTGGCCAAGCACGCCGTTTCCCAACAGGAGGCTGACCAGGCGCGCAGCAACTACATTGCCGCGCAGGCCGCTGTGGACGCAAGCAGAGCCAATGTGCGGCGGCTTGAACAGCTACAAAGCTACGAGCGCATTATCGCGCCATTTGACGGCATACTTACCGCGCGCAACACCGACATCGGCGATCTGATCGATGCAGGCTCCGGCTCCAACAATCCCCGCGAGTTGTTTCACCTGGCCGCAATCGAGAAGCTGCGCGTGTATGTTGCAGTGCCTGAGGTCTACTCCGATGCTATCCACGATGGTGACAGCGCCACGCTCACGCAGGACTCCAATCCCGATCTGAAAATCCCCGGCGTTATCGTGCGGAACGCCAATGCCATCGACCACTCCACGCGCACACTCAATGTTGAAGTGGATGTTGACAACTCGAAAGGCGTGCTGCGTCCTGGCGCTTATGTGTTTGTGCATTTTCATCTGCCTGCGGCTGGGCGCACAGTTACCCTTCCCTCCAACACGCTGCTCTTTCGCTCCGAGGGTCTTCGCGTCGGTGTTGTGCGCGGCGACCGCGTTCAACTGGCGCCGGTAACGGTTGGCCACGATTTCGGCAACTCCGTTGAGATTACTTCGGGACTGACCAGCGACGATCAGGTCATTCTCGATCCGTCCGACTCGCTTGCCAATGGCGCACAGGTTCACGTGCAGACAGCACCCGCGCGAGGCCGGCAATGACGAGGGAAAGCATTTCGCGCGCGGTTGTTCTCTCATTCACGGCGGGGCTTGGTCTCATGCTCGCGGGCTGCCGTGTCGGCCCGGAATACGTGCGTCCGTCCGCTCCCACCGCGCCGGCATTCAAAGAACTGCTGCCTGAGAGCTTCAAGGCGGAGGATGGCTGGAAGCCTGCGCAACCGAGCGACGCGCAACTAAAAGGCGATTGGTGGACGCTCTTCAACGACCCGCAGTTGAACACGCTCGAAGCGCAGATCGATCCGGCCAACCAGACGTTGCAAGAGGCAGCGGCAAACTTCCGCGCCGCCCGCGCCGCTATCCGCGTCAACCGCGCATCGGAGGCGCCGACAATCTCGACCGGGCCCGGCATTGGCGCGGTCCGCGACTCGAAGAACGAGCCGTACTTCAATGGCTCCGAAGCCAACAACGGGGAAGGGAATTTTGTTCTCCCGTTCGACCTCGACTACGAGATTGATCTGTGGGGGCGCGTCCGCCGCACTGTTACCCAGGCACGCGAAGTGGCGCAGGCCTCCGCAGCCGACCTTGAGACCTCGCGGCTTTCGCTTCATGCCGAGTTGGCGATCGATTACTTCGGCCTGCGTTCGGCCGATGCCCAGCGCAAGCTGCTGGACGATACAGTCAAGGCATTCCAGAGCGCCCTGCAACTCACCGAGGACCGTTACAACGGCGGAGCCTCGCCGCTTTCCGACGTAGCGCAGGCGCGCACTCAACTGCAAACCGCGCAGGTACAGGCCACGGACGTTGATATTCAGCGAGCCGCGTACGAACACGCAATCGCCGTGCTGATCGGCCAACCACCCGCAGCGTTCACTCTATCGCGCACTCCCATCACCGTTGCCGCGCCGGAACTTCCTGCCATCCCCGGCATGTTGCCGTCGCAACTGCTGGAGCGCCGCCCCGACATTGCATCCAAAGAGCGCAGCATGGCCGCTGCCAATGAGCAGATCGGGATTGCCCGTGCGGCGTACTATCCCACGCTCTCGCTTTCGGCTGCGGCTGGTTTCATGGGCACGTCCGCGCTCAACTGGTTTTCGTGGCCGAGCCGTTTCTTCGCTGTTGGCCCGACGCTGTCACAGACGCTCTTTGATAACGGCCGCCGCCACGCCACCTCCGACATCGCCCAGGCGCAGTATGACGCCACCGTCGCCGCCTATCGACAGACCACGCTCACCGCATTCCAACAGGTTGAGGACAACCTGAACGCACTGCACAATCTGGAAATCGAAGCCGGCCAGCAACGCGACGCCACGGCATCCGCGCAGCAATCGCTTGATCTTTTCAATACGCGCTATGAAGGCGGCGTCGACAACTATCTTCAGGTCATCACCTGGCAGACCGCCCTCCTGCAAAACCAGCGCAACGATATTGAAATCACGCGGCGGCGCTTCGAGGCCAGTGTCCTGCTTGTCAAGGCGCTTGGCGGCGGTTGGGACACAACACAGTTGCCGCAGCACCCTTGACTCCGAAGCGCGGTTGATCCGTCCACAGTCCAGTTCAAGCTGCAAGTCAACTACTCAGCCCGCAGATACTCTATCTGCGGCCCATGCGAAAGCCCACGTAGAGGATGTGAGACTTGATCTGGTCGTCCGCCCTGTATTGCGAAAGTTGGGCCATTTTCAGCATGTGCAGGATGACGCCTGGATTCCCACCACTCCACTCGACAAGCAACGACAGGACTGCCTCCAAATTGGAGGCCTGAAGTTACGTTCTTTTCACCTCGCCGTGCGAACTCTCAAGCAATCAGCGGCGGCAGGTTCCGCACTTCCAGATGCTCCGACTTGTTCGCACACAGCGGGCGCAACGCACCTATATCTTCCATATGCGGAAGACATGGAGGGTCTTGTCGTACTCGTATTTATTGACGCTTTCGAGCGGGATCTCGATGATGGCAGCGACAATGTCCGGAACTTCGCCGCCAATCGGAAGCTCAAGAAGACTGTTCATTTGGCCCTCTTTCTGAGTATTGCAGGGGCCAAATAAAAAGCCCTGCGCATTTGCAGAAGTCATCAGCCGTTCTATTCGGAGGGCGGTTAAGGACGGATTCCTTCGCCAATCAAGATGCAATATAGCAGCCACACCTGCCGCAAGAATCCCGGATATCGAATACCGTCGCGCAATGGCAGTGCAATCACCAACTGATTCGATCTCACATAGTCAGAATCGTTCTATTCCGCTGGCACGTCTAATCAATCAAGTATTAACCCAGGCGCAAAGGAGCCAACTTGCGAGTAAGGAACATCGTCCAATCGTGGAGTAAGATTTTGCGTGGACATACGCCTATTCTGTCGATTGAGATTACACGAGAGTGCCCATTGCGATGCCCAGGCTGCTACGCCTACGGAGCAGACCATCTGGGAGGGGATGTCACACTGCGCGAGTTGAGCGATAAACGGGGTGATGATCTCATCACTGGAGTGCTCTCCCTGGTCGATCAGCACAAACCTTTGCAAGTGACGCTTGTAGGCGGTGAGCCAATGGTTCGCCATCGCGAATTGAGTGTCATCCTGCCGGCGTTGGCACAGCGCGGCATCTTCGCCATGGTTGTGACCAGCGGAATTATCACGATTCCTTCCGAGTGGATGAATCTGACGAATCTGATTGTCGCTGTTTCAATTGATGGATTGCCCGAGCACCATGATGTCCGCCGTGCTCCAGCCACATACGAGCGCCTTCTGCAGAACATCCAGGGTAGGCACATTAACGTGCATTGGACGATCACCGCGCAGATGTTTGCGCGGGCCAGCTACCTGGAAGAATATGTTCGATTTTGGAGTGAACGTGAAGAGGTTCGAAATATATGGGTGAGCCTTTATTCGCCACAACTGGGAGAGGAAAGTGCGGAACGCCTGAATGCTGAGCAGCGTCAACAAGCTGCTAACGAGTTGTCGCGCCTTCGCAGAATTTATCCGAAACTGCTAACCCCTGATGGATACACAAAGGCGTTGCTGCATCCACCGGCCTCGCCGCAACACTGCACTTTCTCTCGCATGTCCAAAAACTATTCTGCTGATCTCAAGACGCGCGTCGAGCCATGTGTTTTTGGAGGCAATCCCGATTGCAGCCAGTGCGGATGTTCCATCAGCGCAGCTGCGCATTGGATCAGCGAATATACGTTGGCCGGTCCCCTCAAGGCAAAACATTTACTAAGATCCTCCATGGCCATAGGAAACACACTTGCAAACCTGCAGCACATGAGTCCGCCATCCTGGCTGGAACGCGAACAAACGCCAGTGCAAGAGAGCGGGGATCTCGTACAAATTTCGGTGAGGAAGTGAACAGCCGGATTGCGCAAATACGACTGATAGAAGACCGTTCTCAATCATTGCCTTATAGGGTCAGGTCACTCACCGAACATCGAAGAATGCCAATATCTGATTCCAGTCGAGTAACCGCCAAACCGTCAGTTACCGCCGGATTAACATTTATCCATGCCTTCGGCGCGGAGAATGCCGCGCATTCCCTAGAGTCTTGTTAGATCTTCTATTCGCAAGTCTCTGTAAATCTCGTTAAGTAGTGCCACAGATGGAGCCTGTCGATAGGTCGCCCTTCGTACTCTCACGAGTTGCCGCGAATCTCGAAGTAGGAAAGGCTGTTGGATAGTGCTCGCGCACCCAGTCCATCATCTCTTCACGGACAAGACATTGCAGATCAAATGCCTTGCTCGAATCAGGCGATCCCATAAGACAACGTACCTCCATACTGCGATCGGTCAGGTTCGTTACCTGTAGTCCAACGACCGTGCCATCCCATTGCGGGGCAGCCTTCACTATGACCTCCAACTGCCTGCGTGCGAAGCTCCTTTACTGGAACCTCATAGTCAAGATAGAGAAAAGATGTAGTCAGGATATTTGCGCTCTGCCTTGTCCAGTTCGCAAATGGGTTCTCGATGAACCAGCTTAACGGGACGATCAAACGTCGCAAATCCCATATCTTCAGCACCACATACGACGAAGTGATCTCCTCGACACGAGCCCATTCCCCCGAGACAACCACCACATCGTCAATTCGTATCGGCTCGGTTAGCGCAATTTGCAATCCAGCAAGAAAATTTGAGGCCGTGCTCTTCGCCGCTGCTGCGAGAATCAGGGATGCGATCCCCGCGGACGCCAGCAGGCCCGAGCCATAGTTCCATAGGCGCGGATCGTCGAAGGTCCACAGCAATGCAGCAGCCGTCAGAACTAATACGAAAGTAATTGCCAGCCGCCGAAAGAGCTGAAATTGCGTATGCACCCGCCGTGCGCGGATATTGTCTGCGACTGTCACATCATATTTGCGCAGCAGAAGATCCTGAGAAACATACACGCACCCGATAAAGAACCATCCAAGCGCTGCAACCACGATCATGAAGACGACATGCCGCACTTCATGCTCGATACCCGATGGCAGGTTAGGCACAATCGGTAAAGCAATGAGGATGCACGTCAACAAAAAAATGGCACGCGCCGGACTGCCGAGATGTTTCTGTAGTCCCCATCCAATCTGTCTTCCCTCTGTTGTTTTTCTCCGGAGTAGTCGAAATAGAATGAAGTGAAACATGTTTGCCAGGAAGAGAGCGGCACAAAACAGGAAGATTACAAAGAACCATCGATGCTGCATATACATCGCCGATAACACACCCATAGAAAAATCTCCTTGGGAAACAGATAGATCTCTTTCCTTAATTGCGATCTATGGACTTCCTCCTCTTTTTACACCTGGAAATGGTCCATCTTATATCGCAAGGACCATATTCTCTGTTGCCTTCAGCAGCGCGACACGGCATATATCTTCGGCGTATGCGATTGGCGATAAGGCCGACAGCTATTCCGAAGTCCGAAGATTGTCTTTGATGTTTTTTGCCATGTCTTCAATGGAGGTCCGTTCGCTGAGTTCTTTGATCTCAGGCTGGTCGGCCATTCTTCCGAGGCCGACCTGTTTTGCCAATTGCCTATTTATTTCGAGGACCGCGGTTATCTCCTTCTCGGTGAGGAGGAGAATCTGCAACATCAGATGGTCTCTTTCGTCCCCGCGCCGTCCTATACGGGACTGCCGAATAAGGATGAAGCTTGCCAGAAGAATCGCTTCCAGCGCCACGATCGTACTAAGAAGAGAATATGGTGGCGGATCGAAGTGCTGTGGTTGAGTAATTTTGAGGCTGTTCATGACAATCCATGCTGCAAAGATAAGCAGGTGGAGCCCGACAAATGCCAAGCTCCCAGCGAATCCAGCGATTTCATCGCTCAGTTTTTCGGCCCCGGTTCTCCGCGAGAGGAAGTCCTGTTCGTGTCTGGCAATAAGATCGATGTGTTCCTGAACGTGGCTCTGAGACATCGTGATTCCCTTTCTACCAGTCATGTGTCACAGATTTCACCACGCTCCATTGCCGGGTGATAGCAGGCCTTGGAGAGATGGTGTTCAGGTAACGCTCAGTTCACGTTGTTAACGAGCAATTCCCCTGTCATGGCCGGCATTGATTAATCATCAGTCAAGATATACACACCAGGAATGAATTGCTGTTTCGAATTGAGCAGACGCTTTATTTTTATGACGCACGTTCGTTACAGCCGGCAACGGTTTTCATTAGCCAGGCAGCACCTGCCAGGGAGCCTTTCATACCGCTCCCTGGCAGGCTGCTCTAATCGTTTTTTGTCATAACGACGTCCCTCTTCTCCCGGTAATCAGCTGAAGTATCAATACTACTAATGCAATCACAAGAAGCAGATGGATATACCACGCGACGACATGGAATCCAATCAGTCCTATCAGCCAGGCTATGAGAAGAATTACGAAGATAGTCCACAACATTGAAATTCCTCCTTCGGAACTTTGATTTACTGCGCCCTTTCCGGGTTGTTCTCCGACTGCGTTTTAATTGCTCAATTCGCGCCTTGTCTTCGCTCTCCTATTGGGGACCGAGCCGGTAGCGGTCCAATGTAATTCAACTTGCGTGTGTACTTGCGCCGAAAGCGATGTGGCGTCAGGATTTCACGTCTCGGAGCGCGAAATCCTGCCAGAAGTTATGCCTCTTTTTCCGCATATACATCTATGCGGCCTGCTATTTCGCGGAGAAGATGGTCCGCGTGTTCCTCTTCTTTGAGTGTCTGAGTCAGTAATTCTGCCGCGGCGTTTTCGCCGAGAACCTCCGCAAAATGCCGTTGCGCTCCATAGACTGCAATCTCATAATGTTCAACCCTCTGTGCTCCTGCAATCAGTGCGGCATCCCGAATGGAATCGTCCGCAGTATCCGTAACCATGCCTTCGATTTCCTCTACCAATGCTGCCAGCACATCGCACTGGATCGGATTTGCTTCGCCCGTAGCCTCTTCGAGAATCTGTTCAAGCCGCTCGGCGTGCACGTTGGTCTCTTGAAGATGCGCCTGAAAGGCTTGCTTGAGTTGCAGATCCGTGGCTTTATCAATCATCGTCGGGAGTGCCTCAATGATCTGTTGTTCACTGGAGAGCAGCATCTGCAATTGGTTAATATAGAGCTTGCGTAGATTATCGAGTGTCGGTGCAATAAGTTTCATGGGACATCTCCTTAAAATTGACGGCTAAGGGGCATTCTTAGCGCGTGCAAAGTCGGTTTGAGTTTCATTGTTGCCATCCACGCTAGCGCTCAGCAAGGGAGCGCTAGGCATCAATGGCAGGCTGAATTGGATTTTCTGTTTTAGTTCGTTTCGAGCGAATTACTCCTCATCGCGCTAATTCAATCCATTCGGGTCTTGTAGCGATGATGATTGACTTTACCGGTCATGGCATCGATGGCTCTTGTGGTGATGACGGACTGGACACTGTGAGAGCGATATTCCAATATCCCTATAAATTGCGGACCCATCGAATCCTCCTGCCATTGCGAGCGAAACTTCTATAGGCAACCTAATGCAGTTGCCGAGTGTGCCGTGCTGTCTGCTCCGATGCCTTGTCCTCCGAAATTGGATGCTTACCCGGCATATCGGCATTTTCGGAAATCAGAAAGCCGCATATATGGCCTGCTCCTGTCGTCGCTTATCAAACTAATCCCCGCCCATGTTGGGAACTTCCTTTGGGCTTTGCCGGCAGCACCAATTAGCAGGTTCGGAATCGCCCGTAAAATGCATTGTCAGCCAACCCGCGGATACAAGTAACCATCGCAATGACAGCGGAGAATGCGCTTCCTCTATTTAATTTCACACTAAACGCCGAATCTTAAGCTAAGCTAAGGAGCACACAATGATGACGATCTTACTGATAGTTCTGGTTCTACTGCTGGTCGGAGCAGTACCGGCATGGCCTTATAGCCGTAAATGGGGAGTTTATCCCAGCGGCGGGCTTGGATTGATTCTCCTAATTGTCATTGTTCTCATGTTGTTAAAGGTCTTTTAGCTCAATTCGGACGTGGATTGGCCTGAAATGCCTCGCTCGATCAAATGCGCGACAGGCATTAAAGAGAAGACTTTGCCATGTACGACTGCATGGTCGGTGGTTATAGCATCTTATAGTTGAACCGGTGATATGGAACGCGTGAAGCCATAGGCTGAGCGCCGCCGGAGTGCAGCACAGGAGAAGCAACCATGGCCGTGATGATGCAGGGATTTTATTGGGATTGCACGATCAAAGAAGGAAAGAGGGGGGAGTGGTGGAACTTCCTCAATGAGGAGATTCCAAAACTGGGAAAGGAAGGATCTGGTTTTGATGCCATCTGGCTTCCCCCATTCTCGAAGGCCGCCAACTCAAACTCAAATGGCTATGATCCATACGACTATTTCGACCTTGGCGACCATGATCAGAAGGGGTCTATCAAGACTGTCTATGGCAACAGTGAAGAACTTCGAAGACTGATCACAACGATCCATAAAAACGGAATGGGTGCAATCGCAGATATGGTGATCAACCATAATTCCGGAGCCGACGAGGAAGAAGTTAACCCCCTTGACGGAAAATCCCGCTGGACAAAATTCAATCCCAAGAGCGGCAAGTTTCCCCGCGATTGGAACTCCTTCCATCCCAGTCGCTATGAACGCGTAATGATCGAGGGCGAGAAGTTCGCCGGCTTTCCTCATCTCTGTCATCGCAACCCACGGGTCTATGAGGCAATGTTCGAATATGCGAGGCTAGCAATTGAAGACCTTGATTTTGATGGCTTTCGCTTCGATTTCGTAAAGGGCTTCGGAACGTGGATGATTGCTCTGCTCACCAAATATCAATATCAAAAGAAAGATGGCCGGGAGTTCACGCCGTTTGTAGTTGGCGAATATTGGTCTGGTCCAGAAGATATTGGCAGCTGGCTTGATGGAGTTGCAGAGTTTACAGACAACCAGATTGCTGCTTTCGATTTTCCGCTACGCTACAAACTAAAAGAGGTATGTGACACCCCTAATTACGACCTGCGCAATTTGACCGACCGCAGTTCAGTCTCGGCCGCTCGTCCTTTCAACGCAGTCACTTTTACAGAAAACCACGACATGGGCGGCAATGAGGTCATCAACGACAAGCTGCTGGGCTACTCCTTTATCTTGACGCAGGATGGCTATCCATGCGTCTTCTGGTGGGATTACTACAATTGCCAACTTGCCCGGCCTGGAAGCCCTAACGGAATTGACGCGCTGGTCGCAGCACATCATGCTCATGCTGGAGGTGAAAGCTGTGTTCTACACGCCGACCCCGATCTCTACATCTCTCAGCGTAGCGGCACGGAGTCGCAAAGCGGCTTGGTCTATGTGCTCAATAATTTAGGGAATCAGTGGAGTGGGACCTCCGTAAAAACCAAGTGGGCTAACCAGAAGTTCAGGCCGGTTGCCTGGGATGGTAAGGATGAGGCACATCCGGACGAGAGAACGACGGATGGTGAAGGAAATGCTGAATTTCCGGCACCACCACGAGGGTATTGCGTCTACGCTCCGGTGAGCAATTGACGGATTCATCCAGGGGATAGCTTTATTGGAAAACACTATTATCCGCAAATCGCAAAGCTGTACTTGACCAGCGCAGGCGCGCAAAGATGGCGATGTCGCCACGCCTGCGTTCGTGGAAATACAGTTCAGTTCTATGAATGGCTTTGCAGCAAATCTGTTCAAGCGTCAATCCCTATCGGGCCCGATATATGGATATGTGGGGATTGCTATACCGGGAACCTCGGGCCGGTTGCCGATGTCGAAGGCAACATCGACATCCAGATACGCGATCTTGACCAGACTGTAATCGGCAATCCTGCACATGGCCTATAAAACGAAGCCGGCACGGCGGAGTTGTGTGTCACGTTTCCCTCGAACCAGGATGCAGATCGCAATGGGACAGCGAACGCCACGGGCTTCAGATCGTGTCCATCCGAGTCTCGTTCGTCGATAAGGCGCCAGCCGTCCCAACTGCGGTTAATCTCTGCGAGCAATTACTTCCGATTTGCTTCTGCCTCTCTATCATGCCGCGCCTTGGCTTCAGCATGTGTTTCGTGGATCGCATCTTTTGCATTGCCCAGGGTATTTTCGAGCTTGCCTTTCACTTGCTGGGCAATGCCTTTCACTTGAAGCGGCGTATTATCGGTCAATTCGCCCGTCTTCCGTTTAACAGTTCCCGCCGCTTCGTCTATAGTGCCCTTCAACTGGTCCTTATTCATTGGTCCCTCTCCTTGGATTCAGATTGTGTAGATTCAATCGAGACACTGAAGTAAAAACCCCAATGCCGCAATCAAAAGTGAATGATGATTGATTCGATAAACAGCGCGTAAGGACTCCCTTCTATGGCGCGCTGCGCCGCTTCGCGGCACTTTTCGCATAGCGAGATAACGCGGAATGGCTCGTCGTGTTTTTCGGCTCCCTATTCATTGCCTCCAGGTGCGCTTTTCCCCGCGGCGTTGAACCCTCTGCTTGTGTTTTTGGCGAAGTCTGTCCCTGCTTGTAATCGCGTCCAGCCTTTTTCCGCGCTTTCATGCTCGTCTTTCCATGGGCTGGCGGCTTTAGCGGAATGCCCGCCCGCCGCGCTTCGCTCAGACCAATAGCTATCGCCTGTTGCGGAGATCGAGCCCCGTGTTTTCCCTGCCGCACATGTTCAATTTCCTCGTGAACAAACTCGCCTGCAGCGGTAGATGGGGATTTCCCTTCGCTCAAATCACGCTTGGCTCTCTTAATCGTTTCCTTGTCCGGCATATGGATACCTCCCTTCCAACTTGTACTCATCATCCGATGCCGTTATTGAGGAATCGGATGTCAGGGCGTCAGAAGATAGTTGTCACATTGATTTCTCGCTATTCA
>JAATFM010000073.1 GCA_015655195.1 Terriglobales bacterium
AGCGCGTTGCGGAGATCGTCCTCGGAGGCAAGTTCGGGGACCCAGCCTTCGAGCTTCTCGTGCTCCGTGCCTGGAGCGACCTCCATTGCCTCGACTTGTTCGAGCGTGTACTTCAGCACTTCGGCGCTCATGCGTTGGTCTCCTCAAGCGCTTTGGCGGAGCTGGCAATCTGCACCAGCGGCGCGTGGCCTGCCGGCTTGAACTCCGAGAGCAGATTAAGCGCGTGTGCGTCCTTGTAGGTCGAGAAGGTGCCGCGCACCATGCCCCAGAATCCCTTCAGCGTGCCGAATCCGTCCATCACCGCCGTCGGCTCGTAGCCGCAGCTCACCATGCAGTTGGCGCACTTGGGATTTCCGGAAGCGACGCCGTACTCTTCAAAGCGCGTGGATTCCATCATCTCCTTGAAGGTGTCCGCGTAGCCGTCCTGCAACAGATAGCAGGGCTTCTGCCAGCCGAAGATGTTGTATGCCGGCGAGCCCCATGGCGTGCACTCGTACTTGCGGTCGCCCATGAGGAATTCGAGGAACAACGGCGACATGTTGAACTTCCAGCTCTTTTTGCGATTCGACAGAATGGCGCGGAACAGGCGCCGTACACGGGCGCGGCCCAGGAAGCGGTGCTGGTCGGGCGCCATCTCATAGCTGTAGCCGGGCGAGAGAACGATGCCCTCGACGCCCATGTCCATTACCTCGTCAAAGAAGGCGCGGACAGAGTTGGGGTCGGTGCCGTCAAAAAAGGTTGCGTTCGTGGTGACGCGGAAGCCGCGCCTCACTGCTTCCTTGATGCCCTCAACCGCGAGATCGTAGCCGCCCTCGCGACACACAGAAAAATCGTGGTGTTCGCGCTGGCCGTCGAGGTGCACGCTGAAGGTCAGATACTTTGACGGCGTGAACTCGTGCAGGCGCTTCTTCAGTTCGAGCGCGTTCGTGCAGAGATATATGTACTTCTTGCGCGCGATGAGGCCGTTGACGATCTCGACGATCTGCGGATGGAGCAGCGGCTCGCCGCCGGGAATCGAGACCATCGGTGCGCCGCACTCGTCCACGGCGCGGAAGCACTCTTCCGGCGTGAGCTGCTTCTTCAAAATGTGCGGCGGATACTGCACCTTGCCGCAGCCGGCGCAGGCCAGGTTGCAGCGAAAGAGCGGTTCAAGCATCAGAATCAGTGGATAGCGCTTGTTGCCCTTGATGCGCTGCTTGAGCACATAACTTGCCACCGTCCACATCTGGGAGATCGGAACAGCCATCGTTTCATTTCCCTCAGGGGCTAAAGCCCCACGTAATTTTCCGGCTCTTTCGGCAGCCGGGGATAAATCCCCGGCCTACCAGTCGTGCCCTGTTACAAAACCTATGTGCACCGCGGTAATCTCAGGCAGTGCGTTCCATGGCCCGCTTGTAGCTTGTCAGCGCCATCAGCGGGAAATATTGACGATACATGTGATACGCCAGGTAAAAGACTCGGGGGAAGCCCGTTCCGGTGATGATAGCCTGCCGGAGCTTGCCTTCGCCCATCGATTCATCCCAGCCGCCGTCCTGTTCCTGACGAGTTAACAGCCAGCGCACGCCCTTGGCCAGCGAGTCGGAACGGTCGTCGCCAGCGGCGAGCAATCCGAGCAAGGCCCATGCGGTTTGCGATGGCGTGCTGACGCCCGTGCCGCGCAGGTTGGCGTCGTCGTAGCTGCCACAGGTCTCCCCCCATCCGCCGTCGGCGTTCTGCACCATGCGAATCCACTCTGCGGCCTGCTGCACCTGTGGCTCGTGATTGTCCACGCCGATGGCCTCAAGGCCGCGCAGCACCAGGAACGTGCCGTAGATGTAATTCACACCCCAGCGGCCGAACCAGCTTCCGTCCGGCTCCTGCTCCTTGAAGACGAACTCGATGGCCTTCTGCACGCGCTTGTCGGCGCGGGTGTAGCCGTAGGCGGCCAGCATCTCCAGCATCCGGCCCGTAATATCCACCGTCGGCGGGTCCAGCATCGCATTGTGATCCGCGAAGGGAATGTACTGGAAGATCATCTTCGTGTTGTCTTTGTCGAAGCTGGCCCAGCCGCCGTTGCGGCACTGCATGGCGAACTCCCACGCAATGGCGCGCTCGGCCACCTGAATCTGGTAGCGCTCGCGGGGATTGTCCACCTTGCTGAGCGCGAGCAGCACCTGCGCGGTATCGTCCGTGTCGGGGTAGAACTCGTTGTTGAACTCGAAGTACCAGCCGCCGGGCTCGGCATTGCGAACCTTCACGGCCCAGTCGCCCTTATGGCGAACTTCCTTCGAGAGCATCCAGTCGGCAGCCTTGAGCAGCCGCGGGTCGGTGCGCGAAATTCCCGCCTCGCCCAAGGCGTAAACTGTCTGCGCCGTGTCCCACACCGGCGAAACACAGGGCTGCATCCGGAATGTAGGCTCAGGCATGGCCTCGCTGGCCGGCTCCTCGATACCAAGCTTCTCAAACTCATCGCGGGCGCGGATGACCTGCGGATCGTCCTCGGAGTAGCCGAGGCAGCGCAGCGCAATGATCGCGTTCATCATTGCCGGATAGATTGCGCCGAGGCCGTCGGTCATTTCGAGGCGCTCCAGCATCCACTTCTCAGCGCGGCGAATGGCGAGCGTCCGCAACGGGCGGATGTGAACCGCTTCCGCCAGATGCATCAACCGGTCGACAACGAGGAAGAAATTGCGCCAGGAGAGCGGTCTCTTGCGGTCCATCCGCAGATGCAGAATCGAGTTCTCGCGCCCGCCGACGAATAGCTCGTCGATTCCCTGCTCCGGCAAAATCTTCTTGAAAGGCTTCTTGGCGTACATGATCGCAAGCGGCACCAGAATCGAACGCGACCACGACGAAATCTCGTAAATATTGAAGTAGAACCACTTCGGAAAGAGCACGATCTCCGGCGGAATGGCAGGCACGGCGTCATAGTCGTACTGGCCCAGCGCGCAGAGATACATCTTGGTAAAGGTGTTGCATTCGACGACGCCGCCGTGGGCCAGAATCCATTCGCGCGCTTTCGTCAGTTCCGGCGCGTCGGCGCTCATGCCCATCAGTTTGGCGGAGAAATAACACTTCACGGCGAGCGAGATATTGCCCGGGCCGCCGGGATAGATGCTCCAGCTACCGTCCTCGTTCTGGTAGCGCATCATCTCGGTAAAGGCGCGCTTCAGCCGCCCAGGGTCGCCGGATTCGAGCAGCACGTGCAAAAAGATATAGTCGGCTTCGAGCATCGAATCGGCTTCGAGCTCCCCGCACCAGTAGCCGTCTGGATGCTGCCGGGAAAGAAGATACTCCGCCGAACGGCCAATCGCCACTTCCACGTCGGCCAAGTCCGCATCGATGCGTCCGAATTTCGGCGCGGCGGACTGCTGTTTCCCTTGTTGCAAGCTCATGCGGTTGTCAAATCCCTCTCTGGGGCAGATGCCTCTGGGGGCAAATTCCTCGGGAAAGATACGGCTCAGCCATTTCCAAGCTGTCTCGTGGTGTCAGCCGTTACTTTAACTGAAAAACGCGCCGAAAAATCAAGAGCGGCGCGCCCAGATACTCAAAATCTCACCGGCGGGAAAATCCCCATTCTTCCCCCCGTGCCGCGACCATGCTCACAGTCAGTTCACCGGCACCGGCTGCCCGCCGCCCGCGCCGCCAATCGCCTGAATAATCTCAGGTGGCAGCCCAAAGCGCACATTTTCCGGCATAACCTCTACTTCTTCGACGCTCCCGAAACCGTTAAGACGCAAATAATTCACCACGTCTTCGACGAGGACCTCAGGCGCGGAAGCACCGGCTGTAACCGCAACATTCCGCACGCCTTCCAGCCACTTGGGATCGATGGCCGACGAGTTATCAATCAGGTAACCGTTGGTTCCCAGGTTGCGTGAGACCTCGACGAGCCGGTTCGAGTTCGAACTGTTCGTGGAGCCGACGACAAGAACCAGGTCCGCATTATGCGCCACGTTGCGAACCGCCACTTGGCGGTTCTCCGTCGCGTAGCAGATGTCCTGCGAATGCGGCCCGGCAATATTCGGAAACTTCGCCTTCAGCGCGTGAATGATATCCCGCGCCTCGTCCAGCGAAAGCGTGGTCTGCGTGAGATAGGCCACGCGGTTCGGGTCGGGAACCTGAAGCGCCTCAACCTCTTGCACGCTCGAAACCACCTGCGTCACATCGGGCGCCTCGCCCAGCGTGCCTTCAATCTCGTCGTGGTCGCGATGGCCGATCAGCACCAGCGAGTAGCCCTGCTTGGCAAACTTCACCGCCTCGATGTGAACCTTCGTGACCAGCGGGCAGGTCGCGTCGATGACCTTGAGATTGCGCCCTTTGCTGCGGTCGCGGACAGCCGGCGAGACGCCATGCGCGGAGTAAATCACGCGCTGCCCATCCGGCACATCGTCAATCTCGTGCACGAAAATCGCGCCCTTCTCCGCCAACTCGTTCACCACGTAGCGGTTGTGCACAATCTCGCGACGGACATAAATGGGCGCGCCGAAGGTATCAAGCGCGATTTTAACAATATCGATGGCGCGAACCACGCCAGCGCAGAAGCCCCGCGGCTTGAGCAGAAGAACGCGCTTCTCTACGGCGGAATCGGCGTTGCGGTCGCCGGTCGAGATGGAGTCAAGCACAGTGGAAGTCACGTTACCAGTATATCAATAGCGCGACAAAAAGAGCAGCTTACACATTGGGTTCCGGGCGGCTACATCAATCCGCCGACTTCGGTATATGTTCCCGGCGCTGCCGCGTCCACGGCTTCCACAACCGCAGCAAGCATCTGTTGTATAGCCGGCCATCTGCCTGACGGTAGAACAGCAATAGCAAGTCTCCGGCCTGTCAGATTCTGCTGATAGCGAAGATTCTTGTCGGCAGTCACCAAAAGATCGAAGTCCTTGGCTTCCGCAGCGGCAATCAAATCGCCGTTTGTGAGTTCCTGCCAGCTAAGCTCCGCAACACGCGTTACCTTGTGCCGGGAAAGAAAACGGGCCAGCGGGCGAGGCACATTCTGATCGAAGAGAACCTTCACGCGGCCCTGTCGCCCTCATGAAAGGCTCGCAGCGCCCGAACGACGACAAGCTCCAGATCGAAGTTATAGGCAATCTCTTCGACAGTCTCACCGGCATCCAAACTGGCAATCACCTGATCGGCAGGCACGCGCGTTCCCCGGATCACCGGCACGCCGCTGACTTTTCCCGGAACGATTTCAACAAGCTCGCATCCCGACCAGTTCATGGCGCAATTTTACTCTTGTTCTTCGCAGAAAATAGCTCACCGGCTCGCCGCGATCATCTGCGCAGCGTGCTGGAGGCTGGTTTCCGTCACACGCGCGCCGCTCAGCATCCGCGCCACTTCATGCGTGCTGGCACGCTGGTCGAGAAGGCGAATGTTCGTCTTGGTCCGGCCATCGGCTTCCTTCTTTTCGATCAGGAAATGCTGGTCGGCGAAGGCGGCAATCTGCGGCAGATGCGTTACGCAGAGAAGCTGCTGGCCGCGGCTCAGGCTCTTGAGCTTCTGCCCCACAGCCTCCGCGGCGCGACCGCCAATGCCGATGTCGATTTCGTCAAAGACCAGCGTGCGCGGCGTGGGGATTTTTCTGTTGTTTTTGGACGAGTGATCTTCCACGGCAACTTTCAGCGCCAGCATCACGCGGCTCATCTCACCGCCGGATGCAATCTCATGCAGCGGCTTGAGCGGCTCGCCAGCGTTGGTGGCAATGCGGTACTCGACCTCGTCCCAGCCATTCGCGCTCCACTGAGCCTCGTCCTGCAGGTCCATCACTGCAATCTCGAACTTCACCTTCATTGCCAGCGAATTGATCTCGGCCTCGGCCTGTTTCGACAGCTTCTCCGCCGCGGCTTTGCGCGCCGCCGTCAGTGCAGATGCCGCCTTCTGATATTCCCCGGAAGCATGTTCGACTGCCGCGCGCAGCGCCTTCAGCGCCTCGTCACGATTCTCAACCTCGGCCAGCTTGCGGCTCACCTCTTCGCCAAAGGAAATGACTTCCGCAACCGTCTTGCCGTACTTGCGCTTGAGCCGGTCGAGAGCGGCAAGCCGGTCTTCGATCTCTGCCAGCCGCTCAGGACCGGCATTGATTCCCTCGGCATAATCGCGCAGGCTCGCCGCCACATCGCCCACCGTTGCGCGGGCCGATTCCAACTGCTGTGCGGCCTCGGCAAATTTCGCATCGTAGCGCGCCAGCTCCGTCACGTTCCGCACCGCCGC
>JAATFM010000171.1 GCA_015655195.1 Terriglobales bacterium
GAAGAGCTTGGCGCGAATCACCCCGCGCCGGACAAGCTGCTCGACGCCTTCCGCGCCACCTTTGACAGCCTGGTTGCGTTCATCCGCGCCAATCATATCGTGACGATTCCCTCCGATGTGCGCCCCATCGTGGAGGAGACTCCGCCCTTCATGCGCGCCACCACCTTTGCCAGCATGGACACGCCTGGACCGTTTGAGCAGCACGCCACGGAAGCGTATTTCAACGTGACTCTGCCCGATCCATCGATGACGCCGGAGCAGGTGGAGAGCTTCATGCACTCGTTCAATATCGGCACGGTGATTTCAACCGCGGTGCACGAAGCGTATCCGGGTCACTACATTCAGTTTCTGTGGCTGCCGCAGGCGCCAAGCCGCGTTCGCAAGCTGCTGGGCGCAACGACGGACGTGGAAGGCTGGGCGCACTATTGCGAGCAGATGATGCTTGATGAGGGCTATGGTCAGCCGGGCGCCGGCGCAAAAGACGAGCACGAAGCAAAGCTGCTGCGCCTGGGCCAGTTGCAGGATGCGCTGCTCCGCAACGCGCGCTTTATCGTGGGCATTGAGATGCATGCCGGCAAGATGAGCTTCGACGAAGCCGTCGCCTTCTTTCAGAAGGAGGGCTATCAGTCAAAGGAGACGGCGCTGGTGGAAACCAAGCGCGGAACCGGCGACCCGACCTATCTCTACTACACGCTCGGCAAGCTCGAAATTATGAAACTGCGCGAGGATGTGAAGAAGAAGCAGGGCGCTGCGTTCTCGCTCGAAGAATTTCATAATAATTTTCTGCAGCAGGGATTTCCGCCGGTGAAAATTGTGCGCGAGGCAATGCTGGGCGACGATTCGCCTGTACTCTAGCGCCAATGGGGAATTGTGTGGGCGGCAGGCGATCTGTTACTTTTCGCAGGCAGCGGGCGCAATGCATCTCGCATCATAGAGTACAGCCCTGGCGGCGAGTCAGCGATTCAGAAGGGGACCTCAGGCATGAGCAAGCGTGTTCGGACGGCGGTTTTTCCCGCGGGTGGTTTGGGCACCCGATTTCTGCCGGCAACGAAAGTGATCCCCAAAGAGATGCTGGCGCTCGTGGACAAGCCTATCATCCAGTACGGCGTGGAAGAGGCGGTGGCCTCCGGCATTGAACACATCATCTTCATTACCGGGCGTGGCAAGAGTGCCATGGAAGACCACTTCGACGTCAGCTATGAGCTGGACGCGACGCTGGAGAAGAAGGGCAAAAAGGAATTGCTCGAGCTCTCGCGCAAAATCTCTTCGCTGGCGCGCGTAAGCTACGTGCGCCAGAAGGCTCCGCTGGGCCTGGGCCACGCCGTACTCTGCGCCAAAGAGCTTGTAGGCGACGAGCCGTTTGCCGTGCTGTTGCCGGATGACGTGATTGATGCCGAGCCGCCGTGCATCAAGCAGATGATTGATGTTTACGAGGAGCGCGAAGGCTCCGTGCTGGCGACGATGACGATTGACGGCCCCGACATCAGCGCCTATGGTGTGCTGGCCGGCGCGCCGGATGCGGCGAATCCGCGCATTTACAACTGCACCGGCATGGTGGAGAAGCCGAAGTTCGAGAATGCGCCGTCAAAGCAGGCAATCGTAGGGCGATACGTTCTTACGCCGCGGGTCTTTGAGATGCTGGAGAAGACCACGCCGGGCGCGGGCGGCGAGATTCAGTTGACGGATGGAATTCTCGCGCTGCTCCAGCACGAAAAGGTCTTCGGCTATACCTTCGAGGGCAAGCGTTTCGACGCCGGCGACAAGTTCGGAATGTTGCAGGCCACGGTCGAGTTCGCGCTCAAGCGGCCGGAGTTCGGCGAAAAGTTCCGCGAGTACCTGAAGGGGCTGCCGCTTTAAAAAGGGAATTACATACTTAACTTCCGAAGCCCGATAACCCGCCGCTGACTCGCTATCGCGCGTAGCGCGGCTAACTTGCTAAGAAAGGAAATCCAGCTTTCTTATGCCCCTTCGTGTTACAGGCCGACTAGCAAAAATGTGTGTCGGTGAGTCAGGTATATAGTTCCCTCAAAAGAGGCCCGACTGCCTGCCGGGCATGGTGAGGCCAAAGTGCTCGTAGGCCAGGCGCGTGGCCACGCGGCCGCGCGGCGTGCGGTCGAGAAATCCGATCTGAATCAGGAATGGCTCATAGACCTCTTCGAGCGCGTCTTCCTCTTCGGCCAGCGTGGCGGCCAGCGTGCCAAGGCCCACCGGGCCGCCGTCGTACTTTTCAATAATGGTGAGCAGCAGCTTGCGGTCTATCTCGTCAAAGCCATGCGCGTCCACTCCCAGCATGGTGAGCGCGGCGTTGGCCGTTGGCCGGTCGATAGTGCCCGTGCCACGTACCTGCGCGTAGTCGCGCACGCGCCGCAGCAGTCGGTTGGCAATGCGCGGCGTTCCACGCGAGCGTAGCGCAATTTCGGCTGCGCCATCGGTGTCGATGGGAACGCTGAGGACTTCAGCCGAGCGCTCGACGATAAAGCGCAGTTCGTCTTCGGTGTAGAACTCAAGCCGCAGCAGGATGCCGAATCGCGAGCGCAGCGGCGACGAGAGCAGGCCGGGCCGCGTCGTCGCACCGACGAAGGTGAAGGGACGAATCTCCATCACGTGCGTGCGAGCCGCCGGGCCCTGCCCGATGATGATGTCGAGCTTGTAGTCTTCGAGCGCTGTGTAGAGTTTTTCTTCAAGCACGGGTTGCAGGCGATGGATTTCGTCGAGGAATAGAACCTGCTTCTCGCGTAGATTGGTGAGAATCGCCGTCAAATCACCCTGAATCTGCAGCGCCGGCCCGGAGGTCTGCTGAAAGCCCACGTCCAGCTCGTTCGCAATAATCGTCGCCAGAGTCGTCTTGCCCAGTCCCGGCGGTCCAAAGAGCAGCACGTGATCGAGCGCCTCGCCGCGCGATTTCGCAGCTTCAAGCGCGATGGCGAGCTGTTCTTTCGCCTTGGACTGCCCGATAAACTCACCAAGCCGCCGCGGGCGCAGCTTCAGCTCAAAATTCTGCTCCTCCTCCGCGCGCGAGGCGCTGACGAGCCGTTCCGGTGTGTTGTCGGGTGCAATGGCCATGCTGAGGCTCAGTGTAGCGTGTAAGGTCGCGGCGGGAAAAGCCGCGCTGAAATATATGCGCGCATTTACGCAGGTAAGTTGATGACTCCAGCGACGAGCTTATAGTGAAATCCTTCAAATGGTTCACTCAGGCTGACAGTGAGGAAAGTTGTCGATACTCGATTGCCGCAAAGCATCGAGTTCGGGTAGATTCCAGTGGGCAGGAGGTTAAGTTGGTTTTTCCAATCAGGGTCCGTGACGGAGAGGTCGTACCGGACACGAGCAACTTGGCCAAGGCGAAAGTTTGCCCGGTATCTGCGCTTTCCCTTTTCTTCTCGAATCCACCACCACAAATCTTCAGGATGAATCAATCCCAGCGACATGCGGGCCGACCGGTCCTGAAATTTATGCACGGAAATTCTGTCAGAGTATCCCTCCAGGACGATAGGTTCTGGATTGAGAAATGTGGTAAGAAACCCCGTATCGGCTGGCTGTTCGAGGCGCTGCAATCGTCGCCATTGCCTGCTTGATACGAATACATCTTCCGGGTGCGCGCTGGTTCCGCACGGATCGCCCAGCTCAGCCTCGAAGACATCGAGCGCCTTCGCTTCTTTGCCGTCCGCGTAACAGGTTCGCTCGCGCGCGATGCAGCCGGGAATCTCCGTGCTTACCAGTCGAATCCACTTCTTTGTGCTCAGGCTGATTCCGGCAACACATCGGTGCTCATGCTTATGTGAGTTGGCAAGGCAAACAATACGGTCGAGCTTCACGGCGCAAGTCACCGCCTGTACGCATGTTTTCAGAGATAATGGATGACTATATCACTCCAGTGTTCGCTCAGGTATTCAAGCGCCAGCCGACGATGGCAGTGCTCCGCGGTAGCCTCGCTGCAAAGCAGCACGGTCTTTTTATGAAAGCTCTCGCGGTCGAGCACGGACTCGACCCTGCGCGAGCGGATGAGGTCAAGATAGGCGCGTGCGTAGACATCCCAATCGCCCTTGTGCTTCTTGTACGCGTCGAGGATGCCCTGTTCGGGAGCGAGCAGGGGCTCGTGTTCATAGGCCGCGCCACAGATTTCGCGGAGGAAGTATTGAAGGTCGGCCTGCTTGGCGAAACCAGCCAGTTGCGAAGTATTGTTCAGCCGCACGTCGAGCAGTCGCTCGATGCCGTGCGCCTTTAGAATGCCGAAGAATTCGCTGGCGCTCTTTTGGGTGAAACCGATGCTGTAGATCTCCATTGGTCCTCGTCCAGTTCGGCAAACAGCGCAGGCTGCTCGTTTACAAGAGATTTTCTGGATGCAGCCGCCACTTCGGAATCGGTTTCGAGCCGGGCATCGCCGCGAATGTGCAGCATCTGGTGGCCGTGCTCGGCCAGAACACGGCCCACAAGCAGGCGGCGGTGGCAGTGTGCGGGGTCTTCTTCTCCGCACATCAGCGCAACGCGAAACTCCGCGATGCCGCGCTCCAGCCGCTCGATGCCGGCAACAAACGCCGCGTCTTTTGTGATGCGGCTGTAGAGCACATGTCCCTGCGCGTCGTAGTAAGCCGGATTGCCGGGCCGCCCGCCCAACTCCCCACCGAGAAAGAGATATTTGACGCCATTTTGCGTGAGCGACTTCTGCAAAATCTCGCGGTCGAACTGCGGGGCATAGCGGGAGTACGGCGCCGAGCGGGTATCGACAACCACCTCGATGCGATGGGCGGCGAGCAGTGTCGCAAACTCCAAATAGGAGTGTGCGGAATGTCCGACGGTGTAGACAGTGCACATGAGGGCGTCTGCGTCCAGCATAGCATCGGAATACAGTGGAAATTGAAGCCGGAATTCGGTACTTTCGTCCAGACTCAAACGTCCAGGTTCAAACGCGCCATTTAAACTGGAAACAATAGATCGATTTGCTGATGACCCGTCCGTTCGCCCGCCTACGCCGCTTCCGATTTAACCTGCCGCAGCGCATTGCCGCCGTGATGCTGGCGCTGTTTCTGGCGCAGGGATTCTGGCTGATGAGCCGGCAGACACTCACGGACCGCGACTACCAATACGCACGCTGCGGGCGCGAGATGTGGGAGAGGCCCTCGCCGCTGGCGGGCTACTTCACAAGCTGCGGCAACATCCATGACGGCATCCTGGCCTATCGCGCTGCCGGGCTGCCGCTCACGCTGAACCTGCTCGCCGAGCGCGGCCTCGACATCTTCCGCAAGCCGGAGGACCGCGTGGTACAAACCGATACGGCCCAGACTCCGCAAGGCGCGCCGCTCAGCACGGAATTAAGTACCTGGGAGTTGCGGCACCAATTGCCCTACGTGCTGCTTCTGCTGCGGCTGCCGTTTCTTGTTGCCGGCACAGTGCTGGGCGGGGCGCTGTGGTGGGTCACGCGGAGGCTCTACGGTAACCTTGGCGGCTACACGGCGCTGGCGCTCTACTGTTTTTCGCCGCCTATCATCAAGGCCAGCATCACGCCGGGGCCGGAGATTCTGGCCGCGCTGGGCGTTTACGGAGGTATTTACACTTGCATCGGCGTCGCCCACGCCATGCAGGGGCCGCGAAGAAAATGGCGTCCACGCATCGTGCTGCTCACGTGCCTGTTTGGCGCGGCAGCGGCGGCGCACATTGCGGCGTTGCCCGTGGCGGCGCTACTGGGCTTCATGCTGATGCTGTGGATTGCCGAAGGGCGCAGGAGCCAGGTGCTGCCCGTGATGCTGCTGGCCAGCGTGGGAGCGGTGCTGCTGGTCTTTGCCTGCTACGGTTTCTCGCCGGATGCCTTCAGCTATCTTTTCCGCTCGGCGTCTGGTTTCGTGTGGTTCTCGTTTGACCCGATCCAGCGCTTCTTCTCCACATTCAGCAATGCGGGCATCACGATTGCTGCTGCTGCTGCGGCGGTGCTGTATCTTGCGCTGCGGCGCTCGCGCTACTTCGGCAATACAACTCCGTTATTTTGCGCTTTGCTTTGCTTCTTTCTCATTACGACGGGCGTGCACGCCACGCCGTGGCTGTGGGCCGTGCCGTTTCTGCTTACCTTCATCGGTGGTGTTTTTGCCGATGCGTATGAAGGACCAAGGCCAAAGCTAGCTCTCGCCGCCGGCGGAGCAATCGTGCTGCTGCAGGCCGTCTTCTGCGTGCTGAGCTTGCCGGGGCTGCTGTAGCGTTACAAAGCGTCGTTCTTCGTCTCACGGATCATTGCAAGGCCAATCAGCGTCAGCACCGCCGAGCCGCTGAGGTAGTAGCCCACATATTCCAAGCCATAATGCGAGGCCAGCCAGCGCGCCGCATAAGGTGCAAGCGAAGCACCAAGGATTCCGGCGGTGCTGAAGGCGAGGGAACTGCCCGTGTAACGCACCGGCGTGGGGAAAAGCTCCGAGACGACCGTGCCGAGCGGGCCGTAGGTGAGGCCCATCAGCGACAGGCCGAGCAGCAGCATAATCAGCGCGCCGCCTGCGCTTGCGCTGAAAAGCGGCGCAAGCACAAAGCCGAACGCCGCAATCGCAACCGAGACTGCGATCATCGTGCGCTTGCGTCCCCACTCGGCCAGCCACGCGGAGACCGGAATCATGAGCGCGAAAGCAGCCGTGCCGATGAGTTGATATTCGAGGAAGGTGCCGCGGTTGTAGTGCAGCGCTGTGGTGCCCCAATCCAGCGTGAAAACGATCATCAGGTAAAAGAGCACGAAGGTTGCCAGGCAGACGAGAATGCCCGCAAAGACCTGCCGCGCATGATGGCGAAAGATGGAGAAGAGCGGTACGCTGACCTGCTGCGAGCGCTTGCGCGCCTCTTCAAAGACCGGCGTTTCGGTAATCGTGAGCCGCACATAGAGGCCAAGCAGCACCAATGCAGCCGAGGCGAGGAACGGCAGCCGCCAGCCGAAGCGGAGAAACTGCTCCTGCGTAAGCCAGTGCGAGAGCGCCAGGAAGATTCCGCCCGAAAGCGCGAAGCCCACCGGCGCGCCAAGCTGCGGAAACATGCCGTAAAGCGCGCGTTTGGATGGAGGCGCATTTTCGACGGCCAGCAACACCGCGCCGCCCCATTCCCCGCCCAATCCGATGCCCTGGCCAAAGCGGCAAAGAGCGAGCAGAATCGGCGCGGCAATGCCGATGGCCGTGTAGCCGGGCAGCACGCCGATCAGAAACGTTGAGAGCCCCATCGTGCCGAGCGCGAGCACCAACGTACGTTTGCGTCCGATGCGGTCGCCGAAGTGGCCGAAGAGCGCCGAGCCGATGGGCCGTGCGAAAAAGGCCACGGCGAAGGTCGCCAGTGAGGCGAGCGTCGCGGTCGCGGGGTCGGATGTGGGGAAAAACAGGTGCGGAAAGACTAACACGGCGGCCGTGGCGTAGATGTAAAAGTCGAAGAACTCGACGGCCGTGCCGACCAGGCTGGCAAAGAGCACCTGGGCCGGCGAGTTGACGCGCTTCCGGGGGGAATTTCCGGTTGTTGAAGGCACGCAAAGATTCTACCGGACGTACATCGAGTGACGAGTTGGATTCGACTGGCGGAAATTCGTCCAAAATAAAGAAAAATAAAGGCTTATTTGCAGTTTTTGGCCTTGCGGAAAGGGGCTTCGAACCCGTAAAATAGAGGGGTAGGCTTGCACGGTTTCGGCTGCATTTTGCTGCGATCGGACCAGCCGGAAAAAACCTTATGGCAGACGACCAGAATCCCCAACTCCCCCTTGATGGCGGCACGCCTCCCGGCGGCTCCAACCCCAGCCATGTTCCCATCAATATCGAAGACGAGATGCGCTACTCGTATCTTGCTTATTCGATGAGCGTAATCGTCGGGCGCGCGCTGCCCGACGCGCGTGACGGCTTGAAGCCCGTGCATCGGCGCATTCTCACCGCCATGGACCGCGAAGGTCTGCAGCACAACAAGAAGTACTCCAAGTGCGCCGGTGTGGTGGGTGAGTGCCTGAAAAAGTATCACCCGCACGGCGACTCGTCAGTTTATGACGCGCTGGTGCGCATGGCGCAGCCGTGGTCCCTGCGCTACCCGCTCATTGACGGGCAGGGAAACTTTGGTTCGGTGGACGGCGATCCTCCGGCAGCCTACCGGTATACCGAGTGCCGCATGGAGCGCATCGCCGAATCGATGATGGCCGACATCGACATGGAAACCGTCGACATGATGCCCAACTTCGATGAGACGACCGATGAGCCGACTGTGCTGCCCACGCGGATTCCGACCCTGATCGTGAATGGGTCCAACGGCATCGCGGTCGGCATGGCCACGAACATTCCGCCGCACAACCTGACGGAAGTTGTAAACGCCACCATCGAGCTGGTGAACAATCCCAGCGCCGGTCTCCTTGAAGTGTTGAAGCATGTGAAGGGGCCCGATTTTCCGACCGGAGGTTTCCTCTACGGCCGGGAAGGATTGGTGAACGCCTACAGGACCGGCCGCGGCCGCTTCATCATGCGCGCCCGCGTAGCCACCGAGAACCTGACCAAGGAAAAGCAGGCGATCATCGTCAGCGAGATTCCGTACCAGGTCAACAAGATGAAGTTGATCGAACGGATCGCGGAGCTTTATCACGAGAAGGTGGTCGACGATATTACCGAGGTCCGCGACGAGAGCGACCGCGATGGTATGCGGATCGTGATCGAGCTGCGTCGCGGCTCGGAAGCGCAGATCGTGCTCAACCAGCTCTACAA
>JAATFM010000038.1 GCA_015655195.1 Terriglobales bacterium
AGACTTCAACATGTCCATGGAAGTGACGGCGATTACGCACCGGAAGAAGCCGGTTTTCATCTCCATCATCAGCCAGGTCTCGCCAAGCGAGTCGAGCGTCATCAAGAAGCTGGCGCTCGAGCCCCTGTATTTGAATCATCTACGCGATCACCTCTCGCTCAAGAGCGTTCTGCGGGTCGTCATGCACGAGCCGTTGAGCAATCTGCGACCGATTATCTTTGTTCAGTTTTCGAACGGCACACCCAAGACCGAGGTATGGCGAGGATTACAGGGAGCCGCAACTCGCCAGGCAGACAGCGGCAAGATTGTCATCGCTGTCAGCGAAGATATCGATCCCGAAAATACGGACGCCGTAATGTGGTCGCTGGCCTATCGCTCGAATCCGATCAAGGACGTTCATATCGAGCCGTACCGGTCGACCGGCCATGCGCCTAAGTCAGGGCCGGGAGAACTCGATTCGACGTTACTAATCGATGCGACTCTCAAATATCCGATGGCGCCACTCGCTCTGCCCGGTCGCGAATTCATGGAGCGGGCTCAGACACTATGGAGGGAACTTGGCTTGCCAGCCATTACCCCACACACGCCATGGCATGGCTATTCGTTGGGAGACTGGAACGATTCCTGGGAACAGTTCGCACGCAACGCAGTAGTTGGTGCGTGGGACAAAAATGGCGACGAAACATGGCTGCGGCGACGGGGCAGGCTGAAGCCGGAAACGCCGGTTCGGACCGTTGAGCGTACAGATCCCACCGCATAGACTCCCTGGCATCTAATCCTTCACGAGGTTTTCCGCAGTCAAACGTCCTCCCGGAGCAACTAGGTATTCTCACAAAATGCTCTACCGAATTACCCGATAAGGCGAAACGATGACCAAGGTAGCGATTTTAGACGACTGGCAGGGTGTAGCAGAGAGCAGCGCGGATTGGTCTGCGCTGACGGCGGCTGCTGATGTGGTCTTCTTCAAGCAGGCCTTCGACGACGAGGACGCGGCGGTTCGGCGCCTGACAGATTTCGAGATCGTTCTCACGATGCGCGAACGCACTCCTCTGCCTGGTTCGTTGATCAAACGGCTGCCCAAGCTACGTATGCTGGGCATCACGGGCTCGCGGAACGCTACGTTAGATGTATCTGCATGCACGGCTCAAGGCGTAACGGTTTGCAATACAGTTGAAGGCAGTAAAACCGAAGCTGCCACCGCCGAGCTTGCTCTCGGCCTGCTATTGAGCGCTGCGCGCGCAATTCCTGCTGCCGATGCGAATATGCGTGCTGGCCGTTTTCAAGACGGTTTGCCCGTCGGCATTGGTCTGGCTGGAAAGACGATGGGAATCATTGGTCTTGGAAGGTTGGGCTCCCACATGGCTCGCTACTGCCAGGCACTGAACATGAATGTGTTGGCCTGGAGTGAGAATCTGACTATCGAAAGAGCTCAGGAGGCAGGAACGACCTTGGTCTCAAAAGACGAACTGTTGTTCCGCTCGGATGCGATCAGCATTCACCTTGTATTGTCACCGCGATCCCGCGGATTGATTGGCGCGGCGGATATAGCAAAAATGAAGCCCGGAGCAATTCTGATCAACACATCTCGGGGACCCATTGTCGACGAAGCGGCCCTGATCGGTGCTGTCGCATCCCGCCGGATCATTGCGGCACTCGATGTCTACGATCGCGAGCCTCTGCTCACAGCCAGTCAATTGAGGAGTGCAGCCAACACCATCCTGACGCCCCATCTTGGCTACGGTGTGCGAGAGACTTTGACGGGGTTCTACGAGCAGAGCAAGGAAAACGCTCTTGCCTTTCTGGAAGGGACGCCACTGCGCGTCGTTAATCCTGAAGTTCTTGAACATAAATACTGAATCGGAAAGTTCCTCTGACGAGGGACCGAAATGGCGAATGGACCTGATTTCGCGCTTCGGTTGCAATGTCCGGTGGCTCTCGCCACTTTATGCCGGCTAGATGACATGTTATTCTCCCCGCACAAGTCCTTAGAGGTCCCGGTTCGAATCAGCATGAAACCATTCCTATGAACGAGCGAGAGAAAGCCGCATTTGACCCGGCAGTATTCCTGGCGAATACGGGTCTGGGGCGAAAGCTTGTTCAGGTGAAGCCGAATGGAATCTTCTTCTCACAGAGAGACCAGGCTGACGCGATCTTCTACCTCCAGACCGGACGGGCAAAGCTCACGGTCGTCTCGAGAGAAGGCAAGGAAGCCATGATCGCCATAATTGCCGCAGGAGATTTTATTGGAGAAGAAGCAATTGCCTCGGTGGGGAGAAGGCAATTGGCGAGTGCGACTGCAATTACCGCTTGCACGGCGATGAAAGTGGAGCGGTCTGAAATGATCCGCGTCATGCACGAAGAGCATGCATTCTCCGGCCTCTTCTTGAAGTTCCTGCTGATCCGGAGCATGCGCACGCAGGCCGATCTCGTTGATCAACTTTTCAATAACAGCGAAAAGCGCCTGGCCAGAATACTCTTGCTCATGGCGGAGTTCGGCAAACCCGGAGAACCGGAATCTCTGATCCCAAAGATTACACAGGAGACGCTGGCGGAGATGATCGGAACTACCCAGTCTCGCGTGAGCTTCTTCATGAACCGGTTTCGCAAGCTGGGCCTCATTGAGTACAACAGACGTATCCGTGTTCACAAATCTCTGCTCAATGTCGTTTTGCATGACTGAGAGCGGGCCTTTCGGCAGGAGCCATGGGTCGGGGTTCTTCGGTTCCGATCACTTCCTTGCGAGCAGACTCCGCTAATCGCGGCTCGCCCATTTCCTTTATAACGCTGAGAAGGGTCGCCTTTGCTCTTGTGGTAGGCACTTTCTTTGATATTCCATCATCTTGATGCAAGTTGAGGACGGATTCTGTACTCGATGGCTCAAGTCTTCGCCAGCCAGCTGATGGAACGGGTACGAGCAATACTGCTCAGAACACTTATCAACCACTTCTTATACTTAGAGGCTCATCATGGGCGATGAACCTATTGCCGCATTCTGCCACAGACCAAACGCTGACGGGTCTTTCGATTCAATATGCCTGGCATGCTTCGCTACAGTCTATTCAACACAGCGGGAAGCTGATCTTATTCCGGGCGAACAACGCCATAGTTGTGGTGGATGGTTTCCCCTGAGGGGAGAAGTTCATCACTTATAGCGTATAGCGCATGGGCGCGACCGAATGGTGGTCTTCTTGCTAAGCATGAGATCGCTGTAATCAACTTGGTTACAAATACACCCAACAAGAACACATCACTCACAGAAACTGAAACACGTAATCAGATCGGATTGGGGATGTCCACGCATAGCGTTGCTCTAGCTGAGCCTGTCCCTCCAATTGGGCAGGCGAAACCAGATAAGCCGTCGAATGGCCTCACCAGCGATGAAGCGTCTGTCCGCCTGAAAGCGGATGGACTGAACGCCATGCCCGATGTTTCAGTTCGCCCCCTCCTCAACTTTCTCAGCAAGTTTTGGGCGCCGATTCCGTGGCTTCTTGAAGCCTCTCTGATACTTGAGGTTGGACTGCAGAAGTATTTCGAAGCCGCAATTATTGCAGGCCTGCTCATCTTCAACGCGACTCTGGCCTTCGTTCAGGAAGGGCGAGCGCAGGCGACTCTGAAAGCCCTGAGATCGCGTCTCGCCCTGAATGCCTCTGTCCTCAGAGATGGGAAATGGCAGACTCTTCCCGCCACACAATTGGTGCGCGGAGATATGGTTAAGCTGTCCCTCGGAGCGGTCGTTGCGGCCGATGTTCATCTAGTCGATGGCTCCGTCCTGCTCGATCAGTCGATGCTTACCGGGGAATCGCTGCCCACCGAGGCAGGTGTTGGCGCGGATACCTATGCCGGCGCACTTGTCCGACGCGGAGAAGCCACAGCGGAAGTGACCGCTACCGGAGGTCGTACCAAATTTGGACGAACTGCGGAACTGGTGCAAACGGCCCACTCCATCAGTTCACAACAGACAGCCGTGCTGCAGATCGTGCGCAATCTGGCTATCTTCAATGGTGTTGTTATCGTGCTGATGGGGATCTTCGCCTACTCGCATTCTCTCCCGCACGGCGAGATCATCTCCCTATTGCTCACCTCCGTGCTGGCTGCAATCCCGGTAGGATTGCCGGCTACGTTCACGCTTGCGGCAACACTCGGCGCCCGCGCGTTAGCCAAGCTGGGTGTTTTACCCACCCGACTCTCCGCAGTGGATGAAGCTGGGACGATTAACGTCTTGTGCTCCGACAAGACGGGAACCCTGACTCTGAATCAACTCTCAGTGACGACGGTCCGTGCTCTGTCAGGTTCGGATGAGGCACATGTGCTGGCAATGGCATCCCTGGCAAGTTCGGATGGGGGGTCGGATGCGGTCGATGCCGCGATCCGGTCTGCTTCTCAGAAAAAGCTGCCAACAGACACGCTGAAACTGAGCACATTCATACCGTTCGACCCGGCGAAAAAGACCTCTGAAGCTACGGCTACTAATGCAAAGGGTGAGGTCATTCGGATCGTCAAAGGAGCGTTTACGGCTGTGGCTGGCCTGACCACACCGGCACCCGACGCGGCTGCGATTGCGAACGAACTGGAAAAGAGGGGTTTTCGCGTGCTTGCGGTCACCGCAGGCCCCTCAGCAGCATTACAAATCATCGGCCTAATCGCGCTCAGTGATCCGCCGCGTCCCGATTCCGTTTCCCTCATTGCGGAACTCAAGTCTCTCGGTGTGCGCACTGTGATGGTGACGGGAGACGCGCCGGAGACCGCTGCCATCGTGGCGCATGCGGTGGGCCTAGAGAGTACCGTGTGCCCGCCGGGAGCTTTGCCCAACGACATCAAGCCTCAGGACTTCGCGATCTTTGCAAGCATTCTTCCGGAGGGTAAGTTCGACCTCGTCAAAGCCTTTCAAAAGGGTGGACACACAGTCGGCATGTGCGGAGACGGGGCGAATGACGCGCCTGCCCTTCGGCAGGCACAGATCGGCATCGCCGTTTCTACCGCAACCGACGTAGCAAAGTCAGCAGCGGGTGTCGTTCTCACCGAGCCGGGCCTCAGTGGAATCGTTGCCGCCGTAAAAGTAGGCAGAACGACGTTCCAGCGCATTCTCAGCTATACCCTGCGATCCACGACTAAGAAGATGTCGCAGATCCTCCTACTCGCAATCGGCCTGTTGATGACAGGACAAGCCGTACTCACCCCGATGTTGATGGTCATCATCATGATCACCGGCGACTTCCTTTCCATG
>JAATFM010000160.1 GCA_015655195.1 Terriglobales bacterium
CTGGCCGCGCCGCTATCTGCGCAGACGGCGGGCGCTGCCACATCCAACACTTCCGCCGCAGGCGCGGGCGTTGCCAATCTTGTGAAGAGCGCCATTGACAATGCGGTGCGTACAAAGATTGGCAGCTCCGTGCATCCGCTGGTGGCAAAGTCGCAGGATGGCGGGCGCGTGGATCAGTCCACGCCGATGAACCGCATGGTGCTGGTGCTTGGCCGCTCCAAGACGCAGGAGAAGACGCTCAAGGATTTTCTTGCCGCGCGGCAGGATAAGACTTCCGCGAGTTATCGCAGGCAGCTCACGCCGGAGCAGTTCGGCGCGCAGTTCGGACTCTCCGACAGCGATGTAGCCGCGGTGAGCGGATGGCTGAAGCAGCAGGGCTTCAGCATCGACAGCGTGGGACGCGGCAAGACATGGATTGAGTTTTCCGGCACGGCGGGGCAAGTGGAAAATGCCTTCGCCACGGAGATTCACACGCTGACGTACAAGAACGAGAAGCATATCGCGAATGTGAGCGCAGTGTCCCTCCCGGAAGCGCTCGCCCCCGCAGTGCGGGGGGTGCTCTCGCTCAACAACTTCCAGCAGAAAAGCAACCTGGGCAAGATCAACATGGCGATCCGCGGGCAGGACGGCAAGTGGAACACGGTGCCGGCCATGCAGTCGGCAACGGGCGGCAAGCTCCAGCCGGACCTGACCTTCGACACAGGCCCCAACGGCGAAGGCGTTATCTATGCCCTCGCGCCCGGCGACCTCAGCGCCATCTACAACACGGCGCCGCTCATCAAAAACGGCAACGACGGAAGCGGCGTCACCATTGCTATTGTTGGCCGCTCCGATATTCTGATGGCCGACATTGAAACCTATCGGCAGATATTCGGGCTATCGGCGAAGGACCCGAACATCATCCTGAACGGGCCGGATCCCGGCGACGTGGTCAACGACGATATTGAGTCCACGCTCGATGTGGAAGCGGCCGGCGCGCTGGCTCCGAACGCGACCATCGATCTGGTTGAGTCGGCATCGACGAATACCAGCGACGGCGTGGCGCTCTCCGCGCTTTATATCGTTGACAATGTGTTAGCGCCGATTATGAGCGCGAGCTATGGCGAGTGCGAGGCCGATCTGGGCACGGCCGGCAATGCCTTTTACAGCGCGCTGTGGGAGCAGGCCGCGGCGGAAGGAATCACGCCGCTGATGGCTGCCGGCGACCAGGGCAATGCGGCCTGCGACGGCCAGGATACCTTCGGCGACATCCTTGCCGAAGGCCCGGCGGTGAACGGCCTGGCTTCGACGCCGTATGACGTGGCCGTGGGCGGCACCGAGTTCAACGAGAATGGCGTGCCGGGCACGTACTGGAACGGCGTGAATTCGGCCAATCTCAGCTCCGCTGTCGGGTATATTCCCGAGACGGTATGGAACGAGAGCTGCGACGCGACGAAGGGGTGGTGCCCGCCGTATGGCTTCAGCTCGATTGCCGCTGGCGGCGGTGGACAAAGCTCCTGCGCGGTTCAGGACGATTCGACCGGGCAGTGCATCTCCGGCTATCCCAAGCCCGCATGGCAGATTGGCCCCGGCGTGCCGCAGGATGGCGTGCGCGACGTGCCCGATGTGTCTCTGGCGGCTGCAAGTTCGCACGACGGATATGCCATCTGCTTCGAGGGAAGCTGCACGACAGCGGTCGTGGGCGGGCAGACGTATATCACCGCCTTTGCCTCGGTCGGCGGAACATCGGCGGCGACGCCTGCCTTTGCCGGCATTCTCTCGCTCGTCGAGCAGAAGAACGGCACCTATCTCGGACAGGTAAACACGACGCTCTACCAGTTGTTTGCCGCGAGCGACCCAACGCAGTGCAACTCGTCCACGATCGTCGATCCCACGCAGACAAGCTCCTGCGTCTTCTACGACATTACGACGGGCAACAACGCCACGCCGGATGAGACGGGCGAGAATGCAGGCGTCGGCTACGATCTGGCCAGCGGCATCGGCTCGGTGAATGCGGCGAATCTCGTTGCCGCATGGCCCTCGGCCTCGCGTCTTGCCACAACGACCACGGCAACGCTCGCGCAGACCAGCTTTACGCATGGCGATCCGGTCAACCTGAGTGTGCAGGTGGCGCCAACCTCCGGCTCCGGCGTGCCGACGGGCGATGTCTCGCTCATCACCGACAAGTACGGCGCAGCCGGCGCGGCAACTCTGGCCAACGGTGCAGTCAATGCGCCGGTTAGCACGCTGCCCGGCGGCACTTATAACCTGACGGCGCAGTATGCGGGCGACACGGGCTTTGCTCCCAGCACATCCGCGCCGATTGCTCTCACCGTGAAGCCGGAGGATGCGACGATTATGCTCTCCTCCTTTACGCAGACGGCGCAGGGCAACGACGTCAACGCGCCTGTAGCGACCAACACGGCGACCTTCGGCGCTTATCTCGCGCTGCGCGCAGATATTGCCGGCAAGTCGAAGCAGGGCACACCGACCGGCACCGTGAGCTTCTACGATGGCGGCGCGCTGCTTGGAACCGTCAACCTGAACACGGAGGGCAGCGCAACACAGCCGACGGGATTTGCGCCGGTCACGCCGGTGGCATTGCCGATCTATCTCTCCGTGGGCACGCACAAGATCACGGCCAGCTACTCGGGCGACAACAGCTTCAATGCGGTGACCGCAAGCGCGCCGTATTCGGTGACGATTACCAAGGCTCCGACGCTGCTGTTCTCGACCAGCACCAGCCAGTATTACGTTCCGGTGGGCACCAGCATCAACATGACCGCGGTGCTGAATTACCTCTGGACGGGAACGTCGGGCATTGCGCCGCCGCCGCCGACGGGAACCATTCAGTTCTCGGTCTTCGGACAGCCCATCGGCGATCCGCAGCCGATTACGACAAGCGCGGCCAACATGGGTGAGGTGCCGATACCCGAGGCCGTGCTCGCCTATACCTTCAACACGGCGGGGCAGGGCACGATTGGCGCCGTCTACCAGGGCGATGGCAACTATATGCCGGCGAATACCGCCGACAGCAACGGGAACCAGGTGTACTTCACGGTATATAGCTCCACTCTCAAGACGCCGGCTATCTCCGTGACGGCATCGCCGGCCAACCCTGTAATAGGCCAGGTGGTCAACTACAACGTGACCGTGAAGCCGGACAAGGCCGGCGATCCGATGCCGACAGGAACGGTCAGCGTTACCGGCGCGGGCGTCAACTACTACACCTCGCTTTACCAGAGCTATCCGCTGGTGAATGGCGCGGCAACCTTCTCCGCAACCGCCATGCAGGCAGGCAATGCAATTACCTATGCCAGCTACAGCGGCGACAGTCATTACACCTCCGGCGCCAGCCCGGCGATTACCGTGCCAATCGGCAAGGCTGCGCCGGCGGTCTCGCTCACCACGCCCTCCGCCTACGTGCTGCCGAATACGCAGACAACCGTGACGGTGACCGTGCTGGGCGATCCGAGCGGGGCCGTGGTGCCGACACTGCTGACGGGAGCCGTGCAGTTCCTCGACGCGGTGAACGGCGCGGCTCCGCAGCCTCTCGGCGCGGCCCATGCGCTTCCGGGAAGCAGCTTTGTGCTGGCCGCAATGCTGCCCGCCGGGACCAACGTCATTACGGCGCAGTACCTGGGCGATATGAACTGGCAGAGCGTAACGTCGAATCCGGTAACGGTGACCGTCGAAGCGCCCGACTACCAGATTGCCGGCGCTGTGTCGAACATCAACCTGTCTCCGGGCGGAAGCGCGCAGACAACGCTGACCATTACGCCGGTGCTGGGCTTCGATCAGCCGGTTACGCTCAGTTGCGGAAGTGGGCTGCCGGTGGGTGTTACTTGCAGCTTCTCGCCGTCGGTCATTACGCCCGGCAGCGGGCCGGTAACGGCGACGCTGACGCTGACCTCGCAGGGCGCTTACACGAGCGGCACAGGCACAGCAGCCGCAAACCGGCGCTATCTGGCCGGAGGCGCTTCGCTGGGACTGGCGGCTCTACTGCTCGTCATCCTGCCGCGCAGGCGAGGACGGGCGGGATGGCTCGCGGCGCTGCTGGCTGTGGCTCTGGCCGCTTCTCTCGCGGGTTGCGGAGGCAGCAGCAAGCCAGCGGTGAGCGCGCTGTCGCTGACCGGCTCTGCGGCCGAGGTGCCCCGCGGGCAGCCGCTGACGCTGACCGCAACGCTGGCCGCCGACGGTGATGTGCCGACCGGTACGATTGCCTTCCTCGACGGCAGCACATCGCTCGGAAGCCCGAGCCTTGGCGCCGATGGGACGGCAACGCTGACCGC
>JAATFM010000231.1 GCA_015655195.1 Terriglobales bacterium
CCAGAGATGGAACAGCGCCGGCACCGACGTAACCAACTGGGGCGAATCCCCCACGCTCATCCAACAGGTGAAAGGGACCATCACGCTGCGCGGCATACAAGGCGCGCGCTCCATCTCGCTCCAGCCCATCGATGGAGCGGGTCACCCGCTCGGCCAGCCTGTCTCTGCAATACAATCCGGCACGGAGTGGAAGCTGCCCATTGGCGCCATCCCAACCACCTGGTACCAGATCACTGTCACGCATTAGGAGTGCCATGTTCCAGCGCCTTCTCTGCATCTCCGCGCTCGCCGCCGCCGGCATCGCGGCACAGGCACAAAGCAGCCCCATCGTGTTGTGGCCTAACGGCGCGCCCGCCATGCAGCCCAACTCGCCGCCCGATGCAACACGCATCACCCCGGACGGCGAGCGCGTCGTGACACACATTCAACAGCCATCCATCACGCCTTATCTGCCCGCGCCGAACAGCTCCACTGGCGCAGCGGTCCTGATCATCCCCGGCGGCGGCCACAGTGAAATCTGGGCCGAGCATGAAGGCACAAATATAGCCGCGTTCCTACGCGATCACGGCATAGCCGCCTTCGTCCTGCGCTATCGCCTCGCGCGCGAAAAAGGTTCCACGTACACCGTAGAGGAAACCGAGCTCGGCGACACGCAGCGCGCCATTCGCCTCATCCGCGCGCGCAGCCGCGAGTGGCAGGTTGATCCCAACCGCATCGGAGTCATCGGCTTCTCCGCCGGTGGCGAGTTGGCCGAGCTTGCCAGCTCACGCTACGACAACGGCAACCTATCCAGCACAGACCCCATCGATCAGGCCAGCTCCAGGCCAAACTTCCAGGCGCTGCTCTACCCCGCCCTTCCCAAAGAGCCGCGCCTCACCGCAGACATCCCTCCGGCATTCCTCGCCTGCGGCGCGCTCGACCGCCCCGACATCTCCCAGGGATTACCCAGGTTCTACCTGGCTCTGACCGCGCTTCACGTCCCCGCCGAGTTGCATATCTTCGGCGGCATCGGCCACGGCTTCGGCATCCGCTCCGCTAATCCGCCCGGCGTCCGCGAATGGCCCGCTCTTTTTCTTGCCTGGATGAGCCGCCAGGGCCTTTTGTCCAACAATCGATAACCTTCTAAGTGCTTGAACGCACATATCTTCTAAAATTTTTCCTACCTATCCGACTTTCGGCGGATTCGCGTCGTTTATTGCGCCTCCTACCATCCTCGGGTGCAGAATGTTACATTCTTGGAGGCAGTATCCGTGAAGCTGAAATACCTACCGCGAATTGTGTTTGCGCTGGCGTTGGCAACCGCGTCCTATGGCGCGTTCGCGCAGAACGCAAACTCGGGCGAAATCAAGGGGACCGTGACAGATCCCTCGAACGCCGTCATCCCCGGTGTGCAGGTCACCGTCACTAACGTGCTGACCGGCGTCACCGTCACCACCACAACCAACGACGCCGGCATCTACGATCTTCCGTCGCTTGAGACCGGCAAATACAGGCTCACCTTCAACCGCGATGGTTTCGGCGAGACCATCCGCGACGGCGTGACGCTTTCGGTCGCTACCATCGCCATCGATGCCCAGATGCGGGTCGGCGCGACCTCGCAGCAGATGGTCGTCACCGCCGATGCACCGCTCGTGCAGACAGAGGATTCCGGCCAGCGCGTCGACTTCAACGCGCAGGAAGTGCAGCAGGCGCCAACCGTCGGCGGCATCTGGTACAACGAACTCACCAACGAGCTGCCCGGCGTCAACGGCGGCGGTGGTCAGGATGCGTCCGGTCAGGGCATCGGCATCAACGGAACGCAGGGCTATTCCGGTTCCTTTCTCATGGAAGGCTCAACCGCCACGCAGCCGCGCGACGGGAATGCCAGCGACAACTATCCTCCCATCGATGCCATCGGCGAAGTGAACGTGCAGACCGCCAACTTCGGCTCACAATACGGCAGCGGCGTGGCCAGCTTCAACGTGCTGCTCAAGAGCGGCGCGAATCGCTTCCACGGCTCGGCCTTCGAGTTCATCGAGAACGATGCCTTTGACGCCGTCAACTACTTCACGCCTGCCGGCCAGAAGAATCCCCTGCGCTGGAACGAATACGGCGGAAGCATCGGCGGTCCCATCCTCAAGGACAAGCTCTTCTTCTACTTCACCTATCAGCGCAACCCGGCAACCAGCTCCAATGTTTCGACAACCACGGTGCCCACCACGGGCCAGAACGGCACCACGGATATGACCACCGGCTGCTTCCCCAGCTATGCACCCATCATCGATCCCAGTACGGGTGCACAGTATGCGAACAACTGCATCACATCCCCAATGAGCCAGATCGCGCTCAACATTCAAAAGTACTTCCCGGCCCCCAACACCAACGGTCCCAACCCCTACACCAACAACTACCGCGTCGTAGCCACCAACCCAAGCCTCTCGAATTGGTATGTGGCAAAGGTGGATTACGTGCCCACCCGGTCGCATCGCATCAGCGTTTCGTACATGGATTTCCCCATCTCTCTCGTCAATAGCCCTGACGCCTTCTGCGCTCTCGGCTTCGACTGCTCCAAGGGCACCAACTACAACATGGACGGACAGGTCACCGACGTATGGACCATCAGTCCGACCATGGTCAATGAAGCCCGCGTCGGCGGCCTGCGCGAGAAGGATCTTTACGTTCCCGCCACCTACGACAAAGGCTTCCCGACCACCATCGGCCTTCAGCCGACCTACGGAACCAACGCCCCCGGCGACATCTTCCCGACCATCACCATCGACAGCACCGGAGACCTCGCCGATCCCAGCAACAGCAGCACCGGCATCGGCGGCATCGGCGTGAACGGCGGCATCCACGCCGATCTTGCCGACGGCTCTCTCTCCGAATCCGACATCTTCACGCTCGTCAAAGGCAAGCACACCATTAAAATGGGCGGGGAATTCTCCAAGAGCTACCAGAACTACACCGGCTGGGGCGACATAAGCTCCGGCGGATTCGAGTTCAGCGGCGGCGGCGGCGGAGCCACCGGCGTCTCTTACGCCGACTTCCTCCTCGGCAATGTCTACGGCTGGTACGTCTACGAATATCCGGAGACCGGCGCGCGCTCCCATAGCGGCGCAGCCTTCGTGCAGGATGACTTCAAGGTAACCTCCCACCTCACGATCAACGCCGGCCTGCGCTGGCAATATCAGGGCGGCTGGACGGAAGTCGCCAATCGCTGGGGCACCTTCGATCCCACCGTCATCAATGACGGCCAATACGCGCCGTCCGGCACGCTTGGCGGCATGAGCTTCGGCGGACGCAATGGCCGCAACTCCGTACAGAATGGCGTAAGCGAGTGGGCGCCGCGTGTCGGCCTCTCGTATTCGCCTGCTCCCAAGTGGGCCATCCGCGCCAGCTACGGCATCACCGATGTTCCCTGGGCCGTCGATCCCTACACCGCCGCACTCGGCACAGGACTCAATCCGCAAGGCTCGCTCGGCTATAGCACCGGCCAGACCGCCTTCCAGCTGCAGGACGGGCCTCCGGCCAACTCCGTGGTCTATCCCAACCAGGCAACCCTATCCAGCGGCCTGCTCAACTACCAGAACGTCAACTACTATCCCAAAGCGCGTCCCGTCGAGTACTACCAGGAAGCGCTCCTCTCCGTGCAGCACGAGCTGCCCTCGCAGCTTCTCGTCGATCTCTCTTACGTCTACACAAAGGGCACGCACCTCGGCTTCACGCGAGACATCAACGCGGTTCCGGTCAGCGAGATGGAAAACCCGGTCACCGGCAGCTACAACAGTTGCTACAACGATCCGAGCGCCTATCCGCTCTTCTGCTCCATCGGAGCCATCCTCTTCGACGGCTACTCCAACTACAACGCCTTGCAGGCGCGCGTGGAAAAGCGGCTCTCCTATGGCCTGAGCTTCATCTTCAACTACTCCTACTCCAAAACGATGGACACCGGCACCGGTTCCGGCAACAACGCCAGCGCCGATGTATGGCAGAACGCCTTCGATGTCTCCGCCAACTACGGCCAGTCCACGCTCGACGTCCGTCACACCATCAACGGCTCCGCCACCTACGAGCTGCCCTTTGGAAGCAACAAGCAGTTCCACCTCCACGGCGTCATGGATGAAGCCTTCGGCGGCTGGCGTGCCACCGGCGTCTACCAGATCCACAGCGGCATTCCGTACACCGTCACCGCCACCGCCAACGGCGCCGATTACAGCGGCACGGAAGCCGGAACCTGCGGCTGCGGCTACGGCTGGTTTGCCGACAAGGTGGGCAATCCCAGCGTCTCGCACAGCAACTTCAATCCTGCCACGCAGACCTGGTTCAACCTGAGCGCTTTCGCTGTGCCCACCTACGGCACGCTGGGCACGGAAGGTCGCAATGCGCTCATCGGACCCAACTGGCGCAATCTCGATCTCAGCCTCTCCAAAACCTTCAGCCTCATCGAGGGCGTCAAGCTTGAGATTCGCGCCGATACCAACAACGCCTTCAACCACCCCAACTTCGCACAGCCGAGTGCAACCATCGGCAACGCCAACGCGGGCACCATCACCAGCGCATCAGGCGGCCGCCTGATGCAACTGGGAGGTCGTTTCAGCTTCTAAAAGCAAATACCCCGAACACAACACAAAAGGGAGCAGCGTACGCTGCTCCCTTTTGCCATGTGACCTTTTTTTGAACTTGTACCCCGGGTGCCCCACCCTCGCCACGTCTTTGTTTTTACCGCCCGTGTCCTGTCTCTGAAGTTCGCATCAAAAATGAGCTGTTATCCTGAGCGTGGTTTGATCTCACCCCTGTTTATTCCCCCAAATACCACTTTTGACGCCGGTGCACCACGATGCCACCTGCTGCACCGGGCGACAAATGAACCGGTGCAGCGAAGAGCCGCTCGGATCGGGATCGTAGAATGATGGGCTCGTGAATACCCGGAAAACGTCTGCTCCTTAAGCCTGTGCACGACACAGTAAATTGTCACGCGGTAAGCTGAATTGGCATGCGGCACGGCAAATTGGCACGGGACAACAGCGCGCCGCGTATGAGCACGGCTCGAAGCGAATAGCTGCAAACAAGTATTCAGTTGTAGTAGGATTGGGCTAATGTCCGGCACAAAACGGATATTGGAGCACTTGCAAACCGTTCTCTCCGCTAGTTTTATGCTGGAATCAGGGTCACTTCGGCTGGTCGAGACGAAATCTGGATAAGTGACACGAGATTTTGGCAAGTGACACGAGATTTTGGCAAAGGACAAGGGAAAGCAAAAATGGCAAAGAGTGTTAATAAGGTAATTCTTTTGGGCAACGTGGGCAAGGATCCGGAGATTCGTTCCACCGGCGGCGGCACCATGGTGGCAAACTTCACTCTCGCTACCAGCGACCGCTTCCAGGACCAGACGGGCAACTGGCAGGACCGCACCGAGTGGCACAACCTCGTCGCCTTCAAGCGCACTGCCGAGATCGTCCGCGACTACGTGAAGAAAGGCACCAAGCTCTATATTGAGGGCAAGCTGCAGACCCGTAGCTGGGACGACAAGGAGACCGGTCAGAAGAAGTACCGCACCGAGATTCTCGTCAACGATCTCTCGCTGCTCTCCGGCCGCGACGAGGGCTCGGGCGGGGGTGGATACAGCCGCGGGGCGAGTTCCGGCTCCGGCTCGACCGCCAGCTTCGACCAGCGCCAGACCGCCGGCTCCGACGATCTTGCGCACTCCGCCGAAATCTCCGACGATGACATACCGTTTTGAAGGACACCTCAGCATAGATTGTTGCAAATATAGGTAAAGTCCTTTCTTTATAGGGCTTTACCTGTTTTTCGTTTGTTGCATTTCCTCTTAGCAAGAAACGGATATAAGACATCTTGGAAAAATGTTGTATTTAGAGAATAACGACTGTCGTTGTGGGAAGAGGATTGCTGATTGAAGAGTAAGTCCTAACAGCAATCTGCCAGATATCCTGTTTCTCGTTTTATGGAATTATCGATTGCGCGTTCTTTCCATACACAAGCTGAAATCCGGCCGGAACCAGGAAGATCGTCAGCAGCACGGACAAGGTAAGTCCTCCGATAAGCGCTTGCGCGAGTGGCGCGTACGACTCGCTTCCTTCGCCGAGCTTCAGCGCCATTGGCAGCAATCCGATCAGCGTGGCTAGCGAAGTCATCAGGATAGGCCGCAGACGAACACGGCAGGAAGTCGTGATTGCTGTTCGCACATCCATGCCCTGCTTGAGTAGATGGTGAGCAAATTCCACGATGAGGATGCTGTTTGAGAGCGAGATACCGGCGAGCATGACCACGCCCATGAGCGACATGACATTCAGCGTTGTGCCCCAAAGCAGGAGAGCGAGAATTACGCCCGTGATTCCGGGTGGAAGCGCGAGCAGGATGATGAACGGGTCGGTAAATGAGCGGAACTGAGCGACGAGAATCAGATAGAGCAGCAGCACCGAGAGCGTTAGACCGATAGCGAAACTGCGGAAGGATGCGTTCATGGATGCCACGCTGCCGGCGAGCGTGACCTCAACACCATGCGGAGGATTTGCCTGATCCACGATGGCTTGAATCTTCCTGGAAAGTTCCCCCAGGTTCTCGGTCTGCGGGCGGACATAAATATCCATCACGCGCCGAATCTGCGTGTGGTCCATCTCTGTGGGCGCGTTGAATCGCTCGATGTTGGCAACCATGTCCAGTCGGGTGGGTTGCTTGATGTTGTCACCGTGCAGTGGAATTGCCTTCAAATCTTCGAGAGACTGGACCTGCCCCTCTTTGTACATCACTGTCAGAAAGTAGTTATTGCCACTCGTGGGGTCAATCCAGATGCTTGGCGCGATCATCTGGTTGGAGGTGAGCGCGGTGATGATATTGGAGACGACTTCTTTTTCCGTGAGGCCGAGTTCGCTGGCCCGCGTGCGGTCGATGGAGATGCGGAGCGAGGGATAGTCGATGTCCTGCGGAATATATACGTCGGCAGCTCCGCGCAGGCTGCGAATGCGGGCGGCGAGTTGCTGCGCGACGGTGTAATCGGCGTTCATGTCATTTCCGGCCACGCGCACGTCGATGGGAGCCGGCGCGCCCATATTCAACACTCCATCGACAAGACTGCCGGAGGAGTAGAAGGTTTGCAGCTCCGGCATCTCGTGTGAGACGGCCTGCTTGACCTGTTCCATGTAATCGAAGCTGCTGGTCTTGTGGTCCGGCGCGAGCGCTACCTGCGTGAAGCCGGTGTGCATGGCGGAGTTAGGGGAAAAAAGCGCGGAGAATCCGGGATCGACGCCAATGTTCGTGACTGTCATGTTCCTGTCGCGCGGAGAGACAATGCGGCGCACGATTGCCTCAAGCCGGGCGGCCTCTTCTTCCGTGGCTTCGAGCTTTGTGCCGGAGGGTGCCTTGAAACTGACGACGAACTGGCCGGCATCTGTGCGCGGGAAAAACGACAGGCCAAGCAGCGGAAAGAGCAGTAGGCTGAGCAAAAAGAGGATGCCAGAGCCGACAAGCGTGGCGCGGGGGCGGTCCAGGACACGAGCAACAGCGCGGTCATAGCGATGCAGCAGCATATCAAAGCCGTGAGCAAAGCGTGCGTTGAACCGCGCCCAGAGATTTGGCGCATGAGAATTGGGCTTCGGCGAAATTTCGTGCTCTTCCTCTGCGGATTCATGCACCACGTCGCCGTGAGCGCTCTTGATGAAGCGGGCGCAGAAGAGCGGAACAACAGTGAGCGCCACGAAATAAGAGGCAAACAGCGAGATGACAACGGCAAGCGCAAGCGCAGAGAAGAGAAACTTGCTGACGCCGTAGAGCAACGTGACGGGAAAGAAGACAACCACGGTTGTAAGCGTGCCGGCAAGAACTGGAAGCGCAACTTCACGCCCGCCGTTTTCCGCAGCGGCAAGCGGGTTTTCACCCTCTTCGAGATGTCGGAAGATGTTTTCAAGCACGACGACGGAGTTGTCGATAAGGCGCGAGAGCGCCAGCGCCAGGCCGCCGAGAACCATGCTGTTGACAGAGCTGCCCATCAGATGCAGTACAAAGAATGTTGCCAGCAGCGAGAGCGGAATGGAAAAGAAGACTGCGACAGTTGCCCTCATGCTGCCCAGAAAAATGAGAATCATCAGGCAGGTGAGGAACAGGCCCACTCCGCCTTCATGCAGCAGCGTTTCGATAGCGGTTTTGACGAATCGGGATTGGTCAAAGACAACGCGGCTCTTGAGCGATGCAGGCACGTCATAGAGTTTTTTCAGAACCGACTGCACTCCATCAACAATGGCAATCGTATTGGCGTCGCTGCCGGCTTTGAAGATAGGCAGATAGACGGCGCGTTGACCGTCAACGCGGACGATGTTGTATTGCAGGCCGAAGGAATCGAGCGGCGTAGCCACGTCGCCGACGCGCACGGGCGACTGGCCTTCCATCTTGAGCGGCACCTGGGCGATGTCGTCCGCGCCCTTGAGCATGGAGTTGGTGTAGAGATCGTAGTCGTAGCGGCCGATTTGCACATCGCCCGCGGGCAGGATGACGTTGGCTTCGTTGATGGAGCGCACGACATCCATTGGGCTGAGTTGGTTCGCTTCGAGCTTGTAAGGGTCGGCATAGAGCATGATCTGCCGCCAGCGCCCGCCGAAGGGCTGCGGCACCGATGCGCCAGGAACGCCCGCAAGCTGATTGCGAACAAAGTTCTGCGCCAGATCCTTCAGCTTGCTTTCGTTCAAGCCGGAACCGCTCAATGGCACAAGCGCGACAGGAATGCTGGAGGCATCCTGCTTGAGCACGATGGGCGGATATGTTCCCGGCGGCATATCGCGCAGGTCGCTCATGGCGAGCGAGGAGATGGTTGCGGCATCGGCGTCGGGGTTGGTGCCTTCGCGGAAGTAGACCTTGATGAGACTGACGCCGGGCAGCGAACGAGATTCCATGTGGTCGATGCCGGCGGCCAACGTGAATTGCCGCTCCAGGTGATAGGTGATGTTCGTCTCGATCTGCTGTGGCGGCATGCCGGAATAAAACGTGGCGACGGCCACCACCGGAAGCTGCACAGGAGGAAACATATCCACCGGCATCTGCGAGATGCTGACGGCGCCGAGAATCGAAATCATAAGACAGATCACGACAATCAGGTACGGATTGCGGATGGAGAATCCTGACATACGCTTCGCTTGTCCTTATTTACGAATTTCGGCTTGTTCGTAGGTCGCATCCACAGGCGTGACCTTCTCTCCGTCAGAAAGTCCCGTGTGCCGGCCAACGATTACCTTGTCTCCTGCCTTGACGCCGGAGAGGATTTCTATGCGGGTGGCCGTTTGCAATCCCGTAGTGACACCTGCCAGGCGCACGACGCCATCCCGCACGACATACGCCTGCTCAGTGCTGGTGCCAATGCCGTCCACCGCGTCAAGCGGCACGCTGAGAACACTGGGCCGCGCGGCCAGATGCAGATGAACTTCGGCATACATGCCGGGCACAAGCGAACCGTCGGAGTTCGGCACATCGACCTCGGTGTCCATCGTTCGCGTGGCAAGCTGCACGCTATCGGCATAGCGCGTGACTTTGCCTTTCAGAGTGCGGCCCAGGCTTGTGACGCTCACATCGACGGGCTGGCCGTCGCGCACGCCGGCAACATCGCTCACCGGGACCGGCAGAATCAGGCGCAGCAGGTCGTTCTGCGCGAGCCGCACCACGGGCATAGCTTGCGTTTGCGAAGAGATTCCAGCCTGGATCATGGAGCCGATGCTGGCGTAGCGTTTGGTGATGACGCCGTTGAAAGGCACGCTGATGGTGGTGTAAGCCAGCATTGCGGCTGCACGCGAGGACTCCGACTTCGCTTCGTCAAGCTGCTCGCGCGCGGCCTTGAGAGCCGACTCCGCGCGGGCAACCTGCGCCTTTGCCTCAAGGCTTCGCGCCTCAGCCACATCGATGTCCTGTCGCGGAACCAGGCCGGCATCGCGCTTTGCCACATCCTGAATGCGCTGGAAGGAGAGCAGGGCAATGTGCTCGCTCGCCTGCGCGTGTTCGAGTTCTGCTTGTGCGGTGGTGACGTTTGCCTGTGCGGCGGCCATGCCGGCCTTTGCTTTGGCCGCTTCGTCTTCAATCTCCGGCGCTTCCAGCGTTGCCAGCACTTCGCCGGCGTGAACGTGATCGCCAATATCGACGCGGATGGAACGCACATAGCCGGCAACCTTTGCCATCACGTCCACGTCCTGATACGGACGGAACTCGGCCGTGAGCACGAGATCGTTTTCGAGCGTGGCCGGACCGGCTGTTGCCACTGGAACCACCGGGACAGCGGCAACAGGAGTATTGGATCGGCAAGCCGTAAAGAAACCGGCGCTGGAGACAGCAAGAACTCCCAGCACGCACATGTATCGCAGATTCGCCATCGATTGCGACCCCCTCGCAAATCTCAGTTCATCAATTCAAAAATCCGGCGGCAAAGTCGAGCTCCGCACGCCGCGTGAGCCAGGTGTATTCGGCATCAGCGGCCTGAATCTCCGCGGACGTTTCGTTCAACTGCGCCTCATTCAGCTCCACAATGCTTCCGAGTCCGGCGTCATAGCGATCCTGCGCCAGCCTCAGCGCTTCCTTGCTCTGGGCAACCAGGCGCGCGGTAACTTCGAGGCTCTTGCGTGCCTCCTCGGCGCGCGACCACGCATCGCGAGTCTGCTGGTTTACTTCGAGTGAAAGCTGCTCCGCATCGCGCGCCCTGGCACGAGCCTCGAATTCCGCCTCCGCGCGCCGCGCCGCAAAAAGACCGCCGGTAAAGACGGGGATGCTCAAGTTGAAGCCCGCAACGGCGTAATCATCATGCAGCGTGTGGTCGTGATATGGAATCTCGCCGGCGGCCGCAAGCCCGTTCAGCGTTGGATAGCTGAGTCGTTTTTCCGATTGCGCGAAGGCTTCCGCCGCATGCTGCTGCGCTTTGGCCGCATTCAAGTCTGCGCGTTGCGATTGTGCGGTTGTGAGCAGTGAATCCATCGCCGGCGGCATTGTGTCCGCCGAAACTGTCGCGCCGTCAAGCGGCGCGGTGATCGCCTTCTCCGATCCCATTGCCGTAGCCAGAGCGGCACGGCGTTCGGTTACGATGCCTTCCGCATTCACTACGGCCAGCTCGGCTTCGCTTTCCAGAATCTCCGCAAAGTGAACATCAAGCGTTGAGCGCAACTGGCTTGCGGCCAGCGCCGAGAGCTGCCGGACAACGAGTTGGCGATTTGCAAGCGCGGCCTGCGCCGCGTGCAGCACAGCTTCCGCGCCAAGCGCCTGATAATAGGCCTCCCGCACATTGAGGCGAATCTGCGCGCGAGTCAACGTAGCAATGTCCCGCTGCGCTTCCGCCGTTGAGCGCGCGCTGTGGACCAGCGAGTTGGTTCTCCCGAAGTCCGTGACAAGCTGCGTGAGACCGCCGCCGTAGGCGAAGCGGTTTGAGATCGACGACGTGGTGATATTGCCTGCGGCAATCGCGGCTCCGGTATCGGCAACACGAGCGCCGGTTGCATTGAAGCCAACTGTCGGAAACAAACCAGCACGCGCCGCGCGTACCTGCTCTCCGGCAGCCTGGGCGCGCAGATTGGCCGCAATCAGCCGGGGTTGATTGGCAAGCGCAGCAGCCTCGGCCTGTTCGAGCGTCAACATCTGTGGCGCAGGCACCTGCGCCATTGCCCGGCGCGGGGACGCGCCAAGCAAGATTGTGAAGAGTAGAGACACGCCTGCCACAAGAGGATGTAATCTCATTCGCATCGCCCCTTAACGCGATGCGATGGCCGGCTGAGTGTTTACAACCTCAAGCAGCGCCGTGCTGTACTTCCATATCTTTGGAGAAACGCGGGTTGAAGCCAGCGTCAATGTCGAAGGTTGTGCGGCCGAACCAGTCTCGGTGGCTGCCACAGAAACGAATCCGTACAGTCCACAGGCAGAAGCCGAATAAATGCCAACTGATACCTCAACGCTGCTCCCGTCACAGTGACCGTTTGCTATTAAATGGGCGTAAACACCGCCGCGTTTGTTGTATCCCACCACGTCACCGTCGCTGTTCTTCACTTCACGGTCATAGGGAGCGTATATGTCGCCACCGATCTGCTCCATCTCTGGAAATGGATCGCCGTCCTGGCTGCCTTTTGTCTCTCGCGCTTCCCCACTTGTCACCGGATCGGCCATCGCGCGCACCATTACTTTGAGAGGCAGCATTTGGCCGCCCCATGCGATGGAATCGAAGTGGACAGAGAGCACGGACTGTTTCTGGCGGGCATAAGGTGTCTTGTCATAGACGAATGCGCTTGCTGCAACGACATGGCCGGTGATCCTGGTTCCCGCAGGAATCGCGGTCCCCCCGGCCAGGTGCACGATCTGGCTGGTTCGCGCCTCTACCCGGTCGCCCGGATGCGAGCCTGCGGCACTCACTGTATTTGTGAAGACAACAGGCAGCGTTGTCGGTGTCGCCAGAATGCTGGCTGAACTGCTGTTCTGAGCCAGCAAGGAAGCTGAGGACAGGGCGAGCAAAGCAACAGTTGTAAAACGAAGCATGATATGACCTCCAGTGCCAGGAACGGCTATCTGGAGTTCAACATTTTCTTTCCTTACACACGCTTACAATTTCCTGACATTTGCTTCGTCATGCTTGTCCATTCGCACACTGTTACGAAATGATGAAATTGCACCATTTAAGCATCTATGCTCGCGCACGCGAAAATACTCATCATCGAAGACGACGGAAAGTTGTCGCAGGCGCTTGTCTCCGGCCTGGAATCCGCGGGGTATGAAGTCATCACGGCTTCCACGGGCGAGGAAGGCTTTTACCTGGCGCATTCGCAGCGGCCGGACCTGCTGTTGCTGGACCTGACTCTTCCGCAGCGCAATGGGCTTGAAGTTCTTCAGCAGATTCGCCGGGATGGGCTGGATATGCGCGTGATGATTCTTACATCTCACAACACAGTAGAAGACCGCGTGGAAGGGCTGCAAACAGGCGCGGACGACTACCTTGGAAAGCCTTTCTCATTCCCCGAGCTGTTGGCGCGAATCGATGCGTTATTGCGCCGCTTTGTGCCGCTCACGCCGGAAAGCCGTTCCATCGTCATTGCTGATCTGACAATCTACACGCGCAGCCGCACAGCATCTCGAAGCGGACAGCTTCTGGAACTGACGCCGCGTGAGTTCGATTTGCTTCTCTATCTCGCGGAAAACCGTGGCCGCACCGTATCGCGGGAAATGCTCACCCGCGACGTGTGGCGCGAGAATGCACGCTACACGCCCATCGACAATGTTATCGACGTGCAGATTGCCAGGCTCCGCCGTAAGATCGACGACCCTTTTCCGGTCAAGTTGCTGCAAACCGTGCGAGGCATCGGCTTCAGTCTTCGGGAGGTGGAGCCGTGAAGATGCCTGCGACACTGCGCGGCAGGCTTACGCTCTGGTACTCACTCGTACTGGTGACGCTGCTGCTGATCTATGCCGGCATTCTTTTCGCGTTCCAATATGCTGTTCTCACCCGCCAGCTTCTCCATGACGAGGTGCAGGACGTTATCACAGTCGAGGGACTGCTCTACTTCGATTCCCAGGGCAATCTCCAACTGCACCAGGATTACTTCTCCCGTCTTCAGTCGCATCTGCTCGTTGACCGGCTCATGGAAGTCCGCGACCTGAGCGGAAATGTTCTTTACAGGAGTTCGACCTTAAACGGTATGGCCCTCGGAGGCCCGAACCGGCCGAAGGAAGGTGAGTCCGGCTTTAACGAGCGCATTATCCGGCTTGCCGACGGCTCTCACGTCTTTCTCGTCAGCCATATTCACGCACTCAACGGCCGGACTCTCCTCATCCGTCTCGGTTATAGCATCGTGCCTCTGCGCGACAGCATGCTGCAATTTCTTCTGCTGCTCCTGGTGGCTGTTCCCATTGCCCTGGCGCTCGCCGCTTTTGCCGGGCAGCGCATTGCACGCCATGCCCTCATGCCGCTTGACCGCATGAGCACAAGGGCAGGGAGCATTACCGCGAACAATCTAGGGGACAGGCTCGATATGGATGGCCCGGATGAACTGAATCAGATGGCGCGGGCCTTTAACCATCTGCTCGACAGGTTGGAGCAAGCCTTTACGCAGCTCAAGCGCTTCACCGCGGACGCCGCGCATGAATTGCGAACTCCGATTGCCGCTTTGCGAACGATTGGCGAGGTTGCGCTGGAGGAAGGCAAGGACTCGGCGGCATACAAGGAAGCGCTCAGCGGCATCCTGGAGGAAACTACGCGGCTGAACGAGACGATTGATAGCCTCCTGATGCTGGCTCGCGCGGAGGCGGCGGAACAGAGCGATCAGAAGACTGTCTTTCGTGTAAACGATCTGGCCGAGGAAGTGCTTAATCTGCTTGGCATCCTCATCGAAGAGCGCCGTATCGCTGTACTGCGCGATGGAGAATCGAAAGGCAATGTCTCCATCTTCGCCGACCGCAGCCTGGTGCGGGTCGCTTTCGTCAATGTGCTCCATAACGCGCTCAAGTTCTCCCCGCAAGGTTCAACCCTGCGTCTTTCGTACTCTCTGGAGCAATCCACTCCTCAGTACCTTCGTTTCGCGATCCAGGACGAAGGACCAGGTATTGCGGCTGGCGAGCACGAGCATATTTTCGAGCGCTTCTTTACAAGCACAGCACGGGCTACCGCAGGGATGAGCGGCACAGGGCTGGGTTTGTCGGTCGCAAAGCTCGTCATTGAGCGTTATGGAGGGAAAATCTGGTTTGCTCCTGAATGCCACTCAGGAGCCCGGTGCATCATTGAATTGTCTGTCCATCACCCTTGATTAGGTAATTTTCCGCAATGGACTAGATTAGGCTTTCGAAGTTCGAGAGTGATTTGTTGGAATGGGAATAAATGGACAATCGAGAAAATGGACGCCATGCAGGAAAGAACTCGGCATAAACCATTGAAATAATTTGCACTTATATAATTAGGGACACTATATA
>JAATFM010000277.1 GCA_015655195.1 Terriglobales bacterium
GGCGCCGGCGTGGAAGCCGATACTGGCGCTATCGCCGGCTGCCCAGCCGGCTTGGCCTGCGCTGTTTCGGTCGTGAGCTTCTGCGCCGCTCCCGGCTCATCGGCGGAGAATTTCTCGTCCTCGTGCCCCACAATCGCCTGCCTCATCACCGTCATCCAGATGGGGAGCGCGGCCTTGGCGCCGGTCTCCTTGTCGCCCAGTGGTTCGCGGCTGTCAAAGCCCACCCATACGCCGCAAGTGATCGAGGGAGTGAAACCCAGAAACCACGCGTCCGTGTACGAGCTCGTCGTTCCCGTCTTGCCGGCGACAGGATGGTTCAACTGCGAGGCTGCCGCGCCAGTGCCGTAGCGGGTCACGGCCTCAAGCATCGAGACCATAGTGCGCGCCGTCTGTTTGCTTACAACTTCTTGAATAGCCGGCGGCTGCTCCCATAGCGTGATGCCGTCGGCATTCGTCACCTTGCGGACGAGCCGCGGCGCGACGTGAATGCCGTCGTTGGGAAAGACCGAATAGGAGGCGACCTGTTCTTCGAGCGTGATCTCCGCCGCGCCGAGCGCGATGGGGAGATAGGCGGGAATATTCGCAGTCACGCCGAAGCGGTGCGCCATGTCGATGACTTTATGAATGCCGACGCGCGCGGCGAGCTTGACCGCCGGAATGTTGCGCGAGTCGGCCAGTGCGGCGGTGAGCGTCATCGCGCCCTTGTAGTCGTTCTCGTAATTGTGCGGGGTCCAGCCGCCGAAGCTCACCGGCTCGTCCACGATGATGTCGCCAGGCTTCGCGCCGTTCTCGATGGCCGTCGAGTAAACGTAGGGTTTGAAGCTTGAACCCGTCTGCCGCTCGGCCTGCGTGGCGCGGTTGAACTGCGAGAGCGCGTAGTCGCGCCCGCCCACCATTGCCAGCACGTCGCCGCTGGTGTTGTCGATTGCCATCAGCGCGCCCTCGGCGCCGGAGTCCTCTTCGAGCGTGGCGCGCAGCTCCTTGCCCTCTGCGCCCGCTGCCAGATGCACATAAAGAATGTCGCCCGGCTTGACGAGCGCATCGGCGTAGCGCTCGCCCGTCCACTGCCAGTCGGCGGGTTGCAGAAGCACCTCGCTCGCGCCGAGGCGGGCGTGAATTTCAAGCGGCAGAACGCGCGTCACAACAACGTGAACGTAATCGCCGGGATGCGCCTTTACGGCCCAGTCTGGATGCTTGTACTCCTCAATCGTTTCGCCCTGCGCGAGGACATTCGTCAGCTTGCCCTTCCAACCATGCCGGCGCTCGTAGGCAGCCAGACCGTCCTCCACGGAGTGGTTGGCTGTCTCCTGCAAATCGAGATCGAGCGTGGTATCGACGCGCAGCCCGGCCTCATGCACCTCGTCGGTGCCGAACTGCTTTTCCAGCTCGCGGCGAACCTCTTCCTGAAACCACGGCGCGACGGCGCCCTCCGGTTGCGCGATCCTGAGCCCAAGCGGCATCTGCCGCGCGGCCTCGGCCTGCTCGTGCGTGATGACGCGGTCGGTTTCCATCTCGGTCAGCACAAGATTCCTGCGCTTGAGAGCCTTGTCCGGACTCAGGAGCGGCGAGTAGGCGACCGGCCCTTTGGGCAGTCCAGCCAGCAGTGCAGCCTCGGGCAGCGAGAGGTCTTTGGCATGTTTGCTGAAGTAGTATTCCGCCGCCGCCTCAAAGCCATATTGCCCGCTGCCGAGATAAATCTGATTGCCGTAGAGGGTGAAAATCTGTTCCTTGGTAAACGACCGCTCGATCTGGATGGCGAGGTAGGCTTCCTGCACCTTGCGGCCCATGGTGCGCTCGCTCGAAAGAAAGAGATTGCGCGCCAACTGCTGCGTGAGAGTGGAAGCTCCCTGCGCCCGGCCGTGGCTCGTCAGGTCGTGCCACAGCGCGCCGCCGATGCGGAAGACGTTGATGCCGCCATGGGAGAAGAAGTTCTTGTCCTCGATGGAGACGACAGCCTGGCGCAGCACCGGCGAAAAATCGTCGTAATTGACGACAACACGGTGTTCAAGCGCGAAGGAGCCGATGAGTCTCCCCTTGCGGTCGTAGAGGTCGGTAGTCGTAGAGGGCCGGAAGCGTTCGAGATCGTGAATCTGCGGCAGATCCGCCGAGTAAACCAGCGTAAGCCCGGCCAGCGAGCCAGCCACAGCCGCCGCCACGAGCAGCAGAATCAGCGCCGGGCGGCCAGCCAGCTTGCGCCTGTTGCGAAAGGGCTCTTGCGGCGGCGGCTCAGGCGGCAAACGGTGGCTGCGCCCCAGGGTACGCGGGGCCTCACTGGGTTCATGCAGCGGACTGGGAGTTACAGCCAAGTGCGTCAAGCCTCATGCGGAGTAGGCGGAAGCAAACAGTCTCCGCCACTCCCGAGCCTAGCACGGGAAAGAATGGCGAAGGGGAGGGAATCGGCGGACGCGAACCAGAGAGGGCAAGATAAGAACTAGGGACCAGGGACGTAAGAGACTAGGTCGGGAAACGAGCTTCAAGCGGCCTGAAGGAAAGCCCCGCCCGGAATTCTCCGAGCGGGGCCGTTTTTCTAGTCCCTACGTCCCTGGTCCCTAGTTCCCTGCCTTTAGCTCTTCGCCTTCAGCAGATCGAGTCCTTTATTCAGCACGGGATCACCCTTGGTGGGCACGCCCTGATCGTCGTCCTCTTCCGCGGAGGCGATGAGAACGTTGGGCAGAACAGCTTCATCCTGAAGCTTCTTGCCCGAGGGGCTCTCGTACTTGGCAACGGTCAGGAAGAGCGCCGCGCCATCCGGCAGGTCAATCGTCTTTTGCAGCGATCCCTCGCCGAAGGTCCGCTCTCCCACCACATCGCCGCGCTTCGCGTCTTTGATAGCCGCGGCGGCCAGTTCCGCCGCGCCGTAGGTCCCGCGATTCACCAGCACTGTTACGGGAGCAGAGGTGAGAAGCAGCGCCGGGTCAGCCGCAAAGGTCTGTTTGGGATACTTCTGTCCTTCCAGCGTGGCAAGCGTGCCCTGCTGAATGAAGAAATTCGCCAGCCGGATGCCGTCCTCCGGCGTGCCGCCGGAGACATCGCGCAGGTCGAGCAGAATCTTTTCGTTCTTCGCCGCTTTGATCTTTGCCGCAAGCTCGTCCAGCCGTGCTTTTGCCAGCGTTCCCGGCTTCAGGTAGAGAATCGACGAGTTCTCATACTGCTCGGTGCCGAGCGCCGGCACGGAAGGCAGGGCGCGGGTCAGCGTAATCTTGTCGGGCTCGGTCTTGCGCGGCTTCAGTACGGTGAGCGTCACGCTGGTGCCGGGCTTGCCTTCCAGCATCATGCGGATCACTGCCAGCGGCATCTGGTAGGTGGGCGCGTCGCCGATGGAGGCGATAATGTCGCTGTCGGCAATATGCTCGTGGTCGGCGGGCGAGCCAGGCTGCACGTTTACCACGGAAGCGTAGTCGCCGCGCTTCGAGACTGTGATGCCGACCTGCGCCACGTCAGTGGCCGGGCGCTCCTTGTAAATCTTGTACTCGGCCGGCGTCAGGTAGCTCGAATCGGCGTCGAGCGAGCCGAGCAGCCCGTGCAGGGCTCCGGTCGTCACGTCGTTGATATTCGGCTCGGTCACGTAGTCCGACTGCACCCGCTGCAGCACCTGCCGGTAGACGTTCATCTGCCGATACGCGCCCTCCTGCTGCCCGCCGGCGTGCACGCCGAAGAAGCCGAACTGCCCCGCCAGAAACCCGAGGCCGAGGGCGGCAAAGACCGCCGCGCCAACAATGAAGACCAGACGCTGGAAAAATCGAGACACAAACACCGCCGTGGCAGCCGCGCTCAGGCGCAGACCGCTCCATGTATAGACGAATGATAGCGCAATAGGCGGCTTTCGGCGCGCGAAGTGCATGGTGGCGGAGGACGGGATCGAACCGTCGACCTTGGGGTTATGAATCCCACGCTCTAACCATCTGAGCTACTCCGCCGTAAGGGAGGGCCGAAATGCAGGCCGAGTGTGCCCGGAAGCAGGCCGAAGAAAGGCCGGCGCATCAACAGGCACTCTATCAATGATACGGGCGAGCGGGAGCGAGGTCAAACCGGCGGGGCCGGAGTTGAGCTTTCGAAGGAAAACCCCGCGCGGAGAAAAATTTGTTATAACAGCTACCGTGCAACCTCCGTTACAGGGCGCGCATCTCAAGTAGAAGTAAGCCCTCCCCCAATAAAAAACCATCCTCCACTGGCTCGCTCCGAAAGGGCCGGATGGAGGAGCGGTTTTCTCTCTGCGGCCCTTCCCATTACACTCGTCAGGATGACGACTGCTCTCCGTATTGCCGGGGTAATTCCCGCGCGCCTCGGTTCCACGCGCTTGCCGCGCAAGGTTCTGCGCCCCATCGCTGGCCGGCCCATGGTGGAGTGGGTCTGGCGTGCCGCGCACCAGAGCGGCCTGATGAACCCCGTTGTCGTTGCCACGGACTCCGAAGAGGTTGCCGCCGCCTGCCGGGAGCGCGGGATTCCATTTGAGATGACTTCGCCCGACTGCGCCAGTGGCTCGGACCGCGTGCGCGAGGTAGCAAGCCGCGTCGATGCCGATATTTACGTCAACATCCAGGGCGACGAGCCGCTTCTGACACCGGATTTTTTCGCACCGCTTCTGGCCCTTTTTGAGCGGCCGGAAGTCGCAGTCGGCACGCTCGCAGTCGCCTGCCCGCCGGCGGAGATCGCAAACCCCAATGCCGTGAAGGTTGTAACGGCAAA
>JAATFM010000289.1 GCA_015655195.1 Terriglobales bacterium
CAGAGACCAGGTCAGCGAGGCGCGAATGTCGGTAAACCCGAACGGCCCCACCACGGTGGGAAAACCCGGAATGCGAATGCCCTCGGCGGCGAGATCTACCTGCATGTAGTTCTCTTTGATCGAGGCGTCGATGCTGGGCAGCAGGTTCTGCAACTGGCTCAGCCGCTCGCCGCGCGCCGAGGCCGTCTGCGTGCCGCTCAGGATCACGCCGAGGTTGTTGCGCAGGCCGCGCTGAATGGCGTCATCGAGCGTCAGGTCCAGCGTCTGGTCAGTGGCCTTGCCCTCGGGCACGCTGCCTTGATAGCTCTGCGCGGTCGGGCCGGCGGCCGTCGGCGTCGCCGGGACCGTCTGCGCCCGAAGCTGCACGGCTCCAAACCCGCTTCCCAGCGACAGCGCTGCTGCAGCCGCAAAAACAACGCAGGCCCCGCGGCGGTCAGTTAACTTTCTTGATCTCTCGAACTGCATCAATGATTTTCGACCTGATTTACGCGAATGAAGCGGGCAAATACAACAGGCTAATTCGCTGAAAAATCTGTGCTTCATCTCAGATGCACACAGCGGCCCGGAAGGTTCTTTATCTAGTGTAACGAAAGGCGGCTTTTAGCTGTTAGCTCTTAGCTTTTAGCCCGACGGTGGAAGAACTGGCTTCTGTGGTATCCCAGGTCCGAACAACAGGGACCTGGGGCACCCACACCCGGCAACCGGCGCAAACCGTATTCAGCTAAGAGCTAAAAGCTAATGACTAATAGCTAGCTTTTGATTCCTTCGTGGAGCAACTGCGAAGCCAGCCCGCAGAGTCCCTGACGGAAGACCTCGCGCACTGCGTCGGCAGACCATCCGGACGCTTTGGGGCCACCGTAGGCCGCGAGCAGCGCCGCTGTCTCCTGCGCGGAGATTCCTGCCACCGCGCGCAGCACATAAACGGTTCGCATCGCCGTCGGAAGGCTTTCGAGCCACTCCTTGACACGCTCGCGGCCAGGGCCGGCAATGATTTGCTCGAACTCCTCGCCGGCAGTGCTTGCCGCATCGAGATCGTCGTCCTCGATGCAGGTCTGCACGTGTTCGAGGCTTTCCGGAGCGGCCAGCGCCTCGGAGTCCCGAGCCGCGATATGCGCGAGAGCCTCGCGGGCCAACACCCGCTTGCTGCTCATACTTGCCTGCAGGGCAGTGTTGCAGCAGGTTACTTCGGAGTTGGCCACTGCCGCTTCCACAAGCTGAATGCTCTCCTCGCCCTCGCCCACCAGCATCGATGCAATGCTGTAGAGCTTGGCCGCGATCAGGTCGAACATTCCATCCTGTCCCTCGAAGGCCCGCTCTACCGTCGCATCGTCCTTCTCCTTGCCGTCCAGCAGGTTCGTCATCGTGCGCTTGAACTTCTCAGCGCCAGGCGGAATGGACTGCGACAAATTGAGAATGGAATCAGAATCCGGAGTTTCATATGTCATCAAAAAAGCTCCTTTCGAGCAGAGAGCCGATTCTTTCATCCTCCACCCTGCGCGGCCCGGCGGTCAATCATCGAGCGCAGGCGAAGTTAGCAGATTTTTGACAGACGCATCGTCCGTCGATGCGCAATCCATCTTTTTTTCAGCTTCTTAACACCATTTGCACGGCCCCTCCTGTTAGCTGGTAGGGGAACGGCGAAACAGAGTAGACTTTCCAACACGGCGCAGGTACAAACTCCCCATGCCAAAAGCCACAGATAAGCAGAAGCTCTTCAACGGCCGCGACGAATCCTGGATGCAATTCAACCGGCGAGTACTGGAAGAAGCCGCCGATGCGGCCAACCCGCTGCTGGAACGCGTCAAATTTCTTGCCATCACCGGGTCGAATCTCGACGAATATGTTGAGATTCGACAGGCCAGTCTCATGCAGCGCATCGAAGATGGCGGCCGCGAGCCCGGCTATGACGGCCTGCGCCCCGACGAATCGCTTGCCGCGCTGACCGCGGAGATTCATCGCTTTGTCGCCGACCAGTATGAGTGCTGGAACCGCCATCTGCGGCCCCAGATGCGCGAGCAAGGCATTCGCCTGCTCGCGTGGGGCGAGTTGGACGAGAATGCGCGCGCCTTTGCACAGAGCTACTTTCAGCGCGAGGTCGATCCGCTGCTGACGCCGATTGCGATTGATCCCGCGCACCCGTTTCCGCGCGTTCTGAACAAGGCCCTGTGCCTGGCGCTGCTGCTGCGGCTCAAGCGCAAGAGCTCCGGCCCGACGGTGCTTGGCGTTGTCACCGTGCCACGGGCGCTGCCGCGCTTCGTGCGCCTGCCCGCCGGACACGGCAAATTCGATTACCTGCTCTTGCAGGACCTGATCGCGCAGAATCTTACCGGAATGTATCGCGGCTACGAAGTGCTGGCCCAGGCGGCCTTCCGCGTTACGCGCAACTCGAACCTCTACTTCGAGGAGGAAGAGGCGCGCTCGCTGCTCGAAACCATTCGCGTGGAGCTGCACAATCGCCGCAAGGGCGACGCCGTGCGGCTCGAAATCGAGACCGGCGCGCATCGCGAGATCGTCGAGCGCCTGCGCGTGAATTTTGAGCTGGAAGAGGATCAGGTCTTCCGCGCCGACGGCCCTGTCAATCTTTCGCGCCTCTTCTTTCTTTTCGGCGACGTGCAGCGGGCCGACCTGAAGTTCGCTCCGTTCACTCCGCGCCCGCTCACGCTGAGCCGCAAATCGGCGAACATCTTCGAGGAGCTGCGCTCGCGGGAGATTCTGCTCCACCACCCCTACGATTCTTACGACCCGGTGGTGAGTTTCATTCAGCATGGCGCGCATGACGACCGCGTTCTCTCGATGAAGCAGACCCTTTACCGCACCAGCCAGGATTCGCCGATGTTTCAGGCGCTGATCGAGGCCGCCGCTACCAAAGAAGCCACCGTTGTCGTGGAGTTGATGGCGCGCTTCGACGAGGCTTCGAACATTCGCTGGGCGCGCAGCATGGAAGATGCCGGCGTGCAGGTCTTTCACGGCGTGGTGGGACTGAAAACCCATTGCAAGCTTGCCATGCTCGTTCGGCATGACGAGGACGGCGTGACGCGGCGGTACTGCCATCTCGGCACGGGCAACTACAACCCCGTCACGGCGCGCTTCTACACCGACCTGAGCCTGCTCACCGCGAACACCGAGATTACCGATCGCGTTCATACGGTCTTTAACTACCTGACGGCCCACGCGGAGATTGACGACTACCGACCGCTGCTCGTGGCTCCGCTTACGATGGCGGAGAACTTCCTCGGTCTCATCCGCCGCGAGGCCGACCACGCCCGCGCAGGCAAGCCGGCACGCATCATCGCCAAGATGAATGCGCTGCTGGAGCCGAGCGTCATCGAGGCGCTCTATGCGGCTTCGCAGGCCGGCGTCAAAATCGATCTGATCGTTCGCGGCCTCTCGATTCTCAAGCCCGGCGTGAAGGGACTGAGCGAAAACATCTGCGTACGGTCGATTGTGGGCCGGTTCCTCGAACACTCGCGCGTCTTTTACTTCCACAACGCGGGCCAGGACGAA
>JAATFM010000264.1 GCA_015655195.1 Terriglobales bacterium
AAATCATAGCGCATTTTGCCCTTCGCTGGCTTGGCGGAGCTGGGCTGCCGGTGGAAATAGCACCTACTTGATGGATGCGATCTGGGCCAGCCGGTGAGCCTTCTCCGATTCGGGAAGAAAGCTGGCGGCAAAGGAGTTGGCCGCGAGTTGGCGTAGCTCTTCGCGGGTAAATCCCTGCTCGGTGTGGGCCAACAGGTATTCGTTTGCAATGTCGGAGCCGAAGAAGGCTGGGTCGTCGGAGTTGAGCGTGACGAGCAGGCCCGCGTCGAAGTAGCGCCGCAGCGGATGGGCCGCAAAGGACGGGCAGACGCCGGTGCGGACGTTCGAGGTGGGATTTAACTCTAACGGAATATGGCGAGCCTTTAGCTCGTCGAGGAGGGATTCATCTTCAACCGCCGAAAGCGCGTGGCCGATGCGCTCCGAGCCGATGGAAAGTGCCTCCCATATCGCCGAGGCGGGCGTGGTTTCTCCGGCGTGGTTGGTGAGGCGCAGGCCGGCTTTGGCCGCTTCGGCGTACATCTCGTGGAAGGGCTCGGAGCCGCGCTGGCGCTCGTCGCCGCCGAGACCGATGCCGATGATGGAGGGATGCGCGGGTCGCAATTCGGCGGCCTTGAGGAAGACGCGCTCGGCCTCCGGCACGGTGAAGTGGCGCACGGCATCGAAGATCCAGTAGAGCGAGAGACCCAGCTCACGCTCGGCCCGTTGCCGCGCCCGTTCGAGGCCGGCAAAGATTGGCTCCACGACGCCTTCGGCGTGTTCGCGCCAGTGGTAGATGACGCCAACAGAGATGTAAACCTCGGCGTGGACGACGCCCTGCTCGACGAGCCGCTGGCACATGCGCCATGCGGCAAGCTCGTAGTCCTCGGGGCCGGTGAGCAGGCGGGTGATGGCGCGGAAAGCGTCCATGAAGCCGGAGAAATCGGTGAACTGGTAGATTTTCTCGGCCTCGGCAAGCGTGAGCGGCGAGGCGTCATGGCGCTGGCTCAGCTCGACGAGTGTGGCGGGGAGAATTGTGCCTTCGAGATGCAGGTGAAGCTCGGCCTTGGGCAGGCGGCGGATGAAGGCTTCCATATCGTTCATAGCAACAGTGTAAGGGCCGGGGCGTGCTGGCGCCTGCACTTCAGCACGGCAAGCATTTCGCGTTCTCCGCGACCCTGAGAGTCACGGAGAACGCGAGCTTCTGCAGGTTAGCTGTTCAGCAGGCCGGGAATCGGCTCCGCGTCGGGAAAGACGGTGGAGAGAGTCACATCGCGCCACTTCTGCGCCTCTTCGGCACGGGCAACTTCGGCATTCTGGACGCGCTTTTCAGCATCGACGCCGAGGATCAAGCGCTTCGGCACGTCTTCGCTGTTGGCGAGCTTCACGATCACGTCGGCAATCCTGCGCGGATCGCCCTCCGCACGGCCGGGCACGGATGCCAGGAGCTTGATGATAGCGCCGACCGAAGGCTCGTAATCTGGCCAAAGCTCCGGCGTGTCGCGCCCGGCGCGCGCCGCCCAGTTGGTGCGGATGCCGCCCGGCTCCAGCGTGCAGACCTTTACGCCAAACGGCGCGACTTCCATTGCCAGCGCGTCGCTGAATCCACCCACGGCCCACTTGGCCGCGTGATACGGGGTGTTGCCGGCGATGGCAAGCCTTCCGCCGACGGACGAAACCTGAAAGATATGCCCGCTGCGCTGCTTTCGCATCACGGGAATGGCCACCCGCGTGGTGTAAACCACGCCGTAAAGGCACGTGTCTATAACGGCTTTGAAGTCCTCCGGGCTCATCTGCTCAAAAGGAGCGAAGTGGCCATAGCCGGCATTATTGACCAACACATCGAGCCGGCCGAAAGTGTCAACCGCCGCCTGCACCGCGGCTTTTGCCGCCTCTTCGTCACGAACTTCGAGCGTGATTGGCTTGATGCGCTCGCCGTACTGCTCCACCAGGGGCGCGAGTTCGGCGATACGGCGCGCGCCAGCCACCACGCTATCTCCCGCGGCCAGAGCCGCCTCCACAATGTCGCGTCCCAAACCATTTCCACTGCCAGTTACCAACCAGACCTTTGCCATTTGCGGTCCTCCTGAGAGATCAGATTCAGAAATGATTGACTGGTTGCTCATTTTTCGCTGAAACAGAAATGAACTCCTACTTCAGCGCCCGCCAGATTACTTGAAAGCTGCGCTCGACCAGCTCCGCGCGGCGCTTCGGCTGCCTGGAAACGAATTCAAGCGCCGCATCCTGCATGGCGGACATGGCGGCGCCGGCAAAGCCCGCGGGCAGTCCACGGCCGATGCTACGCTCTTCCAGCTCGGCGATTGTCACTTTCAAGGCGCTGCCCTGCGCGTTGGCCCGCTCCCGCGTTTCCGGCGTAACAAGGTCCGAGACCTTGAGCTGCACCGAGACCTTGCGCTTGAGCGGAAATTCAATGGCCCAATCGAGATAGCTGGACCAGATGTGCCAGGCACGCCGCTCCAGACTGACCTTGTGCGGAAAGCCGACGCTCATACGCGCGTAGGATTCGGATTTGAGCTCGAAGTAAAGCTCGTTGAGAAGCTGCTCTTTGCTGGCGAAGTAGGTGAAGAGCGTTCCGGCAGCCACACCGGCGCGCTCTGCGATCCGGGCAGTAGTCGCGCCAAGGCCGTCGCGGGCGATCTCCAGGACCGCCGCATCGAGAATTGCACTGCGCTTTTCGGGGCTGCGGAGTCGTGCCATCTTCTTTGGATGAGAGTACAGCGGCTAAGCACCGGAAACAATGCCCGGCGAGCGTAGTTTGAGGAGCCCCTATTTTGCTTTTGCGAATTCTGACCTGTGGCGGCTGTAGAAAAAGTAGATGACAAGGCCGATGACGAGCCAGATGAAGAAGCGGAACCAGGTGATGATGGGCAGGCCGGCCATGAGCAGCAGGCAGAAAACCGCACTGAGCACGGGAATGATTGGCCCGCCCGGAACGCGGAAGCCGCGGTGACGCTCCGGCTCGCGATAGCGAAGGACGATCACGCCGATTGACACCAGCATGAAAGCGAACAAAGTGCCGATATTGGAAAGGTCCGTCAGCAACTCGATGTCGAACAGACCCGAAGGAATGGCGACAAGCAATCCCGCAACCCACGACGAAAACGCCGGCGTGCGAAATACCGGATGCACATTGGAGAAGACCTTCGGCAGCAGACCGTCGCGCGACATCGAAAACCACACACGGGACTGGCCAAGCTGGTAGACCAGCAACGACGAGATCATGCCCATCATTGCGCCCACCAGCACGATCAGCCGCACCCAGTGGAGCGGGTGGCCGCCGGGTAGAACGGAGAGCTTCTTGAGCGCGTTGACGACCGGGGCGGCGTCATCTACCATCGATTGCCAGGGCACCAGGCCAGTCAGGCTCACGGCAACCGCAAGATAAAGCACTGTACAGACAATCAGCGTGGCGATGATGCCGATGGGCAGGTCGCGCTGCGGATTCCGGCACTCCTCGGCAGCCGTGGAGACGGAATCGAAGCCGATGTAAGTGAAAAATATGATAGACCCGCCGGTTAGCACGCCGCTCCAGCCGTTGGGCATGTAGGGGTGCCAGTTGGCGGGGTGCAGATAACCCAGCACCGCCATCACAAAGATGAGAATGGCCACGATCTTGATGCCCACCATGGCATTGTTCACGCTGGCCGACTCGCGAATGCCGCGAACCAGGATGACGGTGAGCAGCAACACAATAAGAAATGCCGGAATGTTGAATCCGAAATGCCAGCCGGGGTTGTAAAGCGTGTTGCCCCGCAGATCGGTCATGCCGTCCGAAAGATACGCAGGCGTAATCCATTTCAGCGGCGGTTGCAGGCCGAACCAGTCGAGAAAATCGACCACGTGCGCGCCAAAGCCTACGCTCACGGTCATGTTGGAGCCAGCATATTCGAGAATCAGGTCCCAGCCGATGATCCAGGCAACGAGTTCGCCGAGCGTGGCGTAGGTGTAGGTATAGGCCGAGCCGGCAATGGGAATCATCGACGCAAGCTCGGCGTAACAGAGCCCCGTAAGCGCGCAGACAATCGCCACCAGCACCAGAGAAAGCGAAATGGCCGGTCCAGCGCCGGGACGGCCGCCTAGCGCCGTGTGATGAATGATGTAGTCGGCAACCGGCGTGTTTATGACGTTGACAATGGTCGCCTTGCTGCCGGAGATCGCCGTCCCGATGACCGTGAAAATCCCCGAACCAATGACCGCGCCGATGCCAAGGGCGGTGAGCGACCACGGACCAAGCGTCTTTTTGAGCGCGTGCTCAGGCTCTGCAGAGTCGCGGATCAGCTTGTCAATGGATTTGCGGGCAATGAGTTGGCTGGCCAGCGGGGATCTCCTCTTCATCGTGAAACGGAGCCGGCGCGGGCGTGGCTTTCCCGTTCAAAATTGAACATTGTGATGCGAGGGGAAGTGCGGTTGCGATGCTCGCGGGCCGGACGCCTGAGCGTCCAGCCCGGATGCTACCAGCTTAACGCTTCGACTGACCGCGCGCCAGCTTCTTGACCTTCTTCTTGTTGCTGCCGCGCGGAGTGGTCCGCTTGGCCTTCGGAGCCGCCTTCTTGCGGGCGGTCCGCTTTACCTTTTTCCGTTCCAGCTTGTCTTCAATCTTGGTGGTGTTTGCCACGAAATTCCTCTTTCCATCCGAAAATTTTCGCGTCCCGGCCACCTGGCTGGTAAAGCGCGGCGCGTATTTGTTTTATGTTAACAGTGATTGTGAAGCGCGTCACATGGGAACGTCCGCATCCTGCCCGGGACCGCGCGTGCCGTAGATACACTGTGAGGCGCGTCACATGGCGAACTCCGGCATCTTGCCAAGGGCTGCGCGCGCCGTCGATACTGCGACCAGCCTTGATTTTTTGGCTTCATCCCTTTTCCCGAAGAGAGCAACCTCTTGGAACGAGTCTTGTATTCTGCCCGTCTGGAGCGCAAAGAGTGCATTTCAGAGTCGGCCCAGTGCTATCACTTCGAGTTCGTTTTGGACGAGCTTGAGAGCTTTCCTTTTACTCCGGGGCAGTTTATTTCCGCCGTGGCCACGGACCCCAACGGCAAGCAACAGACGCGCGCTTACTCGATCGCCTCAGCTCCCCGCGGCAACCGCTTCGAACTCTGCGTGAACCGTGTGGAGGAAGGTTTTTTTTCCAATTACCTGGCCGATCTGCCGGTCGGTTCGACGGTGAAGATGCACGGCCCACACGGGCATTTTGTGCTGAAGTCGCCGGTGACGGACTCGTTCCTCATTGCCACCGGCACGGGCATTGCGCCGATGCGCGCCTACGCGCAGTGGCTCTTTCCGGAGACGGGCCCAGACGCCGGACTCGACCGCAGCGAGGGCAAGGATATCTGGTGCATCTACGGCACGCGGCACGAGAGCGAGCTGTACTACCACGAGGAACTCACGGCGCTCGCGGCCCGCAAGCCGAACTTCCACTACCTTGCCACGCTGAGCCGCGCCGATAGCGGCTGGACGGGGCTGCGCGGCTACGTGCAGGAGCATATGGCGCGGATTGTGGAAGAACGAGCGGCAAAGCTCGGAATTGCACTGCCCGTTCCGCCAGTCGATCCGGCAATACCGGCGGCAGAGCTGAACTTCGACATCTACTCCTACATCTGCGGCCTGAATAATATGGTTGCCGGCGTGCGGGATAAGCTGGCGAGCTACGGCTGGCACAAGAAACAGATCATCTTTGAACGGTACGACTAGCCGCCGGTATCTGCAATGGCGATTCTCAGGCGCGGCCACGGCCGCGCCTTTTCCTTGCAGTGAACAATTTGGCAACTCAATTCGGAGGAGCGATTACGCGAGCGGCAGGCGCACGGTTGCGCGAGCGCCGGCACCATTCTCGTCATTGACGAGCGTGACTTCGCCACCGTGGCCGCGAGCAATCTGCTGTGCGAGCGCAAGGCCCACTCCGCTGCCCTTCTGCTTGGTCGTATAGAAGGGCACAAAGAGGTTTTCGGTGTTGGCAATTCCCATGCCGCTGTCTTCTATCGTGATCCAGGCCGCGGAATCCGCCACACGCCAGCTCACGCGTACCAAGCTTGCGTTATTTTCTAGCGTGGCATCGACGGCGTTGGCGAGCAGATTGATAAACATCTGTTCGAGCTGATCGGGATCTGCGTGTAGCGTGACGGAAGGGCCGGCGTCGAGCCGCACGGGGAGGCGCTGCTCCAACAGAGTGACACGTTCGAGCAGGGCGCCGAGCGCGCCGGCGCGCAGCTTCGGCGGCGGAAGCTGTGCGAGCTGACGATAGGACTGCACGAAGCGATGCAGCGAGTCGGCGCGGCTCTCGATCACGCCAAGCCCGCGGCGGAAATCGCGTGCCGCGCCTTCCTCGGCTGGCATTGCTTCCACACGCGCCAGCAGGCTGCCGGCAATGGACTTGATGGGCGCGAGCGAGTTCGAAAGCTCGTGGCCGAGGACGCGGATGAGCCGCTTCCACGCAGCCTGCTCCTCTTCCTGGAGCGGCACGCTGACATCGGCAAGCAACAGCATCGTGTGCGGCACGCCGTCCTGGCGGAAGGTTGTCTTGCGCAGGAGCCACCGCGCCGATTTCGCGCCCATGGAGTGAATTGTCTGGTCCTGCGCTGCGAGCAACACGTCGAGGCCAAGCTCGGCGGCGGTACGTCCGTAGCTGCGCGCCTCGGTCCTGCCGAGCAGTTGCGCGCCGGCTGCGTTGATGAGTTGCAGCACGTCTTCGCGGTCGAAGGCGAAGAGCGGCGCGTGCATCACTTCAAGAATGCGTGCCAGCAACGCTGTGGCTTCGAGCGAGCGCACACGCTGCTTCTGCAATAGATCGGCGAGCGCGTTGACCTCCGCTGCAAGCTCGCCGAGCGGATCGCGGGCTTGAGCGCCGCGGGCGCGGAAAGAGTAATCTCCCTCGCGCAGCGAAGCGATGACATTCGAGAGCGTTTGCAGCGAGCGAGTAAAGCTGTCAATCAGCGCAGCGGCGATGAGGCCGAAGTAAACGAGCAGGCAGCCGCCGATGAGAAGAATCTCTTCAATGTCGATGTTTTCGCGAATGGCGAATATAACGGCAAGTACAAAGCCGGGAAGCGCAAGCGCGGCGCAGAAAAGCCAGGCGCGACGCACAACGGAGCGGCGCGCGCGAGCCGGGGTGCTGCGTTCAGATGCCATATTTTTCGATGCGGCGGTAGAGCGCGGCGCGGCTCAGGCCCAGAGCTTCGGCGGCCTGCGAGATGTTGCCGTCGGCACGGCGCAGAACCTTGCGAATGAGCTGCGCTTCCATATCTTCAATGCTCATCGTGTCCGGCGCGGATGCGGCCGAACGGGCGGAAGCGATGGCGAGATTTGCCGGCTCAATCTCCTCGCCGCGAGCCAGAAGCACAGCGCGCTCTATGGCGTGTTCAAGCTCACGAACGTTGCCCGGCCAGGCATATTGCATCATGGCCTGCATGGCGGCGGGAGAGAAGCCGGTGATCTGCTTGCGGTAGCGCACGCGGTTGCGGTTGAGAAAGTGCGCGGCGAGAAGCGGAATGTCTTCGCGGCGGTCGCGTAGCGCGGGCAGATGAATTTCGACGGTGTTGAGGCGGAAGAGCAGGTCTTCGCGGAAGATGCCCGCCGCGGCCTCTTCGCCCAGATTCGCGTTGGTGGCGGAAAGCACGCGCACATCGACGCGGCGCGTCTGCGAGGAGCCGACGCGTTCCAGTTCGCCGGTTTCAAGCACGCGCAGCAGCTTGGCCTGCTGGCGAAGCGGCACGTTGGCAATCTCGTCGAGAAACAGCGTGCCGTTGTTGGCCAACTCGAAGCGGCCGATGCGGTCGGTGCGCGCATCGGTAAACGCACCCTTCACGTGGCCGAAGATTTCGCTCTCGAAGGTGCCTTCCGGCAGGCCACCGGCATTGACGGTGACGAGCGGCATACGGGCACGTGGTGAAGCCGTATGCAGCAGCCGGGCGACGATCTCCTTGCCGGTGCCGTGCTCGCCGGTGATGAGCACGTTGGCATCCGACGGGCCAACCTGCGCGATGAGGTCGAGCACAGGCTGCATGGCGGGCGCGGCGGCGACGAACTCCGGCATTCCATCGGCGCGCAGCAAACGGTTTTCCAACTCAAGCTGGCGGGCGCGGCGCAGGGCCTGGCGCA
>JAATFM010000114.1 GCA_015655195.1 Terriglobales bacterium
CCTGAACCTGCTTTCCGAAATCATTTCCAGCGGGTCAGATAGGTAGCGATAAGTCCCGCTGTTTTCCTGTTCCGAGGTAATCGAAGATCAGACCGCGCTGTGGATTTGGAAATTTTGATGGTGCAATATAAATTATAACGGTTCCAACATACTTGACTCACCAAGTCATTTGCGCAGGCGTAGCGACCCTCGATCTGCGAGTTTTCGATGAATTTGCTCGTTCCTGTGATGCATGTGGACCTGTTTGGTCGAGCTAAACGCATTTTGGATGTCGGCTTCCTTCGATTGGTGAGTCAAGTATGTTGGTGCCATTATAACAACTTGAAATAATGAGACTTATGGCGATAGTTGCCAGAATTATTGTTCAGATCCACCAAGTAATTCTGGCAACTTTTAACAATCGTCTATCTATGAATTAGAAAATGTTCGCTTTCCGCATACACCGAACATTGGAGCGTGATTTTCGACACGCGAAATTACACGTTATTCGTTGGCAACTTATTACGCACGACGCTCGATATACAAAAAAATTCAGGTCTTGCAAGTATCGAAAGTCCCATCCTGAGTATCGTTACCCTGCTGCGCAGCTTTACAAAAAACATTGACAACAACAGAGCTGCGGAGGGAAAATTCTGCTGCTCATGGAATCGTTACCATTTTGGGTGGTAACGATTCCATGAGCAACTGCCAAATTAGAAGTCCGTGGAGTGACACCATGTAACGCGTAATAACCGAGAAATTTTGGAGGCTACAAATGAGACAGGACAGGACAGGACAGGACAGGACAGGACAGGACAATTATATAGCAATCTGCTATCGCTTGTCAAGTGTAATTCGCACAGAAATGCTGTCGCAGCATGCGTCGTAGTCATGCTTCTTTTGATCCCGGCCTATGCGCAGGAGTTTCGAGGCACAATCAGCGGCAAAGTAACGGATGCGCAAGGGGCAGTCATTCAGAAAGCGACAATTACCGCTGTAGGTCCATCGCAAACATACAAAACAGTAAGCGGAGCCGATGGAGTGTTCACCATTCCATTTGTCCAGCCCGCTACTTACCAGGTCACGATTGCGGCAAGGGGCTTCAAAATCGAGCAGCGTCCTGGGATTCTGATTGACATCAACTCCAGGGTCAACCTTGAGGTTGCTCTCCAAGTGGGCGCGAACACGGAAACGATTGTCGTCCAGAGCGCTGGCGGGTTAACCGTCAATACCGAGGATGCCTCCGGCGGCACCATCATGGACCCGGAGAAGGTGCAGCAATTGCCGCTCAACGGACGCCAGTCCTATATGCTGCTTTCTCTTGTGCCGGGAACCCAGTTTACAGTGACCCAGTTCGGTTCCGGTGGTTACTCGGGAACGCGCGGGTGGGACGAGTCCAACGCCTATTCGATCAATGGGCAGAGCGGCAGTTTTAACCAGTTCACACTGGATGGCGCGCCGGTATCCCAGCAGAACGGCGGCGGATCGGGCACATGGAACATCGCTCCGAATATCGACGCTATTGAAGAATTCAAGGTAATGACGAATACCTACGATGCGCAGTACGGGCGCTACGCGGGCGGAACGGTCAACACGATTCTCAAGAGCGGACAACGCCAGTTTCATGGAACCGTGTTTGATTTCTGGCGCAATTCCGTTCTGGACGCTAATACGTTTGACCAGAACCAGGTGGGCGCCGCAAAACCGTTTCACAACCAGCATCAGTTTGGTGGCACGTTTGGCGGCCCGGTCATTCCACACAAAGATAAGTTGTTCTTCTTCTTCAGCTTTGAGGGATGGCGTGAAGTTCAGCCCAATGACCACATTTCGAGCGTGCCTACGGCGGATATGTTTCCCGATGCAAATGGCAATGTAAACCTGGCAGCTTACCAGGCGGCCAAGGGGGATGGCCATATTTACGACCCTGCCACGGTGCACTGCTCCGTTCCGGATCAAACCCCATGCCAACTGTGGGAACGCGATCCGTTTCCGGCCGATACGATTCTGGCCAGCCGCATCAATCCCATTGCGGTCAAAATCATGAGCCTTTATCCGAAGCCCAATCTGCCCGGGTACTTTAACAACTATGTTTACAACGGAACGAGCACGTATCGGTATAACCAGCCGATTGGGCGCGGTGATTATACGATCAACGACTCGACCAAGTTGAGCGGAACCTTTGCATGGTGGTCCGGCCTGGAAAACCGCAATGGCAACGGCTATCCGGGTGCGATAGCAAACGGGAATATCAACAACTATCGTTCCACCCTGACCCAGACGCTTGATTTGACGCACACCTTCAACCCCAACCTGTTCGGCGACGTGCGTGTATCCTTCAACCGCGCCCTGAACCTTACTCCGGATGGGGCTCTCTCGGCGGGCCTGGCAGATCTCTCCGCTTCTGACCTGGGCTTAACGATGCCGGCGATCCCGACAACCACTCACGATTACATGCCAGAGATCAGCGTCGAACGGTACAACGTTCTGGGTGGAAATACGAAAGGCGTCAACCTCTTTGAGACCTATGTCCTCCAACCATCCCTGACGCAGGTCGTCAAACGCCATAACCTGCATTATGGTTTTGAGTACATGCTGTTTCACGATAATGTGAGCGACGTCGGCCAGCCGAATGGCGCGTTCAACTTCGGAACGGGCTACACCTGGCAGTTTCCGAAGAATGGCAATAATACCGGCGGGTCCGTACCGGATCTCTACCTTGGCTATCCGGACGGCGGCAGCGTGCAGGACCATACATCGACGTATATCAGCTACAAGGAATACGGCGCGTATATCCAGGATGACTGGAAGGTCACATCTAAACTTGCTCTGAACTTTGGCTTGCGCTGGGATACGGAAACCTCGCCCACGGACCGGAATCATCGTCTGGCGGCCGGCCTGTGCCTGACATGCATCAATACTCCCGTTTCCACTGCCCTTGGGACGAACGTATATGGCACTGCGCAGTTTGAAACCAACAGCCTGACTCCGTACGAAAACACCATGGGAACCTTCCAGCCGAAGTTCGGCGCGAGCTATGCCATTACCGACAAGCTGGTTGTCCGCGGCGGTTACGGGCTGGGTACAGCCATCGGTATTGAACTTGGCGGCGCCTCTCCGTGGAACCAGGACACCGGCTACAACACGCAGATCAACACCGATAACTGGACGCCAACCGAGTACTTCAACCAGGGGAATCCATTTCCCGACGGCTATACGCCGGCGCAAGGAACTGCGCTGGGCGCTCTCACCTATGTAGGCGATGGATTGGGCATCGATTTGCGGAACCGCAAGATTCCGCTGGTTCAGTCCTTCTCGTTCGGCTTCCAAGGTGAGCTTCCATTGCACATCCTTGGAGATGTCGAATACGTTGGAGCGCTGACGAATCGCATCCGGAGCTCGCGGCAGTACGACGGTTTGAGTGACGCCGATGTTGCCAAGGGCTTGCAGGATGCAAACTATCTGGATAATCAGGTAGCGAACCCATTCTACGGCGTGTTGCCGAAGACGGTGGGATTGGGACAAAACCCGACAGTCCAGGCCAGCACCCTGATGGTTCCGTATCCGCAATTCAATCGGAGCCTGTACATCTACACCCATGCGGATGGCTACCAGAACTACCACTCGCTGATTGCGAAGGCGGAAAAACGCATGACCAACAGCGCGGGCCTGAGCAAGGGGCTTAGCTTCCTGGCCTCCTTTACCTGGGCCAAACTCATGGTTGCTAACGGCTACTTAAACAATGGCGGCGCCTTTAAGGTGGATGACAAGCCGGTCTATCACTGGGATGGCGGCAACGGCGCGCCAACCTGGTCACTCTCGTTCAGCGGCTTGTATGGTCTGCCCTTTGGCAAAGGCGCATGGCTTGCTCCTAACGCGAACCGTGTTGTTGACGCGCTGATCGGTGGCTGGAATCTGGATTGGATTTTCCAGAATCGGGCCGGCAATGCCTTTGGTATTCCCAACGGAGACATCTTTGGCTGCGGACAATATAACGTCAAGCCGGCGCATAAGAGTTATTCGAGCTGGGCCAATAACTCGCAGAGCACCTGCTGGGCGAACCCTCCGGAGTACTACATCTACACCTTTGACGGGACAACCTCGAAAGTCCGGCAGCCCTGGTCGCAGCAAACCGAGCTGGGCATGATGAAGAAGTTTCCGCTTAAGGATCAGGTCAACCTGCAGTTCAAGGCGGAAGCCTTCAACGCAACGAACACTCCCATCTTCGGTGGCGCGAATGGCGGCAGCCCCGAGGTTGCTCCCACGCGTATTCAGAGCGTTGCGGACCCGAACCAGCCCGGAGCATGGCAGGGGTACGGAACGGTCGGTTCGACGCAACAGAACTTTCCACGGCAATTTCAATTTTCTTTGAAAGTTGAATTCTAAAACCCGCGCAACGGGCAGCTATGTTGAATAGCGTTGCATAACAAACGGAGCGTCACCGGTTTCCCGTGCTGAGGCTGGCGGGAGCCGGTGATGCTTCGGTTTCACCAAGAGTTTTTCCTGGTTTACATCAATCATTCATCCTTCCGTTTTTGTATATTTTGGAGCTGCAATGAGAAAATTCCGCTCGCTGTTGATTTCGGCGTCACTGGGCGCTATCGGCCTGCCTTGGATGGCGAATGCACAAACGCAAGACAAGCCCGATTTAAGCAAGCAGCCTACCCTCTACGTGGTGGGGTATGCGCACCTGGATACGGAGTGGCGATGGGAGTATCCGCAGGTGATTGATGAATACATCCGCAAGACTATGGAGGGGAACTTCGATCTGTTTGAGAAGTATCCGCACTATGTTTTCAACTTCAGCGGCTCGAATCGCTATCGCTTTATGAAGGAATATTTTCCGGCGGACTTTGCGCAGGTGAAGAAGTACGTGGCGCAGGGACGCTGGTTTCCGGCGGGATCGTCGGTGGAAGAAGGCGATGTGAATGCGCCGAATGCCGAGGCGATTATCCGGCAGGTTTTGTACGGCAATGAGTGGTTCCGCAAGGAGTTTGGCAAGGCCAGCGCGGAGTATATGTTGCCGGACTGTTTTGGGTTTCCGTCGTCGCTACCTACCATCCTCGCGCATTCCGGCGTGAAGGGATTTTCGACGCAGAAACTGAGTTGGGGTTCCTCAGCCGAGGGTGGCGGAAGAGAGTCCCTGGAAAAGACGCCCGAGGGAACGCCATTTAATGTGGGCGTCTGGGTTGGTCCGGATGGAGAGACCGTGCTTGCGGGTGTGAATCCGGGCTCATATGGCGGTAGCATCACCACCGATCTGAGCAAGCCGCTGCCGGCGGAGCAGGAGAGCTCCGCGTTGAAGGACGTGCAGCAGAAGATTGCGGCGCTGCAGCAAAAGCTGCAACAGGAACAGCAGCAGAGTGATCCGAAGGACTTCCAGCAACTCTTTGCTCTGCGCAATGAGGAGCAGGCCCTTGAGCGAGCGCGGTCGGAAAATGAGTTCAACCGGCACCAGGGAGACTGGGCGGCGCGCGTGGAACTGAATGGCAAGACGACTGGCCTGTTTACGGATTATCACTACTATGGCACGGGCGACATTGGCGGTACGCCGCAGGAAGATTCGGTCAAGCGGCTGGAAGCGATTGTGACCGAGGGCACTACGGACCTGCAAGGCGATGGGTTTCGTTTTCGCCGTGGAGAGCATGAGGCGGGGCCGCAGGTGCAGGTGGGCGACGGGCCGGTGCGTGTGATTTCGGCTACGGCGGATCAGATGTTTCTGGATATTACTCCGGAGCAGGCTGCGAAGCTGCCGCGCTATACGGGCGAAATGGAGCTGACGAATCATTCGGCCGGCTCGCTGACATCGCAGGCGTATCAGAAGCGGTGGATTCGGCATGAGGAACTGCTGGCGGATGCGGCGGAGAAGTCTTCGATTGCGGCGGAGTGGCTGGGCGGACGCAAGTATCCGCTACAGCGGTTGAACGATGCGTGGACACTGGCGATGGGTGCGCACTTTCATGATCTTGCGGCCGGTACGGCTACGCCGCGCTCGTATGAGTTTGCGTGGAACGATGATGTGATTGCGCTAAATCAGTTTGCTGGTGTGTTGAAGAGCGGTATGGAAGCCGTGGCGAGCGCGTTGAATACGCAGACACACGGCGTGCCCATAGTGGTTTTCAATCCGCTGAATATTGCGCGGCAGGACCTTGTTGAGGCTGAGGTTTCTTTTCCGGATGCAACGCCGGAAAAAGTGCATGTGACTGCGCCGGATGGCAAGGAGTTTCCGGCACAGATTGTGAAAGGCAAGGTGTTGTTTGCCGCGGATGCGCCTTCTGTCAGCTACACGGTTTACGACGTGCAGCCGGGCGCGGCTCAGAGCGCTTCGGCGTTACGTGTCACGAACGATGAGCTGGAGAACGAGTATTACCGCGTGCGACTGAATGCGGACGGTGATGTGGCCAGCATCTTTGATAAGCAGACGGGGCGCGAACTTCTTTCGTCTCCGGCACGGTTGGCTCTTTCCTATGACAATCCGAGGCAGTGGCCGGCGTGGAATATGGATTGGGAGCAGGAGCAGGCCGCTCCGGTGGAATATGTGCATGGACCGGCACAGATTCGTGTTGTAGAGAATGGGCCGGTGCGCGTTGCGATTGAAGTGACGCGTGAGACGGCTGGGTCGCGGTTTGTGCAGACGATTCGACTGGCGGCGGGTGATGCGGGCAAGCGGGTTGAGTTTGCCAATGTGATTGACTGGAACTCGCGTGAAGTGAATCTAAAGGCGACGTTTCCGCTGACGGCTCAGAATCATTTTGCGACGTACAACTGGGATATTGGTACGATTGACCGGCCTTCGGCGGAACCGAAGAAGTTTGAAGTGCCTTCACATCAGTGGATTGACCAGACGGATGCGAGCGGCAAGTTTGGCGTGACGATTCTTACGGATAGCAAGAACGGATCGGACAAGCCGAATGATGGGACGCTTCGGCTGACGCTGCTGCGCACGCCAGGAGTTGCCGGAGGTTATCCGGACCAGGCAACGCAGGATATTGGGCATCACGAATTTGTTTACGGCATTGCCGGCCATGCTGGCGGCTGGCGAGATGCGCAGACGGATTGGCAGGGGCAAAGGCTGAATGCACCGCTGATTCCGTTTGAAACCGCGAAGCACGACGGAGCGCTGGGCACGAGCTTTTCTTTGCTGAAGGTGAGCAATCCGCGCGTGCGCGTGCTGGCGTTGAAAAAGGCGGAGCAGAGCGATGAGGTGATTGTGCGGCTGGTGGAGCTGGATGGGAAGCCGCAGAATGATGTGCGGGTTTCCTTTGCCGCGCCGATTACGGCAGCGAGAGAAGTGAATGGGCAGGAGCAACCGGTTGGCGAGGCCACGGTGACAGATGGAGTGCTGACGACGTCGTTTGGCACCTATCAGCCGCGGACGTTTGCTGTGCGGCTGGCGCCAGCGAGCGCGAAGGTGGAAGCGGTGCAATCTACGCCGGTGCCGCTCTCCTATACGGTGGCCGCGGCCAGCAACGATGGCGAACACTCCACGGTAGGTTTTGACGGCAAGGGTGCTGCTCTGCCGGCGGAGATGCTGCCTGCGCATATTGACTTTAACGGTGTTGATTTCCAACTGGCGCAAGCGAAGACCGGCACGCCGAATGCGATTGTGGCGCAGGGGCAGACGATTAAGCTGCCCGCGGGGCAATTCAATCACGTGTATCTGCTGGCTGCTTCCGCGGATGGCGACCAGAAAGCCTCCTTTAATGTAGGCGGAAAAAAGACGGAGCTTAGCATTCAGGACTGGGGCGGATTCATTGGCCAATGGGATGATCGCGTGTGGAGCTCGAAGGATACCTCACACGATAACTATGGGCAGATGATTGGGCTGAAGCAGGGCTTTATTAAGCGGGCTGATGTGGCCTGGTATAGCAGTCATCATCATGACGCGGCTGGAGAGAATGTTGCGTATGCGTATTCGTACCTGTTTGCGTATGCGATTGACATGCAGCCGGGAACGACAACGCTGAAGTTGCCAAGCAATAACAAGGTACGCATTCTGGCAATTTCGGTTGCGCGTGAAAACTCGAAGGCCGCGCCAGCACGGCCGCTGTATGACATGTTGCCTGCGGAAAATGAGGGGCCGAGCGATTTCTCGCTTTCCACCTCGTCGCCGAATGTGCAGGTGTATCAAGGGAAGACTGCTGCTACCAACGTGGTTGTAATTCCGCGAGGTGGTTCAAGCGGAGCTGTCCATTTGGAAGCATCGGGATTGCCTACAGGCGTTACGGCTGTCTTTACACCGACGGCTTCCACTGGTTCGGCGGCTGTAACGTTCAAGGCGGACAAAAACGCCGCACCGGGAAAGAGCCAGGTGACAATTACGGCGAGCGAGGGAAGCATCTCGCACACTGCGACTGCCAGTCTGGAGGTTGCAACTGTTCTTACGGGAACGGTTCCTGTTGATCTGTCTTCTGCTTACAATGTGCCGGCTATTTATAAGGACGGCGCGAAGTTTGCGGTTGCGGACAGTGTCGATGGCGATGGCGCTGCTCTGTCCGCGGAGCAGATGGGTACGGAGCAAATCGGTGCGGGAGTCGTGTTCAAACTGGGACCATTAAACGGCCCGAACGGGGTGACGGGCAAAACCGTGACCTTACCTGCGGGCAAGTTCAACAGCTTGCGCCTGTTGGCCGTGGGACTGAACGGATCGCAGAGGATGCAGACCTTTGCGATCACCTATACGGACGGAACATCGTTCAGCTTTACTCAGACGCTCAGTGACTGGGCTTCCTCGGGAGGCGCAAGAGGGGAATCGCTGGCGACGGAGATGGAGTATCGAACGATGGGCGACGGAAGCAAGGATGCAAATCCGTTTTACACCCATGCGTATTCCTTTCCGCTGGATGCGGCGAAGACTGTGAAGAGCATCAGTTTGCCTGCGAATCGCGATGTGGTGGTTCTCGGCATTACGCTTGTTCCTGCTGTTTAGACGGCAGGTTTTTACTGACCTCCTGGCAGGTGGTGCTTGATGGCTGCCTGCCTTCTTTTTCTTCTGGGAAAGGTTCATGATGGCTGCATATAGTTGGTTGCGACTGCTTAGCGGGTCTGTTTTGGCGACATTGGTTTCGATTGCGTTGTGCGATGCACAGGGAGCAGGGAGGCGGGACAAGTCGCCGCTTGAGTATGCGAATACGCTGGTGGGCACGGCGGCGTTGGATGATCCAAAGCTGATTGGGAATGCTCCGCCGCCAGGTGAGCAGCTCTACTCGGGTTTTACGTCACCGGGAGCGCATTTGCCGCATAGTTCAACGGAGCTTGCGCCAATCAATGCAAATCTTGATTTGAGCTATCCGGCGGGCGTCAGGGCGTCGTACTTTTATTCGAATCGCACGATGTACGGGTTTTCAACGGGCACAGGTGGCGTCACGATTATGCCTGTGCTGGGCGACTGGACCGTGCCGCCGGAACGCAGCGGCTCTGTATACGACAAGAAACAAGAGAAGGCTTCCCCGGGCTATTACAGCGTTTATCTTGACGACTACCGGACACGCGTGGAAATGACTGCGACCACGTGGACGGGGATTTTTCGCTTTACCTTTCCGCAGACAGAAAAGGCCAATATTCTGCTCGACCTTGGCTTTTCCGATGGTGATGTAGCGGTTGTGGGAGATCATACGGTACGCGGCAAATCGCATGATGGCCGGAGATTTTTTGTCGCGGAGTTTTCCAAGCCGTTTGCGGCTTTTGGCGTTTTTAAGCAGAATCCATCTCGCAATGGCGAGCCGATTATCGGCTGGAGTGATGTTGAGCCGGATACGCGCAGTATCAGCGGAAGGTTTGCAGGGGCGTATGTACGTTATGCAACGACTGCTAATGAGCAGGTGCTGATGAAAGTTGCTTCGGGCGTTAGTTACGAGGCCGCGGAAGCGCGACTGCAGAAGGAAGATTCGGGATGGAATTTTGATGCGGTGAAGCACGCCGCGGAAGATGAATGGACCGAAAAGCTCGGTCAGGTGGAAGTGAAGGGCGGAACGGAAAAAGAGCGGATGCTGTTTTATTCCTCTCTATACCACTCGTTTGCCAGCCCGCGTTTGATTGCGAAAAAGGGAGAAGAGTTCACGGGGCTGGACGGGAAGGTTCATACGGCGGAATACGATCGTTACGATACGGTGCCTTTCTGGGATACGGGGCGCAATCAGATCGTTCTGCTTACGTTGCTTGAGCCGCGGACGAAAGTGGACATTCTGCGCTCACAACTGGACCGCGCGCATGAGTCGGGTTACATGGCCACGTCGTTCCATGGCGACAATGCGATCTTCATGTATCTGGGTGACTGGAAGCGCGGGCTCGATTTTGACTGGGCCTCGGCTTATGAGTATCTACGCAAGAATGCGATGGACCCGAAAGGGCCGCGCGGTTATTTAGCGGAATATATGCAGAACGGATGGATTGCGGATTTTATTCCTGACCGCAATCCGAGTCCTCCTTACGCGGGCGGCAAAGCAGGAGCGGCGACCACGCTTGAGTACAGTTGGGATGATTATGCGATGGCGCAGTATGCCAAGCGGTTGGGCAAAGAAGACGATTACCAGATATTTCTGAAGCGCGCGCATAACTACCAGAATGTTTTTGACGCTTCGACAGGATTTATTCGCGGAAAGACGGAAGATGGCAAATGGATTTCTCCGTTTGATCCGCGCGAGCCTTATTACAACTTCATGATGAAGGAGGCTTCGGGATGGTCCACGTTGTGGCTTGTTCCGCACGATGTGAAGGGACTTATCAAGCTGCTTGGTGGACGGGAAAAGTTTGATGCGAAGCTGGATGAGTTTTTCTCCACGCCATACACGGCAAAGGGAATCTGCCGTGACTGCACGGGCGTAATCGGACAGTATGTGCACGGGAACCAGCCGGACCAGCAGGCGGCTTATTACTACGATTGGGGCGGCGAACCTTGGAAAACGCAGAAGCTGGTGAGGGAGATCCTGCAGAAGATGTATGGGAGCGACCACTCGGGCTATGCGTTTCCGGGGATGGACGATCAGGGATCGACTGCCTCGTGGTATGTGATGAGTGCGATAGGTTTCTATCCGGTTGATCCTTCCAGCTCTGCCTATATTCTGGGCAGCCCGATCTTTGACCAGGCGACAATTCACATGGGTAACGGAAAGGACTTCACCATCCTTGCCCGTAATAACTCCGCAAAGAATCTCTACATTCAGTCGGCGACGCTGAACGGCAAGCTGTGGAACAAGCCGTGGTTCGATCACGCGGATATTGCCGCGGGTGGGCAGCTTGTGCTCACGATGGGGCCAATGCCGAATAAAAACTGGGGAAGCAGTCCGGACGATGCGCCACCGTCAATGTCGGATAAGGAATAGCTGTTTTCAATCAAGCAGGAGGGAAGTTGTGCGGATAGCTCGAAACTGGAATTGGATTGGCCGCTGTGCTGTTCTTTGTATTTTGCTGGCTGCGGCTTGTGCGCAGGGAACGGATGCAGGGGAGAAAAGCACCTCCTACCGGGAAAGAGCCGGATTCGGAATACAGCACATGCAGACGTGGTACGACTCGGCGACCGGGCTCTATAAAACTACTGGATGGTGGAATTCCGCGAATGCTATTACTACGCTGGCAGATTATTCGCGCGTAACGGGCGATAAACAGTATGCGAGTGTCTTTGCGAATACTTTCACCGCCGCACAGCATACGAGCGCTGGATTCTTGAACAACTTTTATGACGATGAGGGATGGTGGGCGCTGGCATGGATGGATGCTTACGATCTGACAAAGGAAGAACGCTATCTGACAATGGCCGGTGCGATCTTTGAAGATATGGCGAAGGCGTGGGACGATACCTGCGCCGGAGGGATCTGGTGGAGCAAGGATCGGACGTATAAAAACGCCATTGCGAATGAGCTTTTCCTGTCGGTTGCCGCACATCTGGCCGCGCGTACAAAGGATGCAAGGCAGCAGAGCTCCTACCTGGGCTGGGCGGATCGCGAGTGGCAGTGGTTTTCACATACGGGGATGATTAACTCCGATCATCTGGTGAATGATGGGCTTGATGCGCACTGTGCGAATAATCATCAGACAACATGGAGTTATAACCAGGGCGTCATTCTGGGCGGATTGTCAGAACTTTACAAGCAGAAGCATGATCCAGCTCTTCTATCGGAGGCGGATGCGATTGCGGCGGCTACGCTTTCCAGTTCTGCGCTGACGGATGCGCATGGCATCCTGCACGATCCTTGCGAGCCGAATTGCGGAGGGGATGGCACACAGTTCAAGGGCATCTTTGCGCGCAATCTGGCGGATCTTTACAAGGCTTCGCCTCAGTCCCGTTACAAGACATTTCTGATTACGAATGCAGATAGCATCTGGAGCGGCATGCGCCCGCCGGAGTATGGCATTGGGGTTGTCTGGGTTGCTCCTTATGGAACGGTCAATGCCAGCACGCAGAGCTCGGGGGAAGATGCACTGGTCGCGGCTATTTCCGTCGGGGCACGTTAACCGCGTCAGGCCTATTCCCGTTCTTTCTGTCGGAGGACAGTGAAACTATGCGTCGGCTGGTTCCATGAATGAATCTCGATCAGGTGTTGACAGTCAATCCGGCGAGAGGAATACTGATGCAAGCTCAGACACAGACTGGTCGTTTTCCTCGATGCGCAAGTCAAGCTTGCATCCCACTCTCGCCGAAGTCGCGCGCAAAGCCCGAGTCGGAACCACTACCGTATCGCGCGTTATCAATGGTGGCGAGCGTGTAAGCCCGCGCACGCTTAAGCGTGTCCAGGCTGTGATTGAGCAGCTTGGGTATATGCCGAACCAGGCTGCGCGCATTTTGAAAGGCGAACGTGCGAAGACCATTGGGCTGGTGATTCCGAGTATGGCCGACGCATTTTTTGCGAGTTGTGCGGAGGCGGCGCAGGCAATCGCTCGCGCGAATGACTCGCTGCTGATGGTTACGGTGACGAATAACGACCCTCATGTGGAGATTGAGAATCTCAACCTCTTGATGCGGCACCGCACGGATGGCCTGTTGCTGGTGCCGGCCAATTATCAAAGCGATACGCTGGCGGAATTTCTGCGCCGCATGGGCACGCCGGTGGTCACGTTTGACCGTCCGATCATAAATTCCGGCATTCCCGCCGTGCTGTCTGACAACTACAACGGTGCGCGTATGGCCACGGAGCACCTGATTGGGCACGGGCATCGGCGAATTCTGTGCCTGGGCGGCGAGCCTACACTTTACACGCTGCGCGAGCGCTTGCGCGGATATCGCCAGGCGATGGAAGAAAAAGGGCTGACACCCCTGGTCGATATGTCCGTCAAGGATTACAAATCAGCTCAGTATGCCATTGAAAGCCTGTTGGCTACGCCGCAGCCACCGGAGGCCATTTTCACGCTGAAAAATAGCACCACGATCTATGCTTTTGAGACTCTACAAATGCTCAAGGTTGCGATACCGAGAACGGTTGCTCTGCTGGGCTACGACGACTTTGAGTTGGCCTCTACGCTTCGTCCCGCCATCAGCGTTATTCAGCAGCCGATTGAAGACATGGGGCGCATTGCCGCCGAAATTCTCTTTGAAAATCTTGCTGCGGGTAAGAGTAAGACTCCGCCTTCGAAGAAGAGCCAGACGGAGATCAAGCTTGAAACCAAGCTTGTACTTCGACAGTCCTGCGGCTGCAAAGGGTAGTTGGGGGAAGACTCGCCCGCAATCTCAACTGGTGGTAGCGCTTCAGTGCTATAGAGGCAATGGTTGTTCGCACGCAATGGGCATTAGCGATGTTCAGGCGCTAGCTGGAGGCTGCGGTATTCTTCTTGAGCTTCTTTAAGGATAGGAATATCCGGGTCCGCATTCTTCCACATGGTCAGGAATACTTCATACTCTGCTTTGGCAAGAAGGATTTGTTTGGGTTGGGTCGATTCGATCCCAGATCCACTTCGCCAGTGTGTCTTCTGGTGCAGTAAGAAATAAGGAACGCCGGCCTCGATGGCGTATGAGCGCGCAAGGCCCAAATGCGCCAGGGCGCCAAGCGGATAGTTTCCTACAATACCGGGATGATCGATTATCTTTCGGAACTCTGCGGCGGCTTCGTTGCCTCGCGCAGAGGCCAGAAACGCATAGCCGCGGACATAGAGCGGATATGGATAGGCATTGGTAGGATTCTTAGGAACTCCCAACTCGTATTCCAGCGATGGTTCCAATAAATCAAGAGCCTTGGCCGGGTTCCGATCTTCAATCTCGTTGCTCGCATATACAGTTGTGAGCCAATATTCCTTCAGTAGGATATCCAGAGGACGCTGGCGTTGCAGTTCATCGGCCAGATTGCGAGCGCGGTCAGGCGCACCTGCTTGTGCAAGGGCCAGCGCGGCCAGGGTTCGCACAAGGATGCCCGACCCTGAGGCTAGTGCCGCATTTGCCTCATTCTGGGCTAACTGCCTGTTGCCGAAAGCAGCCTCCCGCAACGCTCCGATCGCCTGGTAACCAGCAGCGGTTTCATTCTTGTTGTGACTGAGAGCAGAGTTGATAGCTCTCCGAGTAAACTCCCGCGCCTTGTCTAAGTGTCCGCTGTAGGCTTCTGTATCGGCTTGGGTTGCCAGGAACCAATCTTCATAGCCAGAGTGATTCATACCCATTTTTAGCTGATGATCCATCTCGGCTGTATCGCCGCGGACAAAGGCTAATTGGTAATACATCGGCTCTGGGAGAAGCCCCTGAACATTGCGTTTCTGTGCTTCTTCGAGAGTCTCTCGAGCTTGCTGAAGCTGATTGAGATTGGCGTGGGCGTTGGCCAGAACATTCCACGCGATGCTATTGTTGGGTCCCAGACGGACAGCTTCACTTGCTGTGGTCAAACCTCTCTCATGCCGTCCAACCAGGGCACAGGCATCCGCCATATCGATAAGCGGTGTCAGGTCACGTGGATAAATCGTGTGCCACATTTCAAGAACCTGGATCGCCTTATCGTATTGACCGGTAGTCGTGTAATATACCGACTGGATGTAAAGCCGCTCGTGCTCGCTTACCTGTGAGCGCAAGTGAAAAGCTTTATCAGCCGGCTGAATGGCGCCGCTTACTTCATCGCGATTGTAGAGAGATCGGCCCAGCTCAGCATAGGCCATGGCGAAATTCGGATCAATCTCTGTTGCATGTTGGAAGAACGGTGCTGCCGCTGCGTCTCCCTCAATGAGGCTGGTCCTAATCCCTAAGCTATAAGCTCGCAACGCGTCCAACGAAGAAGTCGTTACCTGCTCCAGAGGAACGTCAAACTTTCCGATACTGATTAAAGACTCTCCAAGGCGGCGGCGCAACTTGGTTGAGAGTTTGCTGAGTGCGCGCAAGACCTCTTCGCGGTTTTCCACCTCCAACTGTTCCGTATCGGACGTTTCGCCGGTCTGGCAGTTGATGGCGGAAATGCCCAGAACATAGTGGCTACCCAACTTGGCAATGGAGCCAGCCAGCATGATCTTGCTGTCGGTGCGCAGGCAAACCTCACGCGCCATTTCTCCGACGATAGCATCGCTGCTGGAACGGCCCATATAGCCCAAGGTGTCTTTAGCCTTGCCTTCGGAAACGACACTCAAAAAGGGGGACTGCTCCAGTTGGACGCGCAGTGCCTGCTTCAGCGTCTCATCGAATGCGGCATCTCCGGTAGAGTTTGCGAAATCGGCCAGCAAGATCGTATCTTCTTTGCCAAGCGGAGGCGGGCGCCATGCGTGCAGATAGAAAAATGCGGCGCCCGCAGCAATAGCTGTCCCCGACGCTATCACGAGGGCTACGATCTTCTTTCTCCGAAAGCGCGCAAGGAACGGAGTGAAACCGCCTGCTGGACGGGAACCAGTGAAAGGCTGCAACTCCTCCTTTTTCTGCAGATGCTGAAGATCGTCGCGTAACTCGGCGGCCGTTTGGTAGCGCTGCTCGCGATTCTTCTCCAGAGCCTTGAAGATGATTTGCTCCAGAGCGGCGGGAAGTTCCGAATTTGACTCCGAGGGCGCTGACGGGGTGCGATACAGCAAAGCGTCGAAGACCTGGGTGGGCGTTTCGCCAGGGAAGGCCTGCTTCCCGGTTGCCATCTCATATAAGAGCGCGCCAAGACTGAAAATATCGGAACGGCTATCGAGTTCTTCGCTGAGCACTTGTTCGGGAGACATATAAGATGCCGTGCCGAAAGCCATCCCGGGTTCTGTGAATGTGTTTTTCCGCTGGAATGGAAGGTTCAGCTTCCGCGCACCTGGCGCTTTGTGAATCTCTGCCAGATCTTCCCGATGGGCGAAGTGTTTCGCCAGCCCAAAGTCCAGAACCTTGACCTCGCCCCGCTGCGTGATAAAGATATTCGCGGGCTTGATATCGCGATGGAGGATGCCCGCCGTGTGGGCGGCGTGGAGCGCGTCGGCAATTTGCGCCCCATATCCGATGATCTTGCCGGTTGCCAGCGGTCGTCCCGCAATCATCTGCTCAAGAGTTTCGCCATGCAACAACTGCATGGCTATGAAGGGCATTCCCTCAAACTGATTGACTTCGTAGATGGTGCAGATGTTGGGATGATCGAGTGCCGAACAGGCGCGCGCCTCATGCTCGAATCGTGCCAGAATCTGGCTGTCGTAGCCTTCGCGGTCCGTCGGAGACGAGTGTCCCCGTCCGGCTTCAGGGAGAAACTTGATGGCCAGCAAACGGCCCAGCTTGAGGTCTTTGGCCTTGTAGACCACCCCCATGCCGCCTTGTCCGAGCCGTTTCAGAAGGCGGTAGTGCGAGATGACCCTGCCTAGCATCGGGTCGTCGGGCAACGCGGGGTTGGGATCGGACTCTGCGGCCATTTCCAGGGCCAGCATTGCCGCTGCAATCTCAGTGGCTGGAGCCGTAAGAAACTCTTCTGCCTCGTCACTGTGCGCGATGAGGGAATCGACCTCGTTACGCAATAGAAAATCGCCCTGGCAGGCTTCATCGAGATAGGCTGCGCGTTCTTCAGTACCTCTTGCCAGGGCCGCATGGCATATCGACTCGATACGCTCCAAATCCTCAGAGTTCATATCGCAGTTCCAAGTAATGGTTCCGGCTCTGCTACTCCGCTGCGGTCCCCGGTCAGTTCTCGCAACAGCCAGAGCTTGGCGAATTTCCAATCGCGCCGAACGGTTATCTCCGAGATATTCAGGGAATCCGCTATTTCAGCGAAAGAGTAACCACCGTAAAAGTGAAGCTCTACAACCTGGCCTTTGCGCTTATCGAGCGCCGTCAGGCCGGTCAAAGCATCGTTGATCGCGAGTAAATCCTGCCGGCGGTTGACAGGGAAATCAAACTCGTCGTCGATGCAAACTACCTGTACCGACCCCCCGCGTTTGAGGGATTGCCGGGAGCGCGCATAGTCCGTAAGAATCCTCCGCATCAGTTGCGCGACGACAGCAAAGAAATGGGAGCGATCCTGCCAATCCACCTCTCGAAGCTGGACCAGGCGCAGGTAGGTCTCGCTGATGAGGGCCGTATTTTGCAGGATGTGGTTGGAATCTTCGCGCGCCATGCAGAACCTGGCGATGCGTTGCAAATCCGGATAGATCACAGGAGTCAACTGATCGAGCGCGTGTGCATCTCCCCTATGCCACGCCCGGAGCATCGTAGTGATCTGCTTCTTAGGGACAACACTCATGCCGGAAACCTGCCATCTTTGTTCATGTGGCTGGAACAAGCTGTAGATCTTGCTAAGAGCCAAAAAGAATCAACAGGTTGCGGAGGGAACGCGGTAGATACACGTTACCCCCAAGCACGTTTCGCCTGGCACTTTGCAGCTACTAGGGAGAATTGCTCAACGCTGTGTGGCGGGGTAGAACAACGCGCCAATCAGCTTTGTGAGTGAACAAGCTCAGAATAATGGAACCGAAATGTGAGTGCAAGATGATTTTTTTCTTAAGTTCGATGAGCGTTTTGCCATGCCCGTTTGCGCTCTATTCAATAACAGGCATTTTTTCAGAGAGAGCCGCGTTCTACCTGTACTTGGGAGAAGAGATCGCTATGCGTCGTGGAGTTGCGTCTAGTTCAATGGTTGGCCTTGCGGTGGTCTGGGCAGGTCTCTGTCTTCCGCTTTCGGCTCAAAGCGCTTTGCCGGTCCCTTCGCCCGCCAGGACAGTATTGTCCCAGCAACTGCCTGCGAACTCACCGCTGCGGTTCCTGCGGAATCAACAATCCGCCTCGGCCTCCAAACAGCAGGGGAAAAGTCCACGGTCGCCCATCGACAGGTACCTGATGCCGTCCCTCCAGAAATACATGCAGGACCATCCGAGGGCCAATGCGCTGGGCAAGTCCGGAAGCAATGCCTTGTCTGGCAACTGGGCAGTGCGGTCGTCGAACGCCAAAAGCTCGGCAAGCGTGCATGCTGGCGCCCAGAGCGTCACGGCTTCGCCGAATAGTGTCCCGGCATCCCCGAATTTCGGCGGCTTCTATGCTGCTCCGTATACCGCAATCTTCGGTGAAAATTTCTTCGATCTGAATGAGCCTGACTCCTATAGCACGGTAGTCACCGGCGACTTCAACCATGACGGACGCCTGGATGCAGTGGCATTGGACTCTGAGGGCCAGATATGGACGATGTTGAACGACGGAAACGGCAGCTTCGCTACTGGAGTCGGGAGCAATTTATGGGAAGAGCCGAGCGGAAACGTCAATCCCAATTTTGTCGGGGGTCCAAATATAGTAGCGTTTTGGGCGAACACGGCTGACCTCAATGGAGATGGATCCCCGGACATGGTCATCGGGGACTGGAGTTGCCAGTTTGATGGCATTCCGGGGGAATGTGGTTTTAGCGTCTTTTTGAATGCCGCGGATGGCAGCGGAACTTTCGGGAATGGAAAGACCTACTACGTCTACCCCACCGCCGGAAGGCTGGGCGAGTTCGCAGCCTCTACCGTTGCTGACGTCAATGGAGACGCCTCTCCTGACGTTGTCGCGGTCTCGCAGGACGCGGCGAATGCTGGCTCGCAAATCGAGGTACAGTCGTTTCTGAACAACGGAAACGGCACCTTCGGGGCCAGGATACCGGAAACTGATTTGACGTTGCCAGGGTATGTGTACGTGCCTTTCAACGGCGTGCGGACGGCCATGGTGAACGGCAAATTGACCCTGTTCATTGAAGTCTACTCGGGGACTCTTTCGCTGGAGGTGGGGGAGGGAGTCTCCTATACGTCCGCAAGCGTACTCGTGCTGACCAGCAATGGGGACGGCACGTTCGACAAAAGCTCCATGCACACCGTTACGTTCCCCGTCGCTCCCGTGGATACGCAAGGCGTGCTTCAGGTCGGCGATCTGAACAACGATGGGATTCCCGATGTAGTTCTGGCGATGGGGGATGGTGCACTGTGGACGGTGCTGGGAAACGCCGACGGCAGCTACCAGTCGCCGCGGCAGGCTATCACGGGCATATCTCCGAATACGATTGTGCTCGCCGACGTGAATGGAGATGGATATCTTGATCTCATCGACACGGAAGAGGCCGGCAGCAATATATGGATCGGAGATGGGGACGGTACATTCAGCTTCTCCGGAAGCTATGCGACAGGGCTCAATGAGGTTGACTATGGAAACTTTGGCGTCGGCAGCGCTGACACTGCGGCTGGCGATTTCAATGGCGACGGCAAGATCGACTTTGTCGCAGTGTCAGACTACTTAAACTACCTGTCTCTCTATACCGGAAACGGCGACGGAACCTTTCAGGGCGCGCCCTATCTGGCGAACTCAGCTTCGCCGATTGCTTTGCCGCCGAGCTTTGAGGTCCTGGCCGCTCTGGATTTGAATGGCGATGGCAAGACAGATGCGGTCGCGGAAGAGGTAACTGGAAACAGCTACATCCTCGAGAGTGGCATCAGCGATGGAAAAGGGCACTTTACATACAAACCGGCTCTTCCCGCCGACGCATACGGCAAAATGGTCAACTGGCTGTGGGTGGCTCCCCAGACGGGAGATTTCAATGGGGACGGACGGCAAGACATCGTCCTCGACTCCGAGGATAACCAGGACGTGTACCACGCGTGGGTTGCGCTTTCAAATGGCGACGGAACGTTTCAGGAACCCGTCGAGATAAATCTCAGCACGCATCAGCCTCTCTCCGAACCCGCCAACGTTGCGGTTGGAGACGTGAATAACGATGGTATCCCGGACATCGTGATCGCATACGTGGGTGATCCAAGCAGTTCGGGGTATGTTTCAGGTACTTCAGGCTATTACCTGGCGCTTGGGAACGGGGACTGTACCTTTAAGCCGGCTCAGTACGTCCCTCAATCTCAGGCTACCGGGATCTATTACGACGGGCAGTATCTGCCGCTTCTTGCCGATCTGAATAAAGACGGCAATCTGGATCTGGTGATATCGAGCGCGGACGGCGGCATCCAGGCTTTTTTCGGAGACGGAGACGGAAACTTCCA
>JAATFM010000136.1 GCA_015655195.1 Terriglobales bacterium
CGCTGCCCCTGCGTCATGATGTCGAACTCGCGCAGGTATAACTTCGCAGCTTCGCGGAACGGCTTGCCGTTTTTCAATTCACCGTCGCGGAGCTTGCCGCGCAACTGCAAGTACCAGTCTTCCGCGAACTCCTTCGCTTTCGAGAGGCTGTCTTCTTTGGTGGTTGTGCGCCGGTTCTTTCCCGCCAGATAACTTGCACATTGCCAGCTAGAACTGTTCGGACGCTTGTAGACGTGGACTTTGCCACCGAGGATGGTGTGATGTTCGGACATGCGGAAGCACCTCCTGACTGTTCCCCAAAAACTGTGAAACTGTGGAAGAGTTGTGTAAGGATAGTGCTTGTCCTCGATGTCAGTCAACAATATTTATTTTCATATAGTTAGCTGACACATTAAGCGTGTCTTGATCGATTTTAAGTCCGCTGCGTCTGCCAATTTCGCCATCCGGGCTCATATATTTACAGTAACTTACACGGTTTTGCCGATCAATTCCGTGAGGAGAACAATCGGCTGGACCGAATCGGGAGCAATGTCCTCCCCGGACTCGAAGTAGATCTCTTCAAGGCCGGCCACACCGCAAAGGCGTCTGTGATGCGCTGCTTATCGGAACGGCGGCCACAGCGTCCACAAATCGATGCATTCTATTCGCCGATCGTCACTCAGGAGACATCCTCTGCCCCTGAGGCGCCCTTTGTCAACGGAACAGAAGCTGAACAATACATGATTATGACTTTCGAAGGCCAGCCTACCAAGTAGGCCAATGTGACTGTTCTAATAATTGCACGGACAAGCTTCCTCGTGTTGATCAGTGGTCAGGTCACCACAAGCAAGCTTGTCCGGGGACCTATCCCGTTTTCTTCGCGCAAACCATTCTCGACGAGTGCGTTGGCCTATTGGCGAAAACGGGCCAATGCATCTCAATACCTACTGAATTTTCTGACGAGACAGACAGAGCGTAATCCCGCTACTCAATTGCGGCCCACCATTCGTATCCCTCACCTTTGCCTTCCTAGTCAGCGGAATCCGTTATGTTCCCATTCGCAATTCCTTCCAGATATTTCAGGTTACGTTCCCAACGGGCAATCACTGTCTTCGGCATCGGTCCCAGCCTTGCAGGCGTAAATACCCGCGGTGGAATGCTGGAATGCGGCCTTTTAATCCAATTGCCGCTGGAGCTGCGCCATATGCTGACAACTGTGAGAGCGGCGGAGAGATCAGAATACTCTGCAACGTCTCGAATTTGCTTGTAATTCCCTTTGAGCAATTGCTCGCAGCATAACATTGGTTGCCTCTACGAAGGAAGCTCTTAGCGCTGACAAAAGTAGCCCATATTCCCTTTACTTTGCCTGTGTCCTCGAAATAGAAGCTCCCACCTCACGCATGATTGCGCGGAGCCATGAGTGGGCCGCATCTGTATTGACGCGTGGATGCCAGATCATCACATAGCGGAAGCCACCGACCTCCGTTGGAGCTTTAAGGGTCTTGATGGCTGGCATCTGCGTCATGCCTTCCACAAATCTCCGGGGAACAGTGGCGATGAACTTCGTTCCCTCGACGCAGCGCACCGCAGCCTCATGGTAAGGAACCTGAATCGCGACCCGCCGCTTATAGCCTTGAGCCGCAAGATGCTTATCCGGAGCCACCTGGATACCGCCCTGAATGCTGACGATGATGTGTTCGGCCTTCATGTATTGCTCAACTGTGAGCGCTTTTCTATAGGAACTCTTCGCGTCGACGACACAGACAAATTCTTCGTCGTAGACCGTCTGGCTCTGTAGCGGCGATGGCACATCCACAATGCTCGCGCTGAATACCAGATCAACGCTTCCATGCGTCAGTTCATCGAAGAGACCTTTATGCCACTGGACAAACTCAAAGCGCACTTGAGTCGCAGCAGGAAGCACCTCCCGGCAGAGAATGGGAGCGATGATCGACGCAGCGCTATCCGTCGTAGCGATGCGAAAGCTGGCCTGCTCGGCAGATGGATCGAAGTTAGAACCGCTCAGAAGGCGATCAAGCCTGGGGAGCATCACCTCCATCTCCAGTAAGAGGCGCTGTCCCTGCGGCGTGAGTTCATAGCCCGCAGCCGTTCTCACAAAAAGATCGTCGTGGAACATATCCCGCAGCCGCTGAAGCGCGCGGCTGACAGCCGGCTGGCTGAGCAGAAGGCGTTCTGCCGCGCGGGAGACATTCCGCTCCTCGGCAAACACCGCGAACACCACTAACAGGTTGAGGTCAGCCTGTCGTAATTGCGTTAGACGCATAAACGATATTAGCACTATGTATTGGAATTATGATTGAAATCGGCGCATTCTTCTTGCATAGACGGTTTCGCAATGCAGCGAAGCCGGCGAAAAAGGAGAAGGTTATGGCTAAGATAGCAATCGTCACAGGCGCATCGCGCGGCATCGGCCGCAGCATCGCCAGGCGTCTGGCCGCGGATGGTTTTGCGGTCGTCGTGAATTATGCAGGCAACAGCGTCGCGGCACAGGAGGCCGTGGATGAGATTCGCAAGGCAGATGGAGAGGCCCTGGCGATCAAGGCGGACGTTGCCGATCCCGCAGAGGTCAAGCAGCTCTTCGACAAGACGATCGAGGCTTATGGCCGAGTCGATGTTGTCGTCAACAACGCCGGCATTATGCCGCTGTCCCCTATCGCGAAGGGGGATGTAGAAGCTTTCGATAAGGTGATCGCGACCAACCTTCGCGGCACTTTCCTGATCTTCGCGCAGGCGGCGCAGCATGTTGCCGAAGGTGGACGCATCATTGCTTTCTCCAGTAGCGTGCTGGCAAAGTCTTTCCCAACCTATGGTCCGTACATCGCTTCAAAAGCCGGCGTCGAAGGACTTGTTCCTGTCCTGGCGAACGAACTGCGTGGCCGCAACATCACGGTGAACGCGATTGCCCCCGGGCCGACAGGAACCGACCTGTTCCTCACCGGCAAAACGCCTGAGCAGATTGCGCAGCTCAGCAAGCTTGCTCCGCTGGAGCGCCTGGGACAGCCCGAGGACATCGCCAACGTCGTTTCGTTCCTCGCCGGGCCGGATGGGAGCTGGGTGAATGCCCAGGTTCTGCGCGCAAACGGCGGCTTCGCATAAGAAGAACTCCTTCTCCTGACTCTGGAGGGGGCACGGCAACGCGCCCTCTCCTCTGCCGAAGTTGGAACACCATGGAAGAGAGAGGTCCCATGAAACAAGTCATCGTAATTACCGGTGCATCGAGTGGTTTTGGCGCTCTTGCGGCGCGGGAACTGGCAAAGGCCGGGCATACCGTTTATGCGAGTATGCGCGACACTGCGGGACGCAATGCTCCGCAGGTTGAAGATGCAAAACAATTTGCACAGGACAATAATGTCGATCTACGCACGGTGGAGCTGGATGTAGCATCGCAGGACTCCGTTGACGCGGCCATCCAGCAGATCGTCAAGGAAAACGGCCATCTGGATGTAGTGATTCACAACGCGGGCCACATGGTCTTCGGTCCTGCGGAGGCTTTTACAACCGAGCAGCTCGCAGCAGCCTATGACATCAACGTACTGAGCACACAACGCGTCAATCGAGCAGCTTTGCCGGTGCTGCGCAAGCAGGGCCAGGGGCTGGTTCTGTGGGTGGGCAGCACAAGCACTCGCGGCGGCACGCCACCTTATCTTGCTCCGTACTTTGCGGCAAAGGCAGGCATGGATGCACTTGCGATCAGCTACGCGGGCGAGCTTGCCCGGTGGAACATCGAAACCACGATCATCGTCCCCGGCGCCTTCACCTCGGGAACCAATCATTTTGCTCATGCCGGTTCTCCGGCAGATAAGGAGCGGCTTGCCGAGTATGAGGCCGGCCCGACTGCGACACTGGCCGCCGAGATCATGAAGGGCTTTGAAATTACCGCGGAGCCCGATGCCGATGTTCTTGATGTCGCCAAGGCAATCGTCAAGGTGGTAGACATGCCATTCGGAACACGACCGCTCCGCGTGCACATCGATCCGGCTGACGACGGCGCCGAAATCGTGAACGGAGTCGCAGACCATGTTCGGAAAGAGCTTCTCTACAACATGGGACTTTCCGACCTGTTGAAACCGTCGAAAGCAAAGTAGGCAAATCGCCCCCGAAGCAGGCCAACACCTGCTCCGGGGCATGATTCGCCTTGCCCTCAATCCCCCTGAAATACCCTCTATCGCAGGTGCACACAAGTCAGCCACAACAAGGAGAATGCTATGCATGATTTTCTGACAAAACTCACGAACCCGACAGTCAGGGCAGCGATCGAGGCCTTGCAAAAAGGCGACAAGGAAGCGTGGTCCACATTCTTTACACCGAACGCAACCATGCTGGACGATGGGCATCCGCGAGACCTTGGAGCCTTTACCAAAGATGCTCTTGGACATGAGCACTTTACTTCAATCGATAGGGTTGAGAACAATGGCCTCAGTCTTGAGGGAGCATTCCACTCCGATACATGGGGAAACTTCCACACGTATTTTCGATTCCATTTGACAGCCGAAGGCAAGATCAGCCGGCTCGATGTGGGACAGGCCAACTAGGATTCCTGCGGAACCGGCCGTTTCCAGGCCAGGAGGCTCTTCCATACACACGCCTAAGATACTCGCAATTAGTTTTCTTCTATTTGGAGTTTGCCTATTTGCAGGAAGACTGCTGAATGGCTCCCGCGGAATCGTCTTTGGCGTGTTGGTGTTTCTCCCGCTCAGTGAGGCTGCGAAACCCTGCCTTCGCCTCCTGTATCCGTTCCATGATCGTCAGCGCTGGTCGCCGGGACACCGAAGGCGCCTCCCCTTTGTCCGCAGCCACAGTATCGATGATCCCGGTTGCGGACGTGAGGCTCGATTCCCTGCCTATGCCACGTAGCGCTGCCTACGTTATTCCCGCTTAATCCCTTTCATGGCATGATCGAAAATCTCGTCAATGTACGCATCTGACAGAGGACCGGTGCCCATCTGCAGCCGATAGTAGATCGGCGCATAGAGAACGTCGATGATTGCATCCGGGTCGAGGCCAGGCCGCAGAATCCCCTTTCGCATTCCTTCCTCAAAGTAGCTAATCGCCATTCTGCGCCGAGGCATCGTCCATCGCTCGCGCAGAGCAGTCGCAAGTTCAGGATCAAACTGCGCCTCTGCCAGCAGCGCCCGGATAAGGCTGCCATCCCGGCCCCGGAAAGCCTTGGCCATGGAGCGCATCTGCAGCCGAATGCTATCGAGGTAATTTTTCGCGGGAATAAAGAGCGTACCAGGGTCCACGCGCGCAACAAAAGCATCCATCACGATGGCCGCCTTGTTAGGCCAGCGCCGGTAAATGGTCATCCGCCCAACTCCTGCTCGGACCGCGACGGCATCTATGCTCATTACTTTGAAGCCGATCTCAAGTACCAGGTCTGCAGCGGCCTTCAGAATGGCCCGCTGAATCTGCGGATCTCTGGGACGGCCCCCGCGCGGGGCATCCATAGCGGTCTGGAGTGCTCCGGTTTTCATAGCCCTCCTTAAAAAGAAGAAAAATTCCGAATCCAATATGGTACATATTGTATCGAGTTTAGTGCAAACCATACGATATGTACCGTATCGAAATAAAGGGAGGTATCTGGAAATGCCGAATGATGACACATTGGTGGCCGGGGCTTTGGCAGCATGGAAGACCGCTCTCGACCGTGCCGACAAGTTCTTTACAAACCAGGACGCGGCAGGATTGGAAAAGCAGGTTGCGCCCGATCGTAACCGCCTGATTTATCTGTGGGGGCACCTGAGCGCGATCCACGACAGAATGCTTTCGCTTCTGAGCCTTGGTGTGCGCGTGCATCCGGAGTTTGACGACATCTTTCTCGGAACTCCGGATCGCACAACCGAACTGCCGCCGTTAGAGGTCATTCGCGCATGGTGGAGCGAGGTGAACACCCGTCTGAATGAAGGCATGGCCAGGTTTTCCTCCGACGATTGGCTGGCAAGACATGCCTCCGTCTCCGAAGAAGATTTTGCAAAGGAGCCGCTGCGCAACCGCTTTTCGATCCTGCTGTCACGCACCAATCACCTCTCGTACCACATTGGTCAGACGGCCCTTGTGCGCGAATAAGCAGTATGAGGTTGCGGTCTATGTGCCGGAGGGCAAAGCACCACCTGCATGCTACCCGGCTCTGTACCTTCTGGATGGGGAAATGGTATTCGGCACGTTCGTCAATGCGGTATCCAATGAAGGCTCTGTGAATGAGGTTGCCGGCGCGATCCCAGCCCAGCAACGATACGCCCGCGCTGCGTGCGCGGAGCCGCAGGCAGGAATCGGCTCGCCGCTATTGCGGGCTGCGGTAGCAGATGTTTTCGCCGTCGATGCGGTACTCGGCCGAGCAGAGCTCGCCGCCGCAGATCATCGTCTCCGAGCCGCATAACTGGCGGCGCGTTATCAGGCCCATGGTGCCGCAGCGCGGGCACGACATGACAGCTACATACGGATTCTGCGCGCTGCCCAGCTTGGCCTGGTTTTCCAGCATGAACACCGTTCCGGGGTCCATGCGTTCGGGAATCCACTCCTCCAGAAACTGCAGATCAGCTAACATCCTGCCCTCCCATATTGCCGTTCCGGCATTGAGATGCAAACGAGCCAAGGCACATGCAAACCCGGCTCAGTTATGGTGCAGCAGTTGCGGTGCAGCATTCGAGAAGCTTACGACTCACAGCATTGGACTCTGCGCGTCGAAAACAGTCTTGCTGGTAGCTCCGCATGGCGTCAACAGGAATCGCGCATATTCGTTGACGAGCCGGATACCGGAGTGCCGATCTGATCAATAACCAGTTTCGGAGTTACCCTGCGCACCGCGAAGACGTGCGCTATTTCCGGTCCGCACAGCTACTGTGCCGCATCCTCGCCATGCGAACCCTGCGCGGAAGCCGCATCGAGCGAGCGGTAAATCTCCTTGTTGCGCTCGATGGCCTGCACGTAATCGCGGGTCTGCGTGAACGGGATGGATTCCACAAACTCATCCATGCCGCGATACGGGCCGGCGGCCTGCCAATCCACCACGCGCGACTCGCCGGCATTGTAAGCGGCCAGCGCGTATTCCTCCACGCCACCGAAGCGATCGAGAAGCTGCTTGAGGTAGCGCGTTCCGAGGCGAATGTTCATCTCCGGATTCAGAAGCTGATGCGCCTCGAAGCCGGAGAGTCCTTCCTGCCGCGCCAGCGTTCTGCCCGTAGCAGGCTCGACCTGCATCAGGCCATAAGCGTTCGCATACGAGATGACAGATGGGTTGAACTCCGACTCCTGGCGGATGAGCGAGGCCACGAGATAAGGATCGAGCCCGTTGCGCGCCGACTCGGTCTTGATCGTATCCCACCACGCCTCTGGAAAAAGAATGCGCCAATAAGCCAGCGGGATGGACTTGATCGGCGCCGATGCCGCGTAAGGCAACGCACGCTTGAGAGCCTTCAGGGCGCGATAGGTTTCGCCGAAACTTGCATAGATTTGCGCCTCAGCCAGCGCGCTCCATCCGGCGGAGTCCGGGTCCGCGGCAATCTCCTGCCCTACATATTCGTTCAGGCCGGCATTTGCAACCAGCCGGGCCTTGGCAATGTGCGGGCTGTCCGGCGGCGCGGCAGCATCGAGATGCGGAATGGCGGGCGGCTGGAAGGCATCGAGCTGCGGCACAGAAGCGGCCTGTATCTGGCCCAGCGCGGCGAGCCGCTGGCGGGAGGTCTGCGCGTAATAGTAGTGCTGGTAGGCGCGGGCTGCGGCCTTGTAGTTCGCTGCGGCCAGCGCCGGCTTGTGGTCCTGCATCTCATATAAGCGCCCGCGCCAGTAAAGCGCGGCAGCGGTCTCCGGCGACGCAGGAAAGAGGCGAATCTGGTCGTCGAAGATGCGCGTCGCATCCGAGTAAAGCCCCTGCCGATAGCTGAGCCAGCCCGCGCGCCAGTGTGCAGCGGCGGCATTCTTGTTGGCCGGAAAATGCGAGGCGAGATAGCTATAATAGCCCGCCGAGCGCGCATAATCCTTCTGAATTTGATACATGCTGCCGCTCGTATATAGCGCATCGGCCAGCCACGGGCTCTGCGGAAAACGGCGTTCGAGTTCCGCGACCAACGACTGCTGCGCCGCGTTATCTTTGCGGTCGCGAGCCAGTTCCACGAGCAGCGAAAGGCGGCGCGCGCCGCTCTCGTCATTGGTATCGGCCAGGGCGCGGGCCTGCGCCTCGGTGAGCCGTTTCAGATGCAGATCGCAAGCCGCTGCCGCCACGGCAAAGCTGTTGCGCGCAGCGTTATCGAGTGTGGCATTGCGCGCCAGCGCGTGATACTGCTCGCTGGCCGGCGAATAACGCCCCGCGTTGTAGTAGGCGTCGCCCAGGCTGCGCAGCTCGGTAATCGTGAGATTGCCCTCCGCGCCCATCGCGGTAAGTTTGGCGCGGGCCTGCTCGGCCTCCTGGCTAAGCGGATGCTGGAGCAGAAGGTGCGTGTAGAGGCGCTCGGTCTCGGAGGTTTGGCCCAGCGCCGCCGCTACCTTTGCCTGCGCCAGCTCGTACTTCGGCATGTCTTTTGCCTCGTCCGCAATGCCGTCCAGAACCTGCTTCGCGCCCGCGGTATTGCCCGCTGCCAGCAGCACGCTGGCCTCAAGCACCGGCGCATCCACAACAAAGATGCTGTCCGGGTAGCGGTCGTCGAAACCCTTGAGCAGTGCCTCGGCGGCGGAGTCGTTGCCGGAGGCGTGCTCGCTGACCGCGCCCAGATAATCGGCGTAATCGTCCAGCACCTCGCTGGCCTGCTTTGCCTGGCGCAAGGCCGAGGCCGCGTCGCCGTAGCGCTTCTCCTGCTGATAGGCAAAGCCCAGCGACAGATACGCCGCGGCAGCCGCGTCGCCGCTGTGCGCGTGGGCGTAATTTGCCACGCCGGCAAAGGCCGAAGGCGTCCGCAGCGACATTAACTGCTGCGCCATGGGCCGTAACTCGGTGGAAGCAACGAATGCCTGACGAATCCGTGCCGTCTGTTCGGCACTGGCTTGGCGGCTGGGACGGCGGCGGCGGCTCTGCACGCTGGCTTTGCGGCCTGAAGCACGACTGGAACCAGAACCGGCCCCTCGACGGGACGCGGCACTTGCAGTTCCCTTCTTTGCCGGAGCCTTCTTTTTCTTCCTGACCGAGGTGGTTTGCGAGCTGGCACTCTGCGCCGCAAGCAGCATCACGGAGACAGGCAAACCGAGAGCTGTGGCAAGACAAAGCGCCAGAACGCGGCGGCCAAATGCGGAGAGAGCGGTTGGGGAGGCTGACACCCTCATGTTTCCACTCTAAGCGGAGCCGGGCGCGGAAAACGCACATTTACCCCGGCCCGGCTGTGAAAGTGCACTTTTGGAACCAATGTTCCAAACACAAATAGTCAAACGTGAATATGGACAGGATTCGGGCAGCCGGAGCCTCCAGGCGTTCCAAAACCCCTCGCTATGCGCTTGATTTTGCGGGGTTGTAACCTTTTATTCACATTCCCCCGGTAGGCTGGAGTTGGTGACCGAGCCTGTGCCCGAGATTCGCACTTTTCAGCCCCAGATCCAGCCCGCATCCGCCCAGCCGACAGGCCCTCAGCCGGACCCGGCAGGCTCAGCTATTCGGCAATTCCTGCGCTCGCGCGGCAACTCTGCACTGGCTGACCGCAGCTTCCATATATTGATGGTGCTATGCGCCCTCACGATCTTCGGGATCGTCGGGCTGATCGCCGTCGTGCTCATCCTGCGCTCCGACATGGCCTGGCATCAGTTCGGGCTCAAGTTCTTCTATACCTTTGAGCGGGATCGGGTAACCGGCGCGCCGCTCTACTGGGACCCGGTAAACGGACACTTCAGCGCCGTGCCGTTCATCTACGGAACGCTGGTTTCCTCCTTCCTCGCGCTGCTGCTGGCCGTGCCGCTGGCAATCGGCGTGGCAATCTTCCTGACCGAGATGTGCCCCAAGGCGCTGCGTGGCCCACTGGCTTTTGTCACTGAGTTGCTAGCCGCAATTCCTTCCGTCATTTACGGCCTGTGGGCGGTCTTTGTGCTGGTGCCGCTGCTGCGCGACTACGTTAATCCGCTGCTGGTCAGGCTGCTCGGCTGGACGGGATTCTTCTCCGACGACAACCCAACAGGATTAGGCTACATTTCGGCTGCCGTCATCCTGGCAATCATGATTCTGCCCATCATCTCCTCGCTGACGCGTGAAGTGATGACAGCCGTGCCGCACTCGCAGCGCGAAGCCGTGCTGGCGCTCGGCGCCACACGCTGGGAGATGATCCGCATGGGCGTGCTGCGCAATGCGCGCATCGGCATTGTCGGCGGCGTAATTCTGGGCCTGGGTCGCGCGCTGGGCGAAACCATGGCCGTAGCAATGGTAATCGGCAACAGCCCCGACATTCAGCGCTCGCTGCTGGCTAATGGCAGTTCCATGGCTTCGGTCATTGCCAACGAATACGCCGAGGCAACGAGCGACCTGCACCGCAGCGCGCTGACCGAGCTTGGCCTGGCGCTGTTTATCGTGACGATTATTGTGAATGCGCTGGCGCGGATTCTGGTCTGGGCCGTGACGCGCGGAACACCGGAGCAGGCGCGCTAAAAACTATGAAGTTCGAGGCCATGCAGTTCGAGGAGAAACAGATTTGCCGCTGAGCGGAAATCCAATCCGGGCAAAGATACGCGCACTGACAGACAGTGCCGTCACGGGGCTCGCTATTCTAGCCACGCTGCTGGTGGTCGCGCCGCTGGTGGCAATCTTTGTCTATCTGATCTACAAAGGCGCGTCGAGTCTCAACCTGGCCTTCTTTACGCAGATTCAGAAGCCGGTCGGCGAGAGCGGCGGCGGCATGGCGCACGCCATCGTCGGCTCGGCGGTGCTGCTGGCGCTGGCCACGGTCATCGGCGTGCCGATCGGCATTGGCGGCGGCATCTATCTCGCCGAGTTCGGTCGCGGAACGAAGCTCGCCAACGCAATCCGGTTCACGGCAGACGTGCTGAACGGCGTGCCGTCAATTGTGATGGGCGTCGCCGCATACGCGCTGATCGTCGGCACGCACATTCCCTTTCTGCCCTTCACGGGCCACTTCTCGGCCTTTGCCGGCGGCACGGCGCTGGGAATTATGATGATTCCCACGGTCTGCCGCACCACGGAAGAGATGCTGGTAATGGTGCCGCACGCTGTGCGCGAGGCTGCGCTGGGACTTGGCGTGCCAAACTGGCGCTCTGTGTTGTCGATTACCGTGAAAACAGCCTCGCCGGGCATTATCACAGGCTGCATGTTGGCCTTTGCCCGCGTGGCCGGCGAAACGGCTCCGCTCCTGTTCACGGCGCTGGGAAACTCCTTCTGGAGCGTGGACCTGAACCAGCCCATCGCCGCGCTGCCGCTGCAGATTTACGTTTATGCGCTCTCGCCCTACGATGAGTGGCACAGGCTGGCCTGGGCCGGAGCGCTGGTTTTAATTGTGCTGATTGTGCTCGCGGTTTCCCTGGTGCGCTACGTTACCAGCCGCGGCGTGTTGAAGGGAGCAAGTTAAGTGGGCGTCGGAATCGATGTTACCAATCTGAATGCGTGGTATGGAACGAACCACACGCTGCAGGACATCAACCTGCACATTCCGGCGAATCACGCGACGGCGCTGATCGGCCCCTCGGGCTGCGGCAAAAGCACCTTCGTCCGCTGCCTGAACCGGATGCACGAGACCAACCCCATTGCCCGCGTCACAGGCCAGGTAAAGGTCGGCGACCAGGACATCTACGCTGACGCCAAGCCGGTCGAGATTCGCCGCCGCATCGGCATGGTCTTTCAGCGGCCGAACCCCTTCCCCACCATGTCGATCTACGACAACGTGGCCTCGGGCCTCAAGCTGAACGGCTACTCCAACCGCCGAGTGCTCGATGAGATTGTCGAGAAGTCGCTGAAGAACTCCGCGCTGTGGGACGAAGTAAAAGACGATCTCCGCAAGAAGTCCGGCGCAAGCCTCTCCGGCGGCCAGCAGCAGCGGCTCTGCATTGCGCGTGCACTCGCCGTGGACCCCGAGGTTCTGCTGATGGACGAGCCGGCCTCGGCGCTCGACCCGGTTTCGACCTCTAAGATCGAAGACTTGATCTTCGAGCTCAAATCGCAGTACACCATCGTCATCGTTACGCACAATATGCAGCAGGCGGCGCGCGTGGCGGAGAAGACAGGCTTCTTTTTGAACGGCCGGCTGGTGGAGTTCGACGAGACGCATAAAATCTTCACCAACCCCACCGACAAGCGCACCGAGGATTACATCACAGGCAGGTTCGGATGACACGGATACGCTTTCAGCAGAGCCTCGAAGACCTTAAAGAGAACTTGCTCGTCATGGCGGGACTGGCCGAGCAGGCGATTCAGCGCGCCATCGAGGCATATCGCGTGCGCGACCTCTCCATCTGCGACCTCGTAGCGCGCAGCGAAGTCGCCATCAACCGCATGGAGCGCGACATCGACCAAGCCGCGCTCGATCTCCTCGCCATGGAACAGCCGATGGCAAAGGACCTGCGCTTCATTCTCTCCGTCATCAAGATCAATGCCGATCTGGAGCGAGTAGGCGATGCGGCCAAGGCAATCAGCGACCGCGTCCGCAGCATGGATCAGCTTCCGCTCGTCGATCTGCCCGTCGATATTCCGCGCATGGCAACGCTGGCCGCGGACATGGTTCGCAAGAGCCTGCAATCTTTCATCGAAGCCGACGCCGAGATGGCGCGCACCGTGCTCACGATGGACGATGCCGTGGACGCAATGAACCGTTCGGCGTACAAGACGCTCACCAAAGCAATGGAAGAGAACAGCGTCGTAGCTCCGCAGGCGCTGAATGCGCTGATGATTGCGCGCAGCCTGGAGCGCGTAGCCGATCACGCGACCAACATCGCCGAAGACGTAATCTTCTGGGTGCAGGGCGCAGACGTGCGCCATCACAAAAGCGTGCAGCAGGCCGCGAAACAGTCCAAACCCGCAACCAACTGAACTAATTCTTTCCACTCACCCGGGTGCCCCACCCTCGCGGCGTCTTTGTTTTTGCCGCTAGGGTGGGATAGCACTCCCGCCAACGTTGCATAGAATTACCCCCCCCCATGCCATCATGGAAATCGAGCGCATCATGCTCACAGGACTACACGCGGAATTCAGTCAGCCGGGTGCATCGGAAGCAAAGAAAAGGGGAACGCATCATCGCACACCAAAAACGAGAGTTAACTGAATCTTTTTCAATCAATTACAGA